>NZ_JAAKRF010000035.1:0-42822 GCF_049173005.1 Aeromonas sp. 602658 | reverse complement strand
GTCGTGAGTGGTAATGTGGCGGGGACCACGGACGAGGGCGGGGCAGACAACAAGCCCTTCACCGTGACCGTCACTGCAACTAACGATGCTCCCATGCTGACTGTCTCGGATCTGCGCATATCCGAGGAGGGATTGCCGGGATCCAATCCAGACAATTCACCCAATCCCGGCGATATTACCGACAGCACTTCGACCTATGCGACGGCAAGTGTGACAGATATCGACAGCAATACCTTTACGTTCACTCTTTCTGCTCCATCTGGCCTGAGCTCTGGAGGGGTACCAGTTGTGTGGAGTGGTATAGGGTCTGCGACACTGGTGGGGTCAGCGGGAGGGATCCCAGTCATACAAGTATCTGTAGATCCGGTTGGTAAATATACCGTCACCTTGCTGGGGCCCATCGATCATGAATTTGGAGACAATAAGGAAGGACTGAAGACATTTACCTTCAACCTGTCAGCCAGTGATGGTGACTTGAGTGATACCAAGCAGGTCAGTGTTGTTATTGAAGACGATATGCCCGTGATCACAGGCATCGAAAGTCTGGAAGTGATGAATGTAGCCGACATCACTACCGGTGGATTGTTTGGCGTCTCTTTTGGTGCTGATGGCCCTCTGGGTACTGGTGGACTGAAACTGACGGGATGGCCTGATTTGGCAGGGATCACCGAAACCTTGTCGACTGATGGCAAGACTCTGGTAGCAACCATTGATGGTAGTGGGCAGCCACCTAAAGTGTTCTATACATTGACACTCAATGACGACAATACTTACAGCTTTGAACTGGTTACTCCCCAGCCAACCCAGACTTTCTCGATCGGAGCACAGTTCGGTGCTGGTGGGCCTGTTGAGACGATCGGAGTTACTGCTGGCGGGATTGGTGTCCTGTTCGATGGTCTGCTGTTCAATGGCAGCGTCAATAATCCTCAGAATCTGCCGGGGAGTGATGCAGATAATCTCAACCCGAACAACAATGGTTTCGGGATTAAGAACGGCAACCTGGATAATAACGAAGGGTTCAAGGTATCCACGACGGCAGCCGTTGATGGGCTCTCTTTCAACGTCTACGGGGTTGGCAACACCAATACCAGCACCATACAGTGGGTGGCTTATGCTGCCGACGGCGTGACCGTCGTCGATTCCGGAGAGCTTGTTCTGTCAGGACTCAAAGGATCGATGCAGTTGGCCAGCATAGAACCCGATGGGGAGTTCAGCCAGCTTTATGTCCGCTTTGTGCTGAATGGCAATGACTCGGTGAGGATCGAGAATTTCGGAGTGATCGACAAGATCACGCCTCCTGATATTGACCTTGATTTCAGCGCTACCTTGACTGATGCCGATGGAGATAAAGCCAGCGCCAACTTTACTGTATCGGTCAAGAGCAATGAGCCTCCCGTCGCGTCCAATATTCTGGTTGTGGGCAGCAACACCTCGGATACCCCCGACACTACCGGGACCCCCGGCACGGATGATGATCACAAGGTGCCCAACTCCAACGGTAGTGTGGATGGTCTGGTTGCAGGCGGTGCTGGTCACGATATTGTGGTGGGGGACATCGGCGGCACCAGTACCAATTTCATCCCGGGTGAGAATTACAATATTGCCCTGGTGGTCGATGTGTCTGGCAGTATGGCTGGATCACGACTGAATATGCTCAAGGCCTCCCTGACCCATTTGGCCAACCAGTTGAAAGATCATGATGGTGAGATCAATGTCACCTTGATTGGTTTTGCGGCGAATGCCAGCGAGAGTGTGACAATAGTAGGGCTTGATGCCAGTAATGTGAGCAACCTGACCAATGCCATTGATGCACTGGTTGCCAATGGTGGCACCAACTATGAAGCCGCGTTCAATCAGGCCGTGCAGTGGTTCAATGATGGTAGCAAGGCTGCTCCCGGTTACCAGAACCTGACATTCTTTGTCACGGATGGTAACCCGACTTACTACCTCAATGACAGCAATCAGGTCGCCGGACCAGGCAACAGCACCACATTTGAGGTGATCAAGGAGTCGGTGGATGCTTTTGTTTCACTCAGTGCCATCAGCCAGGTCAATGCAATCGGGGTGACCAATGATGTTAACAAGGATTTGTTGAAGTTCTTTGATAACACGACTGAAACGGCAGATCAGTTTTACTCGGCAGGCAGCTTCCTTGACTTGGCCACATTTGGTAGTGGTAGCGGCATAAATGCCGCCTCGGGATGGGTGCTCAGTGGTGATGCTCAGGGATCGCATACTGTTACGAATGGAAGCTTGCGGATCCGGGATGATCGAACCGGTTCTGATTCTGACAGGACAATATTGGCGCTCGCCGTGGCCAATGCCATCCAGGTTTCTGCGGCACAAGCCGGAGCAAGTCTGCAGTTCCAGTATGCCTTGAATGGTGTTAATAGCAGCGACAGCTTCACCTGGAAGTTGGTGAAACTCGAGGGTGGTGTCTGGGATATGCTCAATCCAGTGCAAACGGGCACCATTACTGGCGTTAGTTCATCTGTTTTGACGGCTTACAGCACTATCACAACCGATGGACTGCCTGTCGGGCAATACGGGTTTGTGTTCGAACTGCTCGACAGCTCCAATGACCGGAATCCTGAGGTACGGATAGACAATATCCGGATCGAGCAGGGTTTCAATGCCCCGATCGGCGATGCCCAGATTGTGACCAGTGCCGAGCAGTTGACGGCAGCCCTGACCGAGGGGGATCAGATTACCGTGTTGCTGGGGGCCGGCAATGACGTGGCCGATGGTGGTGTTGGCAATGACATCCTGTTTGGCGATGTGCTCAATACCGATACGCTGGCCAGCGAGTTGGGACTGGATCTGCCCAAAGGTTCTGGTTGGCTGGTATTTGAAACGCTGGAGTCCAGTCATGGGTGGACACGTGAACAGACGGTGGATTACATCCGGACCCATATTACTGAGCTGAGTGGGGAGAGTAGCCGCAGTGGTGGTAATGACACCCTATATGGTGGCAGTGGCAACGATATCCTTTTTGGCCAGGAAGGGAACGACAACCTTGTTGGAGGTGTCGGTGATGATTATCTGGATGGTGGTTCTGGTAGCGATATACTCACGGGCGACCTTGGTAAGGACATTCTGATCGGTGGCCTTGGCAGCGATATCATGACCGGTGGTGGGGAGAGTGACACCTTCAAGTGGTTGGCGGGGGATGCGGACGGCAGTATCGATACCATTACTGATTTCACTTTAGGTGATACCAACAATGGTGGAGATGTACTGGATCTGTCAGATCTGCTGGTCGGCGTACCTGCAGTGGGGAACAACGAGGATCTGGCAGCCGTGCTGGACAACTATCTGCAGTTCAACACGACGACCAAGACGTTGACGATAGATCCTGCCGGGGCCGGTGGGAGCCCGGAACTGACCATCCAGTTCCAGAACTCACTCGATCTAGCCTCGATTGGGTCCAATCAGGATATCATCAAGCACTTGCTGGATGACGGTAACTTGAAGGTTGATCCGTAACCCTGTCTCGGGGCCGGGCTTGCCTGGCCCCTGTTTTTTCTCAAGGTGGATGGATAAGATAGCGGCCGTAGAAGAGAGGGTAATCATGCAGTCATTCAACTGGGTCGACATTGATGGCATCCGTTATAGCTGGGATGGACAGGGCAACATTACCTGCGCAGGCCAGTTTGGCTATCAGGCCTCGATCGCTGGTGATCGGCTGGATGGGATGGAGATAGAGAATGAGGCCGGTGATGTAGCGGGCTCGCTCTATGTTGACTTTGCAGCAGCCTCTATCACCTATGTGCCTGTTTTGGATACCGAGTCTGCCCATAACATGATTCTGGTTGGCCATGAGCAGGGTCAGCAGGAGTATCCGCTGGTCAGTTTTCACCCTCCGTTGTTACAAAGTTTGCTTGGGCCGTCTGATACCATCCCTTGGTCTGCGATGGAGGAGGCAAGTGGTGGCACCGATATCGGACAGGTGGTGCAAGGACATGTTCTGTCGTGGGACTCGTTCCATTTCGATGATGAGGTGCAGGTCTGCGGTGCGACATCGTCACAAGATAAGGTAGAGCAGAGCCCAGATGTCTGCAGCGTGGTCACCATCAGTCTCGATCTGACCAATCAGATACTGGATCAGCTCCCCCCCTTGCATGATATATGAATCCCGTAACTGCACGGGCATAATGACCTCAATCTTTCCGATTGAGGTTTTTTTCTATGTGGCGTCCCCTTCTTACTCTTTCTGCTCTGGTTGTCAGTGCTCCGCTGCTGGCGATTGAAGTGCCGCAAGCGCCCCATCTGGTAGTGAGTGGTTATGCCGAGCAGAAGACCGAACCCGATATGCTCACCCTCAATGTGGCGGTGAGTGCACTGGATAAGCAGGGCCTCAATGCCAAGCAGCAGGTCGATACCAAGGTCGCAGCCTTTTTCAGCCAACTGGAAGGGCTGGGGATCAAGCGCAGCGATGTTGAGGCTGGCAACCTGATGGTCTCTCCGGAATATCAGTATGGCGAGAACAAGAAGCCGGTATTGCTGGGATACCGTGCCCAGCGGCAATTGGCGGTCAAACTCTATCAACTGGATAAATTGAGCCCCCTGATGGATACCGCCCTCAAAGCTGGGCTGGAGTCCGTATCCCAGATTGAGTACGGGTTGAAGTCGCCGCAGGTCATCAAGGAGCAGGCCCGTTTGAATGCCGTTGAGGATGCCAAAACCAAGGCTGAATCTCTGGCCAAGGCGTTCGGGATGAAGCTTGGCAAGGTCTACAGTGTGGAGTACCGCAATGCTTCGCCCATTACCGCCTACAGCCGCAACCTGAAGATGGTGCAGGCCATGGCGATGGCTGCACCTGCGGCGGATATGGCGGACAACAGCTATCAACAACAGCAGATCACGGTAAGTGATAATATCGAGGCTGTTTTCTTGCTGGAGTGATGCCCGTAGTTTAAGTCCAGTCATGAATAACCCCGCCATTTGCTGCGGGGTTTTTATTGCGCATCGATGCAGATATAAAAAAGCCGACGCTCGTGTTTACTTCATCGGGCGTCGGCTTTTTGTTGCGCTGGGTTTATCAGACGGTCACAGCGTCAACCTTGGTCGCTTCAGGAGCTGGGTTGCGGATGAGGTAATCAAACGCACCCAGTGCAGCGGTGGCGCCGGCACCCATGGAGATGATGATCTGCTTGAACGGTACCGTGGTGGCATCCCCTGCGGCGTAGACGCCGGGCAGGGAGGTCGCCCCTTTGGTATCGATCTCGATCTCGCCAAAGCGGGTCAGAGCAATCTCGCTCCCTTTCAGGAACTCGGTGTTCGGTACCAGGCCGATCTGGACGAAGATTCCCGCCACCGCCAGGTGTTTGATCTCACCGGTGGTGCGATCTTCGTAGTCCATACCGACCACCTTGCTGCCATCACCGATCACTTCGGTGGTGCGCGCGCTCATGATGATGTCGATATTGCTCATGGAGCGAGCCTTCTTCTGAAGCACTTCATCGGCTCGCAGGGTGTCGGCGAACTCCACCACAGTCACATGATCGACGATGCCAGCCAAGTCGATCGCTGCCTCGATGCCGGAGTTACCGCCACCGATCACAGCTACTCGCTTGCCCTTGAAGAAGGGACCATCGCAGTGCGGGCAGTAGGCCACGCCCTTGGTGCGGTACTCGAGCTCGCCCGGCACATTCAGATCACGCCAGCGCGCACCGGTCGCCAGGATCACGGCACGGCTCTTCAAGGTGGCGCCAGAGGCGAGATCCACGTTCACATACCCATCTTTGCTGATGGCGACGGCGCGCTGCTCGGTTATCACTTCCACGCCGTACTCTTTGACGTGCTGCTCCAGGCTGGCGGCCAGCTTGGGGCCTTCGGTATAGGGCACGGAGATAAAGTTCTCGATACCGACGGTGTCCATCACCTGACCACCGAAACGCTCGGCAACGATGGCGGTGCGAATGCCTTTACGGGCGGCATAGATGGCCGCTGCGGCGCCAGCCGGGCCACCGCCCACCACCAGTACGTCGTAGGGATCTTTCTCATTCAGCTCGGCAGCCTTGCGCTCGGCGGCGCCGGTGTCGAGTTTGGCGACGATCTCTTCGAGTGAAATACGGCCCTGGCTGAACGGTTGACCGTTCAGGTAGACATTCGGTACCGCCATGATTTGACGCTCGGCGACCTCTTCCTGGAACAGGGCGCCATCGATCATGGTGTGAGTGATGCCGGGGTTCAGGGTCGCCATCAGGTTGAGAGCCTGTACTACGTCCGGGCAGTTGTGGCAGGAGAGGGAGATATAGGTCTCGAAGTGGAACTCACCCTTGAGATTGCGGATCTGCTCCTGCACGGCCACATCGGCCTTGGAGGGGTGGCCGCCGCTTTGCAACAGGGCGAGCACTAGAGAGGTAAATTCATGACCCATGGGGATGCCGGCAAAGTGAACGCGCGGGGCTTGGCCCTGCGGCGCGACACTCATGGAAGGCTTGCGAACGGCAGTGCCAGAGGTCTGGGTGATCTTGGGGGACATCTCGGCGATCTCGCTGGCCAGTGCCAGCAGCTCTGCAGATTTGTCGCTGTCGTTGCCGGACACGCTGATCTCGATGGGATTGACGATGTACTGCAGATAGGTGTTCAGCTGTTGTTTGAGGTTGGTATCCAACATGGTCGAATTCCTTCTTGTAATGGCGAGTTGGCATTAAATGTGAGTCGGTCTGCTTTCAGGCCTATTTGGCAATGCCGGAAAGCAGACCGGCCCTTATGCGGGCCGGTCTTGGAAGTGGGAGGCTTAGATCTTGCCTACCAGGTCCAGGGACGGGGCCAGAGTGGCTTCGCCTTCTTTCCATTTTGCCGGGCACACTTCGCCCGGGTGGGAGGCAACGTACTGGGCCGCTTTGACTTTGCGCAGCAGTTCCAGTGCGTCACGGCCGATACCGCCAGCGTTGATCTCGACGATCTGGATGATGCCCTGCGGGTCAATCACGAAGGTACCGCGGTCAGCCAGACCAGCTTCTTCGATCATCACGCCGAAGTTGCGGGTGATGGTACCAGTCGGGTCACCAATCATCGGGTACTGGATCTTCTGAATGGTGTCAGAGGTGTCGTGCCATGCTTTGTGAGTGAAGTGGGTATCGGTAGAGACAGAGTAGATCTCGACGCCCAGTTTCTGGAATTCAGCGTAGTTGTCAGCCAGGTCGCCCAGCTCGGTCGGGCAAACGAAGGTGAAGTCAGCCGGGTAGAAGAAGACCACGGACCACTTGCCTTTCAGGTCAGCGTCAGACACCTGAACGAATTTGCCATTGTGGTAGGCGGTAGCATTGAACGGCTTGATTTCAGTGTTGATGTAGGTAGACATGTAATTGCTCCTTGGTGATGTACATATGCCGGTCTGGTGTTGAAGAGTCTTGCCAGACGAGGCGCTTAACTTTCGATGGATTCATCATAAGGGCTTCCGCTAATCGATAAAAGCCGCATTTTTGAATCGCTTAAATCTACTTATTAGATAGCTCACTATGGCTGTACCTAACATGAATATCTCTGGCTTACTGAGATAACTCCTTGTCGTGGTTCAATATCTGTGCGCTACATCGCCTTTTCAAGGCATAAGAAGGGGTGTGTAGAGTTACGATGACGCGATGAGATAAACGGTGGTGCAAACAGGTGGGGCAGGAGGTTGAGGGAACTGGTCGCAGCGATGGGGGATGTGCTGGTAGGGAGGAAGCCGAAAAGCGCAGATAAAAAAATCCCGGCGCTATCGCAACGACAGGGCCGGGTCATCAAACAAGGAATGGCTATATAAACAAATGCTTTACAGCAAAGACTAACTACGGGGTGTGCAAACTTGCAGACATATGAGAGGAAGATAATGGGTGCACAATCCCTCGTCTCCCCCTCGGCAACTATTGCATGAGAGGAATAATAGTGTGATGCAGATCACAAGGCAAGTGTTTGGTGTAATTTTTCAGTCAAAATGAAAGTGTTTCATCATTCCAGCTTATTTTGACGGCTGAAAACGCTTTTATTGTAATTTAATTACACCAAAATCTGTCAAAAGTCGGTTGGGGGCTCCTGCTCTTCCATCAATTCAAGCAGGTTGATGGCCACGGCAATAAAGTCCGACTCGGTGACAATGCCGA
Source organism: Aeromonas sp. 602658 (assembly GCF_049173005.1). Taxonomy (NCBI): domain Bacteria; kingdom Pseudomonadati; phylum Pseudomonadota; class Gammaproteobacteria; order Aeromonadales; family Aeromonadaceae; genus Aeromonas; species Aeromonas sp. 602658. Next base: position 34,729 of record NZ_JAAKRF010000035.1, on the reverse strand, counting down.
TTAGCTTGCGTCCTTTGAGTACCGGCAGGCAGCCATATCTGTGGCGCTGCAGGTAAAGTGCTGCCTCCTTGATGCCGGCGTGAGGATCTACGCTCGCCACTTGCCGTGTCATGATCTCGTCGAGTTGCACGCTGTCGGTAAATTCGGCTTCCCGCTCCGGGCTGATGAGCAGCAGCTTGGATTCCCGGGTGGCCAGGATATCGGTGAGAGTTACCAACCCCAGCAGATGATGCTGCTCGTCGACGATGGGAATGTGGCGGATTCGCTCCTGCTGCATCAGGTCCATCGCCTGTTTGACACTGTTTGACGGACCCAGAGTGAAGGGGTGTTCGGTCATGATTTCGGATAGGGTCATCATGGTGGGCCTCCTTGTGTATCTGCTTTCACCCTAGCCCAGTGCCCATTGGCAAAACATGATCAGGGTCAATACAGAACATTAAAGAATCATTAACCGGATGTGTGTCTCAATATTGCTCGCTACCCCTTGTCTCTCTTGGGTTTTTGGTCTTTTGGGTTGCCTTGGAAGATGGGGATAACTAGACTAGCCGCCGATTCCCCCCGAGGTGAAAGATGCAAGTATCCGATTTTCATTTTGATCTGCCAGACGAGCTGATTGCCCGCTATCCGATGGCAGAGCGTACTGCCAGCCGCCTGTTGCAGCTCGATGGTCAAACTGGCGCCCTGCGCCACGGTCAATTTGTGGATGTGCTGGATCAGCTCAATCCGGGTGACCTGCTGGTATTCAATAACACCCGTGTCATTCCGGCGCGCATGTTTGGCCAGAAGGCCAGCGGTGGCAAGCTGGAGGTACTGGTCGAGCGCATTCTGGACGAGCACAGCGTGCTGGCCCATGTCCGTGCCTCCAAGGCGCCCAAGCCCGGCACCCGGATGATCATGGATGGTGGCGTTGAAGCCGAGATGCGCGCCCGCCACGACGCCCTGTTCGAGATCCACTTCCTCGACCCGCGTCCGGTGCTGGAGATTTTGGAGGCCATCGGCCACATGCCGCTGCCCCCCTATATCGACCGCCCCGACGAGGATGCCGACAAGGAGCGCTACCAGACCGTTTACAATCAAAAGCCGGGCGCTGTCGCTGCGCCGACCGCCGGCCTGCACTTTGATGAGCCGCTGCTTGAGAAAATTCGGGCCAAAGGGGTTGAAACGGCCTTCGTCACCCTGCATGTAGGGGCGGGCACCTTTCAGCCGGTGCGGGTAGATAAGATTGAAGATCACCACATGCACTCCGAGTATGCGGAAGTGCCGCAAGAGGTGGTGGATGCCATCGCGGCCACCCGTGCCCGTGGTGGCCGGGTGATTGCGGTCGGTACTACTTCGGTCCGTTCGCTGGAGAGCGCGGCCAAGGTCACCCTGGCACAGGGCAAACCGCTGGCGCCCTTTTTTAGTGACACCGATATCTTCATCTTCCCTGGTTACCAGTTCCAGATTGTCGATGCCATGCTCACCAACTTCCATCTGCCGGAGTCGACCCTGATCATGCTGGTCAGCGCCTTCGCCGGTTATGACAACGTGATGGCGGCCTATCAGGCAGCCGTGGTCGGACAGTACCGTTTCTTCAGCTACGGGGATGCCATGTTCGTCACCCGTCGCCAGGTTGAAGCATAAGCTTCAGCTTATTTACCGGGCCGTGAGCGGCCCTCCTATAGTCAGACTGTTTATCTGACGCAGCCGAGGTAGCAATGAAATTTGAACTGAAAACCACCGACGGCCGTGCCCGTCGCGGTCAACTGGTCTTCGAACGTGGTGTGGTACAAACGCCGGCCTTTATGCCGGTCGGGACTTACGGCACCGTCAAGGGGATGACCCCGGAAGAAGTGCGTGAAACCGGCGCCCAGATCCTGCTGGGTAACACCTTCCACCTCTGGCTGCGCCCGGGTCAGGAAGTGATGCGTGCCCACGGCGATCTGCATGACTTCATGAACTGGCAGGGCCCGATCCTGACCGACTCCGGTGGTTTCCAGGTGTTCAGCCTGGGACATATTCGCAAGATCACCGAAGCGGGCGTCCACTTCCGCCACCCCATCAATGGCGAGAAGATCTTCCTCGACCCCGAGAAGTCCATGGAGATCCAGTACGATCTGGGCTCCGACATCGTGATGATCTTCGACGAGTGCACTCCGTACCCGGCCACTTATGAAGAAGCGCGCAAGTCGATGGAGATGTCCCTGCGCTGGGGCAAGCGCTCCCGCGACAAGTTTGATGCGCTGGGCAACAAGAACGCCCTGTTCGGCATCATTCAGGGCTCGGTCTACGAAGATCTGCGTGATGTCTCCCTCAAGGGGCTGCTGGAGATCGGTTTCGACGGTTATGCGGTCGGTGGTCTGGCCGTGGGTGAACCCAAAGAGGACATGCACCGCATCCTCGAGCACGTCTGCCCGAAAATTCCGGCTGACAAGCCGCGCTACCTGATGGGTGTTGGCAAGCCGGAAGACTTGGTGGAAGGGGTGCGCCGTGGTATCGACATGTTCGACTGCGTCATGCCGACCCGCAACGCCCGCAACGGCCACCTGTTCACCACTGATGGCGTAGTGAAGATCCGCAATGCCCAGCACCGCAACGACACCAGCACCCTGGATGCCGAATGCGATTGCTACACCTGCAAGAACTACAGCCGCAGCTACCTGCACCATCTGGACAAGTGCAACGAGATCCTCGGTGCCCGTCTGAATACGATTCATAACCTGCGTTACTACCAGCGTGTGATGCAGGGTTTGCGGGACGCGATCGAGCAGGGTAAATTAGACGACTTTGTAACAGAGTTTTACCGTCGGCAAGGGAAGCCTGTGCCTCCGTTAGCTGAAAATGACGTTAAATAACAACAACATATAATTTTGTTTTTTTAATCTACATCAATAAGAGGTTGTTAAATGAGCATTATCTCCAAGGCGTATGCAGAAGGCGCAGCACCGGGTGCACAGGGTGGTGGTATGGAAATGATCATCATGCTGGCCGTATTCGGCCTGATCTTCTACTTCATGATCTATCGTCCCCAGGCCAAACGTGCCAAGGATCACCGCAATCTGATGAGCTCCTTGTCCAAGGGTGATGAAGTGCTCACTTCTGGTGGCCTGGTTGGCAAAATTGCCAAAGTGGCTGCAGACAGCGATTACCTGGTGATCGCCCTGAACGACCAGACTCAAGTCACCATCAAAAAGGACTTCGTCTCTGCCGTTCTGCCCAAGGGTTCTATCCAGTCCCTTTAATCTCCCAAGGAGCACAGCGTGTTGAATCGCTATCCGCTGTGGAAATACCTGATGGTGATCCTGGTGATCGCCATCGGTTTTCTATATGCAGCCCCCAATCTTTACGGCGAAGATCCGGCTTTGCAGGTTTCTGCCAGCCGTGGTGCCGAAGTCAAGCTAGATACTCTTGATCTGGTGAAAGAGACCCTTGAAGCGGCCAAGATCCCGGTCAAACATGCTGCATTCGAGCACGGTTTTATCCTGATCCGTTTCAAGAACACCGAAGACCAGCTGAAGGCGCGCGATATCGTTGCCAACAAGCTGGGCGACAACTTCATTACCGCACTCAACCTGGCACCTTCCACTCCCGCCTGGCTCGAAGCCATCGGTGCGGCGCCTCTGAAGCTGGGTCTTGATCTGCGCGGTGGTGTGCATTTCCTGATGGAAGTGGACATGGCCGAAGCACTGACCAAGCAGCAAGAGCAGATGGTGCAGGATTTCCGCTCCGAGCTGCGCACCCAGAAGATCCGTTACTCCGGCGTACGCCGGGTCGGTGATCAGGTGCAGGTGATCTTCCGTGACGAAGCCGATCAGGAACGCGCCGTTTCTCATCTGCGTCGTCAGAACCCTGATTTGACTTTCACTACCGAGCAGAAGGGGGATGAGTTCATCCTGCTGGCTGGTCTGAGCGAAGCCAAGATCAAGGAGGTGAAGAAGTACGCCCTCGAGCAGAACATCACCATCATCCGTAACCGGGTCAACGAACTGGGTGTGGCCGAGCCGCTGGTACAACAGCAGGGCGCCGAACGCATTGTCGTTGAACTGCCCGGTATTCAGGATACCGCTCGTGCCAAGGAGATCCTCGGTGCGACCGCGACCCTGGAGTTCCACATGGTGGATGAGGCGGCTGATATTCAGGCGGCTGCTGAAGGGCGAGTTCCCCCCAGTTCCAAGGTTTATACCGATCGCAATGGTCGTCCGGTGGTACTGCACAAGCGAGTGATCCTGACCGGTGACCACATCGTGGGTGCCCAGTCCGGTTTCGACGAGTACAGCCGTCCCCAGGTCAACATCAAGCTGGATGGCCAGGGTGGCAACAAGATGGCCAACTTTACCAAGGACAACGTCGGTAAAGGGATGGCGACCGTCTTCATCGAGTACAAGCCGGTCGGTCAGCCTGGTCCGGATGGCAAGCGCAAGTTCCGCAAGCAGGAGGAGGTGATCAACGTCGCCACCATCCAGTCGCGCCTTGGCAGCCAGTTCCGCATCACAGGTATCGACAACGCCAACGAAGCCCACAACCTGGCGCTGTTGCTGCGTGCCGGTGCCCTGATCGCCCCGATCCAGATCGTGGAAGAGCGCACCATTGGCCCGAGCCTGGGTCAACAGAACATCGACAGCGGTATGGAAGCCATCGGCTGGGCCATGCTGGTGATCGTGCTGTTCATGGGGATCTACTACCGCGCGTTCGGCTGGGTCGCCAACTTGGCGCTCTGCATGAACCTGGTGTTGATTGTCGGCATCATGTCGATGATCCCTGGGGCCACCATGACATTGCCGGGTATCGCCGGTATCGTCTTGACGCTGGGTATGGCGGTGGATGCCAACGTACTGATCTACGAGCGTATTCGTGAAGAGATCCGCAACGGTCGCGGTGTTCAGCAAGCCATCCATCTGGGCTTTGATCGGGCATTCTCCACCATCGCCGACTCCAACGTGACCTCGCTGATCACTTGCGTGATCCTGTTCGGTATCGGTACTGGCGCCATCAAGGGCTTTGCCCTGACGCTGGGCATTGGTCTGACCGCCTCCATGTTTACTGCCATCACAGTTTCCCGTGCCATTATCAACCTGGCTTGGGGTGGACGGCGTATCGACAAGCTGCCCATCTGAGGATAGAGAAATGTTTCAGATTCTACATTTTGAAAAACCGATCCCGTTTATGCGCTATGCCAAGCCGGGTGTGGTTTTCTCTTCCGTGCTGATGGTGGTAGCCCTGTTCTTCCTGTTTGATCGGGGGCTGAACTGGGGTCTGGACTTTACTGGTGGTACCACCATCGAGGTGGGATTCCAGCAGTCGGTGAGCCTGGACAAGATCCACGACGTTCTGGAAGAGCAGAAGATTGAAGGAGCCACCCTGCAACACTTTGGCTCCAGCCGTGACGTACTGTTCCGTCTGACCCCTAAAGAGGGGGTCAAGGTCGAGCAGCAGGGTAACGAGGTGCTGGCAGCGGCCAAGCTGCTCGATGAGGGCGCTGTACTCAAACGCGTCGAATTCGTCGGCCCTTCAGTCGGTGACGAGCTTGCTACTGACGGGGCGCTGGCGATGCTGGCCTCCATCATCTGTATCCTGATCTACGTGGCGGTGCGCTTTGAATGGCGTCTGGCCATGGGCGGCATCCTCTCGCTGGTGCATGACGTGGTGATCACCCTGGGCGTCTTTGCCTACTTCCAGTACGAGTTCGACCTGACCGTGCTGGCGGCATTGATGACCCTGGTGGGTTACTCCCTGAACGATACCATAGTGGTGTTCGACCGCTTGCGGGAGAACTTCCGCAAGGTGCGCAAAGGGGATACCGACTACATTCTCGATCTCTCCATGACCGAGACCCTGAGCCGTACCATCATCACCTCCGGGCTCACCTTCGTGGTGGTGCTGGCGCTGCTGCTCAAGGGCGGCGCGCTGATCCACGGTTTTGCCGTGGCCATGGTGATCGGTGTGGCGTTCGGTACCTACTCCTCCATCTATGTGGCGAGTGCGTTTGCCATGTTCCTCGGCGTCAAGCGCGAGCACATGCTGCCCACCCAGGTAGAGAAAGAGGGTGCGGACCAACAGGAAATCCTGCCGTAACAGTGAAGAGCGCCTCATGGCGCTCTTTTCTTATCTCTGCGTGTCGTTTGCTGACGCAGATGATTTCAACAAAAGGAGCTTGCCATGCAACACAATCCCCGTTTTTTGGCGCTGGTTGACGGGATCCGCTCCCGCATCACCGAAACCGATGTTCACCAGATCAAGCGCTGGCAGGACGAAGGGCGCACGTTTCACCTGATCGACGTGCGGGAAGAGAGCGAGTGGGCCAAAGGCCATCTGCCCGGAGCCCAATATCTGGGTCGTGGAGTGATTGAGCGGGATATCGAGACCCTGTTCCCGGATCCCGAGACCACGCTCTATCTCTATTGTGGTGGCGGTTTTCGCTCCGTACTGGCGGCCGACAATTTGCAACAGATGGGTTATCGCAACGTAATCAGTGTTGACGGCGGTTTTCGCGGCTGGCTGGAGGCCGGATACCCTGTCGAATCCTGATTTATTTGATGGAGAGGGGCTCAGCTACATGACAAAGTGGCGGCTGACCTTTACCATATGCGGGGTCAAGCGTAAGCGTCGGAGTGTTCATTGAACGTCAGGAAAGGGATTGGATACCTCCTTGGTATCCTGTTGCTGCTACCCATGTGGGGTTGCAGCAGTAGCAGTCATGTCAACACCCCTAAGGTTCCCAAGGCGCAGCCTGCTTCACTGGTATTGGCGACCCCCCTGCAGGTCTCCTACCAAAGCGAGTTGGCGCTCGCCCGACTCGGGCAGATGCTGAGTGAAATGGAGTTGACCACGGAGCAACGGGCCGAGTTGTTCTATGAACGTGCCGTGGTGTTTGATCGCGTCGGCTTGCGTTCCCTTGCCCGTCTCGATTTCAACAGGGCCCTGCGGGAGAAACCGGATTTCGCTGAAGCCTACAACTTCATCGGTGTCTATCTGGTACAGCAGCAGAACTACGACGAAGCCTATGAGGCATTCGACTCAGCCCTCGAGCTGGCACCCGATTATGACTATGCCTACCTTAACCGCGGTATTGCCCTCTATTACGGTAATCGTCCCGAGCTGGCAGCGGCCGATATGAAGCGTTTCTACGAAGCGCAGCCGGAAGACCCTTATCGGGTGATCTGGCTCTATCTGGCCGAGCAGAAGCTCAATCCCGCTGCGGCCATGAGCCGGATGCGCGAGCGCCTCAACAAGTACGATGACGATGCATGGAACTGGGATCTGGTGCGTCTCTACACCGGTGAGATCAACGCGTCCCAGCTGATGGGCAATGTGGTGAAAGGGGTGAAAGATAACCGGGAGCTGGCCGAGCGCCTGTGTGAAACCTATTTCTATCTGGGCAAGTTCGAGTTGGGCAAAGGCAACCGCAAGGAAGCCATCAGCTACTTCAAGCTGGCGCTCTCCAACAACGTCTATGACTTCATCGAGCACCGCTATGCTCTGCTCGAACTGGAGTTGATGGCGCGCAAACCCTTGCCGCCGGGTGCCCAGAGCAAAGGCGAACAGCCCTCCTGAATGGAGATGGCGATTACCCGGTGATAAAAAACCTCGGTATGAGGCTAATGCCAGTCAGTAAAGCCTGACTGGCATTGTTTTTATCTGCTTTTTCACACCCACTCCCGTGGCTTGGCTCCATGTCACAGTGAGCTTCGTGTCGCTAATCCACACAACCCCACCAGTTTTTCCAACTCTGCCGCCCGCCTCTGAATAATGAACGGGCACATCTGATCCATGCAGCTCAACAGATGGATGGGGCCGACTCCGTGTGAAACCCGGTCGGCTCGTCGTATGCCTCCTGATATGGGTGATTCTCTTCCCTATCGCGGTGGGCGACTGGTTGACTATCGCTGCTCTTGTCCGATTCCTGCCGGACTGCCTCTCTCATAATGGGTGAGGCTGACGATAGGGAGTAAATATGCGTGCTGGCCCGTGCTTTTACACTCCGTTACATCTGCTCGTCCTGTGACCGCCCCATAATGGTCCTTGGTCTCCTAACCCTGTTCGATGGGAGGTGGATCAGTAGTCGATAAAGTGGAGATCACGAGCAATTTCCTGTCAGCACGGAGGCCTGGACGACGGATGTCACAGAGCGTATCAAACCAGGTGATCAGACGAATGCTGGGAGCCTGCCAGCAGCAGGGGGGCGATCCCGATGCCATTTTGATGGCGGGCGGCCTCACGTCGTTCGACATCGAGCGGGAGCAGGGCCGGCTGCCGGCCCACAGCCACTACCGGATGCTGCAACTGATGCAGCCCTATCTGGCCATTTTTCACGAAACCATCCTCTCCTACGACATCGGCCAGCTCTACCAGCACTATCCACCCCTCATCAGCCTGTGCCTGAACCAGCCATCACCGCGGGCGGCGCTAGAGATGCTGCTGGCCTATCGCCCCATCATCGGCAGTTGTGACGAGCTGCGGGTGCGGCGGGGGGCGCAGGCCAGCCAATACCTGTATGTCAATCAGGGGCCCGCCAGCCTGGGGGCGAGTCAGGCCATCCCCAACTTCATCATGCTCTACCGGATTTTGCGGGTCTATCTGGCGGATCCTCGGGTCTCGGTGGGCTTCACGGGGCGGCCGCCACCGCGCCATCAACTGCTGGACCAGTTCTTCGCCACTAGCTGCCGCTGGGAGCAGGGGGAAAACACCCTGACCATCGACAATGCCCAACTCGACTGCCCCAGCCACTGCTACAACGAGCCGCTGGGTCGTCTGCAACTGGCCCAGCTGGCGCAGATCTGCGCCGACATCGCCGAGCGGGCCCCCTTTGCCTGTCTGGTGGGGGAGCGGATCCGCCACAAGATCCGGGAAGGGGAGCTGGAGAGCAACGAGAGCCTGCTCAAGGAGGTGTGCGCGGCCATGAATGTCAGCCGCTGGACCCTGAATCGCAAATTGCAGGGGGAGGGGAGCAGTTTCTCGACCCTGCTGAGGGAAGCGAGGGTGAGCGAAGCCTGCCGCTTGCTGGGTGAGGGGGATCAACCGCTGCAGAGCATCAGCGATCGGGTCGGTTTCTCGTCCCAGAGCGCCTTCAACCGCTTCTTCAAGGCCAACACCCGGATGACGCCGCTGGCCTATCGCAACGCCCGCCAATAAAAACGGGACCGGTGCAAGGCCGGTCCCGTGGGCGGGTCATTGCTGGGCAATGTTCGGGCAAGGCCGGGCTGGGGGCCCGGCCGTGCCTGCCTTTGTTAGCGGGTGATGGTGGTGACGCTGGCGGGATCCACCCCGGTCGGCAGTGCCAGTGCCCCTGGCGTGGTGTTGCTCACCACGATCTCCTTGCTAACCGTGAAGCTGACCGGCGTGCTGGCGGAGACATCCGACGAGGGGCTGATGTAGGCGCTGTAGCGGCCCGGCTCCACGATCCACTGGTTGCTGGCCTCATCGAAGCTGGCGAGGATGCTGGCCGGAATGGTGAAGCTCAGCTGTTCGCTGGCCCCCGGTGCCAGTTGCGCCGTCTTGGCAAAGGCCTTGAGCTCGATGAGCGGTTTCTTCAGCTTGACCTCGGGGGCGGTCACATAGACCTGGGCCGCCTCCTTGCCTGCCACGGCGCCGGTGTTGGTGATGGTGGCGGTCAGCACCAGGTTGCCGGCGCTGCCGTCCGCTAGGGTATTACTGGCGATGGCGGGGCTGGTGTAGCTGAAGCTGGTGTAGGAGAGACCGAAGCCGAACGGGTAGGAGACCGCCTGCTCGAAGGTGCTGTAGTAGCGATAGCCCACGTAGATCCCTTCGTTGTAGTAGAGATCGTCCGGTTCGCCGTCCCCGTCGGTGTCCTCGCCCGGGAAGGTGCCGGCGGAGGGTACGCTGGCGTAGCTGTGCGGGAAGCTCTGGGCCAGTTTGCCGCTCGGGTTGACCGCGCCGGAGAGCACGTCCGCCACCGCGTGACCGGTCTCCTGGCCGGCCATGTAGGCCAGCAGGATGCCATCCACCTTGTCGCTCCACTGGGCGGTGTCGATGACGCCGTTGACATTGAGCACCACCACCACCTTCTTGCCCTGGGCGTGGAAGGCGCTGCTCACCGCGTCGATGAGGGCGCGTTCGTCATCACCGAGCAGATAGTCCCCCTTGCCGCTGCTGCGATCCGCCCCTTCCCCGGCCTGGCGGCCGATGCTGATGACGGCGGCTTGCTGGGTGGCTGCCGCACTGGCGATCAGCGCCGCCAGATCGCCGCTGATCGGTGCCTCGGCGCAGGTGTAGTAGCCCTTGGCGCCAAATTGCCCCTCGTGATAGACCTTGTTGTTCTCGTAAAAATCGCGGTAGTAGCTCTGCAGCGCCTCGTTGACCGGGAAGTGTGCCGCCAGTCCCTGCGCGATGGTGGTGGTGCTGGCGGCGTTCACATCGCCGCTGCCGGTGCCGCCCTTGTAGGTGTTGATCTGATTGATGCCGAAACTGGCCAGGGTGCTGCTTGCCGCCAGCGGCAGGGCCGCGGCCTCGTTGCGCAGCAGCACCATGCTCTCGGCGCCGGCCTGACGGGCCAGTTTGGCGTGGGCAGTCAGATCCGGGCTGTTGCTGATGGCCAGCTGGCTGTAGGAGGGGCTCTTCATTACCTGGGTCAGGATGTGGATGGCGGCCTCGTTTACCTTGGCTTCGTCGAGATCGCCGTGCTCGATGGATTGCTGCAACTGCTCCTTGACGTTGCCCGGCTCGATCAAATCCTGTCCCGCCAGCACCTGCTTGTAGGCGTTGTTGGCCACGTCGCCGGCAAACCAGTCGGACATCACCAGGCCGTCGAACTTCCACTCGCCGCGCAGCAGGTCGGTCACCGCATCCCTGCGCTCGTTCACATAGGTGCCGTTGATCTTGTTGTAGGAGGTCATCACCGCCCAGGGCTGGGCCTCGTCCACCGCTATCTGGAAGCCGCGCAGGTAGATCTCGCGGAAGGTTCTCGGTTCGCCGATGGCGTTGATCTGGTTGCGGTTGGTCTCGGAGTTGTTGCCGAAGTAGTGCTTGATGGTGGTGCCTACCCCGTTGCTCTCCACCCCGTTGACCATGGCGGCGCCGATTTTGCCGGTGAGCAGGGGGTCTTCCGAGTAGTACTCGAAGTTGCGGCCATTGAGCGGGTTACGCTGGATGTTCATGCCCGGGGCCAGCAGGATGTCGACCCCGTACTGGCGCACCTCGTCCCCCATGGCTTCGCCGACGGCCTTGACCAGCTTGACGTCCCAGCTGGAGGCGAGCAGCGAGCCGATGGGCCAGGCGGTGGCATAGTAGCTGGCGCTGTCACCGTCGCGGTTGGCGTTGATCCGCACCCCGGCCGGCCCGTCCGCCAGTTTGAGGGCCGGAATGTCGATGCCGTCCGCGCTGCGCAGCACGCCGTTGATGTAACCCGCCACGCCGGGCACGTCCTGCTTGACGTTGATGGCGCCGTTGGCACTGCCGTAACCGGGGCCGGAGAGCAGGTCCAGCTTCTCGCTCAGGGTCAGCTTGGCCACCATGGCCTCGGCCTGGCCGCGGTAATAGGCATCGTCCTTGACCAGGGGATCCGAGTCATTCTGGTTGCAACCGACCAGCAGGCCGGCCAGCGCCAGGCTGACACCCAGTGAAACCGCTTTCAATTTTGTGGTGATAGGCATGAAGACGTCCTCGTAACTGTCTGAATAAAAATACAAAGGAGATATCGACACCGGGCGCAAGGCATCCGCCCGGGCTGGGCCGCTCTGCTGGCGGCTGCCATTGGATATCGCAAGGAAGGCCGAACGTGCCGGTGGGCCGGCGTTTGGCTGCAGGCAGGTTAACAAGCCGGGCGATGGCTGCCTTGCCCCGAGGGAGCGAGAAATGTGCCGGCGGGAGCAAGGGGGCCGAGTTGTGAGCAAGGTCGCATCGAAAGGCGGTGCCAAAGCAAAGGTGGGGGTGGCAAGAGGGGAAAGGGCAGGGGAGAAGGAGGGAAAACGGATGGCCTGACGGCCAATGAGGATGGCTGCGATCAACACGCGAGGGGGCCGGCGGCCCCCTCGAAGATCAGCTGATATGCCCGGGCAATGGCCCGGGACGGCTCACTTGGGCTGTTTGAGGGCCCCGGCGAGTTCAATCTGCACCTTGACCCCCTCCTGCTTGAGCGCCGTGGCGACGGCGTTCAGATCGGTGCCCGGCTTGGCTTCCAGCAGGGCGATGCCGCCGCTGCTCTGCTTGAAGCGCAGGCCGTGCCGGCTGGCCAGCGCGCTGGCCTGGTTGTCATCGGCTTCCACCAGCAGGGTGCCGCTGACGGTGAGCTCGGGGCTGGCGGCCCCTTGCATCAACACGTCACCGCGGCGCAGGGTCTGTTGCGGGACCTTGCTGTCAAGGCTGCGGGCGACCCGCTTCTTGCTGCCGTTGTCAGGAATGAGGTAGGTCTGGCCATTTACCTCTATAGTGCTGTACTGCTTGCCATCCATGGTGACGGACTCCTGGGCGCAGAGCTGTCCCGAGAGGGGGGCCAGCAGGGTTGCCAGAAGCAAGGTAACAGGTTTGTTCATGGTAATACTCCTAGCGTGTTAGCTGCGGTTGGCATCGTGACCCAGGACCCGCAGGGACCATGAGATCAGCTTGCCCGGTTGGCGATTGTTGCGCTCGGTCAGGGTGGTACGCTCACGGGTCTCGCGATTGAGCAGAGAGACCTGACGGGTACCGTTGGCAACGTCGGTTACTTCCAGTCGCCACTGGCCTTGCGCCGATTCGCCGTAGAACTTGTTGGATAGCATCCGCATGTCGCGCAATCCCTTGGTTCGCACAAAGCCCAGTTGCTGCTGGTCGAGAGATTGGCCGACCAGGCTGTTGAAGGGGCTCAGCAGGATGCTGCGGGTGCCGGCGGGGGAGACCAGTTCGATCAGCAGATCGGGCAGACGCTGATGATCCAGACTCACCATCACCTGAACCGCTTCTACCGTCAAGGGTGTCGCGATGCGGGTTGTTGAGCTGGTCGGGCTGTTGCCCACATCGGCAATGGCGGCGGCACTGCCGGTGACATTGATCTTCTGCCATGGCAGCTGTACCAGCGGGGGGAGGGGCTGGTGATTGGCTGCCAGCTCAAGGGCCTTGTTGACGTCAATCAGACCAAAACCGTAAGTCGGGCTGAACCACATGCCGGCGGCATTGCGCTCCCACCCTTCCAGCCCTTTCATATCACGCACCTTGCCGGTGCTGCTGGTGTAGCTGACCATCACAGGTTTCTGTGTGGCATCGACCCGGGTTGCGCTGCGCGCCAGCAGATCCCGCAGGTCACGTACCGACAGATCCGGGTAGGCGGACATCAGCAGCGCCATGGCGCCGGAGGTGCTGGGGGTGGCGGAGGAGGTGCCGTTCATCACACCGTTGTAGTCGCAGCTGGCATCCAGTTGCGGGTTGCCGTGCAGCCGGTTGGTGCTGGGATCGTCGGTGCGGTTGTAACCCATGTCGCAGCCGGGCAGATCCGTGGTCACCATCGCCGGAGAGTCGGTACCGTATTCGCCGCCGGTCGCGCTCAGGAAGATGTTGCTGCCGACGCTGGAGTAGGAGGATCTGACGCCATCGGCGTTGAGCGCGCTCACCACCAGGTTCCAGAAGTTGCTGTTGGAGGGATCGAGGTTGCTGTTTTCAAACGGCAATTTGGGGCCATTGCCGGTGCGGTTAAGCACATAGCCGCCCGCCGCTATCTTGTTGAAGCCGTTGCCGGCGGCCTTGATATAGGCCGCGCCCTGCGCCTTGAGGGTCTGCTGTTCAAACAGACGATCAAGCTGGGATTGATCCAGAGAGTTGGCAGAGCGGGGATCCACCACACTCATGCCGTAGCTCTGGTTGAACACCCGGTTGTCGCGACTGGCATCGCTGTCGCCAAGGGCGTAGAGCCAATCCTTCTGCAACTGCTGGCTGTTGTCATCCAGCAGGTTGAATCCCTGCAGCTGGGCTCGCGGGGCTATCCCCTTGGTACCGATGGCGTTGTCTACCGCCGCAATAATGCCGGAGACCGAGGTGCCGTGGGCCGTATCCGGATCGGTCGGGGTCGGGTCATCGCTGCCGGTCACCACGTTTTTTGAGCCCGGACGGACGTTCTCCGCCAGATCCGGGTGGGCGATAGCCAAGCCATCATCCACCACGGCCACATTGACTCCCTGGCCCAGCACGCCGGTGCGATGAGCCCACCAGAGGTTGAGATCATTGCCCGCTATACCACCACGGGCGCTGAATCCATCCTGCCCGCTGTTGAGCAGATACCACTGCTGATCCTGCAGGGGATTGGTACCTGGCAGGCAGCGCTCGGTGCTGCTGCGTCCGATATCCATGCCGCTCTCCTTGCCGGTGAGCGGCGCACAACCTTCATTTGCCTGAACGAGCGCACTGGGCAGGGTCGACAGCAGTGCTGTGATCGCCAGTGCTAACGATGTTTGCTTCATTATTTTTTTAACTCCATCTTGGATCGCACCATCCTGAGTGCGACGGAAATCTATACACGGGTGGTAGGGGTTCAAAAAGAGCCATTTTCAAAAAACGCAATGAGGTTCAAAGAAATCCGATTCAGTTTGTGGTAGGTATTCCAATGACACTGGTTATGTGTTCTATTGAGAATGGTTCTCACCGCTCGCTACTGATCTTTTTATCTGTAATTCACTCCTCTCGCGACTCTCCTTCGCCGCAGCCATCTCGATTCGGGGCAATCCCGAGTGGAGCTCGTGCGCTCTTGAACGTGAGTGGCATGGTTGTGTGTGCCAACGTGAGAGCAGCTATGCATTCGGGGGTGACAGCAAGGGTGATGGGGTGGGACCAGCGGTTTATTGCTTGGCGGCGGTGGATGGCTCTGTTATGGTAATTGAAATAGCCGTTTGGATGGCTAGATTGCTGCGGTTTGAGGGGCCTAATCTATGAGTGTCGCCCCGCCGCAGTCCCATAGCTTGATGCGTACCTGACAGGGAGTCCCTATGCCGTTTCGTTCCTTCTTATCTTCTCCTTTGACTGTTTCCTTGCGCGCCACTGCTGGCGCCAGCACCTTTATTGCCGCGATGGCGGTCGGGAGCCTCTCTTTTCCCGCGGTTGCCGCCGATGCGCCCTTGCCGGCCAAACAGGAGATCGTGATTGGTACCACTGTGGGGGATTTTGCCGACATGGTGACCGACTCCATCAAGCCGCAGCTGGAGGCCAAGGGGTATAAGGTCAAGCTGGTGGAGTTCACCGACTATGTGACGCCCAATATTGCTCTGGCTGACGGATCACTGGATGTGAACTGCTTCCAGCACAAACCCTATCTGGAGAGTTTTGCCAAAGATCGCGGCTTGTCGCTGGCGCCCATTACCCAGGTGCCAACCGGTCCGATGGGACTCTATTCCGGCAAGCTGGCAGCACTCGACAAGGTGAAAGAGGGGAGCACGGTGGCCATCCCCAACGATCCCACCAATCAGGCGCGGGCGCTGCTGATGCTGCAGGATCTTGGTTGGCTCACTCTCAAGGAGGGGATAAACCCGCTCAAGGCGAGCGAGTTTGATGTGGTGAACAATCCGCACAATCTCAAGCTGGTACTGCTGGAAGCCGCGCAGTTGCCCCGCTCGCGGGAGGATGTGGACTTCTCGGTGATCAACGGTAATTTTGCCGCCTCCAGCGGAATCCCGTTCAGTGAAGGACTGTTTCTGGAGCGCAGCTACGATTTTATCAACTGGGTGGTGGTGAAAAGCGCAGATGCGGACCAGCCTTTTGCCAAAGATGTGGCGGCGGCCTACAACTCGGCGGCTTTCAAAGCCTATGCAGCCAAGCGTTTCGTCGGCTACAAGTACCCGCAAGGGTGGGGTGGCTAACTGTCGTGAACGTGGCCCGGCTATACAACGAAAAACGCCCCGAATTCGGGGCGTTTTTTATGGTATCAAGCCATCAACGGGCGCTTCACTGGTTGCGATAGAAGCGGTTCAGCTCGTTCATCACCTGGATCATGGCGCCCATATCCGGGGTGCCGTGCTTGATCGGGCGATAGCTGTTGCGCTCCAGCAGTTCGAAGTCACCCTGCTTGTTGAAGTGGGTGATGGTCTCCCCTTCATAGATGGCGAAGTCGTTCTGATCCCCGGCCAGCAGCCAGTTGCGCGGGCTGGTATCAAACAGCGAGCGGCCAACGCTGTAATCGCGCGCCGGATTGCGCACGCCCAGCATCCCCTGCATCAGGGTCGGCGCCAGATCGAAATGGCTGCTTGGTTGTTTCCGAACGTCACTGCCGCGCCCCGGCCAGGCCAGTACCAGTGGTACCTGCACCTGATAGGGTGAGTAGTTGCTGCCTGCGCCCCAGCTGTTGCTGCGGGTGTCGTTGAACTCCTGACCATGGTTGGAGGTGATCACGACGATGGTGTTGCTGTCCATCCCCTGCGACTGCAATTTGGTCAGCATCTGCTCAAGCAACTGGTCGGTATAGAAGACCGAGTTCTTGTAGCGGTTCTCCAGTTTTTGCAAGTTCTCCGCCCGATAGGCGGTCGCCGGATTGAAGTTGGCGAGCTCCGGTTGGAACGGCCCCTTCATGGTGGCGGGCAACTGGTAGTCGCCTGGGCTCGAGAGATAGACCAGCGAGAACCAGGGACGCTCGGGAGAGCGCTTCTCCAGCCACTGTTGCCAGTCGGTCAGCAGCTTGCCATCGTCACTCTGCTCGGAGACAAACACCTGTTTGCGCAGACCGGCGAGGATGCTCTTGCGATACTTCTGGGCATCTTCCATCGCGCCGAACAGCCCGAACTGGTAATCCTGACGCAACATCTCGTCAAACAGCACCGGTGGACGCTTGTCGCTGCTGATGTCCTTGTAGTAGTGACCGGGCAACCCGTAGAAGAGGCTGAACATGCCCATCAGGTCGTCGTTGCCGCCACTCAGGTGATTGCGGAACGTCAGATGCTGATCCGCATAGCGCTGCAGATTGGGCATGTTGATGTTGTTGAGCATGTCAAAACGCAATGAGTCGACCACCACAATCAGCAGATTGTTGTGAGTCAGGGGGGCGTTGACGTTGAGCGGGCGCAGTGGGTAATGCATCCGGCTGTCGCTGTTATCCCCCTGGGAAGCAGCCTGCTTCTCGTACTGATCCAGATCCAGCCAGCCATGTTTGGCCAGGAAGGAGCGGGCCGTCATAGGGTAGGAGAGGGGGAAGTTGGCTCTCTGCATGGTGATGGGCTGATAGAGGGTCGCATCCGCCCAGCTGTTGACCACGTGGGTCAGAATAAAGCAGATCAGCAGGGCCAGCCCCACCTGATTGCCGTACTGGCGGCGCTTGCGCTTGTTGATCTTGCGCCAGACATAGGCCGACAGCAGCAGTTGCAGCAGGAAGATGGTGGGCACGGCAACGAAGATGATGCTCCAGATTGAGCCCTCTTCGGTTTGCGCCTGATCCAGCAGCAACTGCCATACCTGACTGTTGAGGTGGAACTTGAACAGCCGGAATACCTGGGTGTCGATCAGCAGCAGCACCAGCGCCAGGGTGGCGATGATGGCCGAGATGAACCGCAGCGGTTTCTCTTTGGGCAGCACGAAGCTGAGCGGGAAGATCGTCAACAGGTAGGTGACAAAACTCAGAAACGAGAAGTGGCCAATCCAGCTTACAACGAGATAGATCACGCCAAGCGTGGTCGATGGCCAGCTGATGGCACCCAGATAACGGGTGGCGATGAGCATGGCCAGAATAATGTTGAAGAAGGAGAACCAATGCCCCCAGGTGATCAGGCGAGAGACATTATCACGATAGGGGTTACCGGTTTCGACCATAGTGATCCATCTGCGTTGAGAAACGTCAAATCAACAGAGTCGGGGACTCAGTGTGCGTCGTGGCGATTATCGACCGATGCGGTCAGGGCCTGGACAAACTTTTCAGTGATGGCCTGGCGCTGGGCCGGTGCCATACCGTTGATGATATTGGTGGTCAGATTGCCAAGCACCATAAGGCTGAGATCCACCGGCGCTTTATGCTTTTCCAGCGCGGTGATCAGGTCGTTCATCAGGGCGTCAAATTGCTCGTTATTGTACTTTGATACGATAGGCATAATCTTCAGTTCATCTCGGTTCAAAGCGCCTTATAATACTTCACCCTTTCGGCTAACACTATGGCTTTGTGACATGAGTCTCGATATCGACAAGATCATTCTTCACTCCTTGCGCCAGGGCGGCGATGGTCAACCTCACGCCGATACCCGCAGCCAGCTTCTGCCTGCTGACGAGGCAGTACAGGGGCTGATGGCGGAGCTGCACCGCATTTACAATGGCAAGGGGGGCAAGGGCTTTGGCTTTTTTGCAGACCCCGAGGCCGCTGTCGCCGAGCTGGCGGACGGTGAAGAGGCTCCCAAGCAGCCTTCACCCGCGTTTCGTATCGCCCTCGAACAACTGCTCGACGAGCAGCTCGAATTTGTCCCCTTCTCGGTGGAGATGACCCAGCTGCTGGTCAGGCAACTGGTGGAACATGCCCTCGACGAGCAGGGGGTACTGCTGTTTGCCAAGTACAACTATGTGGGGGTTGATTACCTGATGATCGCTCTGCTGGAAGGCAAGGAGAGCGTCACCGTCAGCGAAGCGCTGGAATTGCGCCACATCCAGTATCTGGATATCGGCAAACTCAATCTGGTGGCTCGCATCGATTTGACCGAATGGAAAACCCAACCGGATTCGCGCCGCTATATCACCTTCAGCAAGGGACGTATCGGTCGCAAACTGGGCGACTTCTTTATGGATCTGCTGGGGGCCCGCGAGGGGATGGATGCCAAGGTGCAAAATAAAGGCTTGCTGCAGGCGGTAGAAGATTATTGCGACAGTCGCCAGCTCGAACCGACCGAGCGCAATGACTATAAAAAGCAGGTCTTCAAATATTGCACCGAGCAGGCGAGCGCCGGTGAAGAGATCGAAATCAAGGAGCTGTCAGCGGAATTGCCCGGCGATGGCGATCTCGATTTTTACAGCTTTATCGGTCAGGAGTATGAGCTGGAAGAGCGTTTCCCGGCTGATCGCTCTACCCTGCGCGGCTTGACCAAGTTTGTCGGCTCCGGCGGCGGCCTGACTTTGAGCTTTGAGCAGAAACTGTTGAACAGCCGGGTGTTTTATGACCCGCAGACCGATACCCTGACCATCAAGGGGGTGCCGCCCAATCTCAAGGATCAGCTGCTGCGCCAGTCATAATGTGATCCGGCCTTCATTTTTGGCAAAAAGACACCGCAGTTCGCTGCGGTGTCTTTTTATTTAATGGGGCAGGGGGTAGCGAAAGCAACTCGGTGCTTTGTTAACAAATTAAACAGAATTATCCATGTGAAAGGGTTTTCAATGAGGTGAAAACCCTTTCATTCATGTATTTTTATTTCTATTTGGTAATTTAATTTCTTGTGTTGGCGAGAAATATGCCAATAAATGGCGCTAACCCCCTGAAATAAGAAAATGTTTTCAAAACTTTCTGGAAGGAAATACGTAATTGCATTTCAAAAATGCGAGTTGCGTCATGTGAGCCGTTTGCCGCTTGGGATAATATTCATCTCGCACACAATGCTCTTACAGCGCGGAACTAATACAAGGAAAGGCTCATGAAAAAGAAATTGCTGTCATCCCTGATCGGTCTGGCCACTCTTGGCGTCGCTTGCTCTGCTACTGCTGCCATCGATGAAGGCCAGCTGACCATCTGGATCAACGGTGACAAGGGATACAACGGTCTGGCTGAAGTGGGTAAGAAGTTTGAAGCAGAAACCGGCATCAAGGTTACTGTGGCTCACCCGGATCAGGTTGAAGTGAAATTCCAGCAAGCCGCCGCCACTGGCAACGGCCCGGACATCTTCTTCTGGGCTCACGACCGTTACGGTGAGTGGGTCAAAGCCGGTTTGCTGGTTCCGGTAACGCCGAACGCTGCCACCAAAGGCAAATTTGAACAGCTGGCATGGGATGCCATGACTGTTGATGGCAAAACCTATGGCTACCCGGTTGCCATGGAAGCAGTCAGCCTGATCTATAACAAGGACCTGCTGCCCGAGCCGCCGAAAACCTTCGAAGAGATCGCCAAGATTGACGAGACTCTGAAGAAAAACGGCAAGCGCGCCATCATGTGGGCTTATGACACCCCGTATTTCAGCTATCCGCTGGTGGCTGCCAACGGTGGTTACGCCTTCAAGAAAACCGCTACCGGTTATGACGTCAAAGATACCGGCGTGAACAATGCAGGTGCCAAGATGGGCGTGGGCTACATCTCCGAGATGATCAAGTCTGGTCACCTGGAAAAAGGCATCGACTACGGTGTGATGGACGCCAAGTTTAACAAGGGCGAAGTGGCCATGATGATCAATGGTCCCTGGGCCTGGAGCAACCTGGACAAGAGCGGCATCAAGTACGGCGTAGCGCCGCTGCCGACCCTGAACGGCAAGCCGGCCAAAGCCTTCGTTGGCGTACTGGGTGCCACCATCAACGCTGCCAGCCCGAACAAGGATCTGGCTATCGAGTTCCTGGAAAACTACCTGCTGACCGATGCCGGTCTGGCGCCGGTTAACGCCGACAAGCCGCTGGGGGCCGTTGCGCTGAAATCCTTCCAGAAGACCCTGGAATCCGATCCGCACATCAAGGCCACCATGCTGAACGCCCAGGCTGGCGAGCCGATGCCATCCGTTCCCGAGATGAGCCGTTTCTGGTCTTCCTTCGAAACTGCCCTCAAGAACGTGACCTCCGGTCGTCAGGGTGTTGACGAAGCACTGGATACCGCTGCCAAGCGTATCGTTCAGTAAGCACGCACTACCCGGGAGGCCGTCATGGCCTCCCACTCTCTCAAATCTCTCTTGGCGTTATAAAGGTTAATTGGCATGGAAGTAGTACCTTCTGTTGAGTCCTATGCCGGTCCGAAGGATAAGCACACCTGGCTTAAGTGGACCATAGCGGCCCTGGTTGCCATCCTCAACGGCTACGCAGCCGTGATGATGTACGCCAGTGGCGAGTGGGTATTCGCGCTGCTGGATCTGGTGGTGGTTTCCGTCGGTCTGTATGTCTTCATGAACAAGAAGACCTATGCCCATCGCTACATCTTTCCGGGTGTTGCGGGCATGGTTGTGTTTATCATCTTCCCTCTTGCCTACACCATTGGCATTGCCTTCACCAACTATTCGGGGTCCAACTTGCTCTCCGTGGAGCAGGCGCGGGACTACCACCTGAAGAAAACCTACAAGGTGGCGGGCGGTGAATTCGATTTTACCCTGCTGGGTGGCGACAACGGCCAGTTCCAGCTGCTGCTGACACAGGATGATCAATCCTTTATCAGCCAACCTGTTTCCCTGATGACCAACAAGGCCCGTGAGCTGGCGTCCCGCGAGGGCCGTGTGCAGAACACCCAGCAAGTGGTCGAGCTGCAGCCCTTCACTGGCGAAGCGGCCAGCAAGGCCGCACCGATCCGCGCCATTGTTGAGCATCGTACTCACCTGAGTGACCTTGATCTGGTGCTGCCGGATGGCGGTACCCACCTGACCCTGAGCAGCCTGCGCAAGTTTGCCGCCCAGAAGCAGCACTACACCCGTCTGATGGATGGTGCCGTGCTCAAGTCCGGCGTGGTGATCAAAGACAGCAACCTGCTGCGTGATACCCAGAATGGCGAGCTGATGCTGCCCAATGGCGAGACCGGCTTCTATCAGTACATCGACGAACAGGGTCAGTTTGTCGGCAAGGGTATTGCTCCGGGCTTTGTGGTGAGCGTCGGTTGGAAGAACTTCGCGCGCATCGTCACCGATCCGGGCATCCAGTCACCCTTCCTGCAGATCTTCATCTGGACCGTGATCTTCTCAACCTGCTCCGTCGCTTTCACCTTGGCTATCGGCATGGTGCTGGCCTGTCTGGTGCAGTGGGAAGAGCTCAAGGGGCGCGGTTTCTATCGGGTCATGTTGATCCTGCCCTATGCGATCCCGGCGTTTATATCCATTCTGGTGTTCAAGGGGTTGTTCAACCAGAACTTCGGTGAGATCAACATGTTCCTGGAAGCGGCGTTTGGCATCAAGCCGGACTGGTATACCAACCCCTTCTTGGCCAAGGTGATGATCCTGATTGTCAACACCTGGCTCGGCTACCCCTACATGATGATCCTCTGCATGGGCCTGCTCAAAGCCATTCCGGAAGATCTCTATGAAGCGTCCGCCATGGACGGTGCTGGCCCGGTACAGAACTTCTTCAAGATCACCGTGCCGCTCTTGATGAAGCCGCTGACACCGCTGTTGATTGCCTCGTTCGCTTTCAACTTCAACAACTTCGTGCTTATCCAGTTGTTGACCAACGGTGCGCCCGACATCATCGGCGCCAGCACTCCGGCCGGTACCACCGACTTGCTGGTGAGTTATACCTACCGGATTGCGTTCCAGGGATCGGGTGGTCAGGACTACGGTCTGGCCAGTGCCATCGCCACAGCTATCTTCCTCATCGTAGGTGCGCTGGCGCTGCTCAACCTGAAATTGTCCAAAGCCGACAAGCAGCTGTAAGGAGGCTTCAACATGGCAATCGTACAACCCAAATCAGTCAAATACCGGGTGTGGGCAACCCACCTGGTCATGTGGGGCTTCCTGGCGTTGATCATCTTCCCGTTGATCATGGTTATCGCCATCTCGTTCCGTAACGGTAACTTCGCGGTAGGGGAGATCATCCCCTCCAATCCGACGCTGGATCACTGGAAGCTTGCGCTGGGCATGTCCATCACCAACGCCGACGGCAGCATCACGCCGCCGCCGTTCCCGGTGCTGACCTGGTTGTGGAACTCCATCAAGATCGCCGGCATCACTGCCCTGATGATCGTGACGCTCTCCACCACCTGTGCTTACGCCTTTGCCCGCCTGCGTTTTCGTGGCAAGTCCACCATCCTGCAGGGCATGCTGATTTTCCAGATGTTCCCGGCGGTGTTGGCGCTGGTAGCCATCTACGCGCTCTTTAACAAGATTGGTGACTATATTCCCTGGCTGGGTCTCAACACCCACGGTGGCCTGATCTTGGCGTACATGGGGGGGATTGCCCTGCACGTCTGGACCATCAAGGGCTACTTCGAGACCATCGACTCCTCCCTGGAGGAGGCGGCGGCCATCGACGGTGCAACCCCGTGGCAGGCATTCCGTCTGATCCTGTTGCCTCTGTCGGTGCCCATCCTAGCTGTAGTGTTTATTCTGGCCTTTATCGGTTCCATTACCGAGGTGCCCATGGCCTCCATCCTGCTGCAGGATGTGAACAATCTGACCCTGGCGGTCGGGGCCCAGCAGTACCTCTATCCGCAGAACTATCTGTGGGGTGATTTCGCGGCGGCCGCAGTGCTCTCCGGTTTCCCCATCACAGTGGTCTTCCTGTTGGCACAGCGCTGGCTGGTTGGCGGTCTGACCGCCGGTGGTGTGAAAGGTTAAGTTTATGGCCGGGGGAGCTGACTCCCCCCGCTATCACGATTTGCAAAGATTCAAGAGCGGAGCTCGTCATGGCTGAAGTAGTACTCAACAACGTTCGCAAAAATTACGATCCGGCTGTTCACAAGGACACCCTGCGCAACATCAACCTCTCCATCAAGGAGGGCGAATTCATCGTCTTCGTCGGCCCGTCCGGCTGCGGTAAATCCACCCTGCTGCGGATGATCGCGGGTCTGGAAGACATCACCAGCGGTGAGCTGACCATCGGCGGTCGCTACATGAACGACGTGCCGCCGGTAGAGCGCAACGTCGGCATGGTGTTCCAGTCCTACGCCCTCTATCCGCACATGAACATCTACGAGAACATGGCCTTTGGTCTGAAGCTCAAGAAAATGGACAAGGAGAACATCCACAAGCGGGTGATGCGCGCCGCCGAGATCCTGGGTCTTGAGCCGCTGCTGGACAGAAAGCCCAAGGCGCTCTCCGGTGGTCAGCGTCAGCGTGTCGCCATCGGTCGCTCCATCGTGCAGCAGCCGCAGGTGTTCCTGTTTGACGAGCCGCTCTCCAACCTGGATGCCGCGCTGCGGGTCAAGATGCGGATCGAGATCGCCAAGCTGCACAAAGAGCTTAACTCCACCATCATCTACGTGACCCATGATCAGGTGGAAGCGATGACCCTGGCCGACAAGATTGTGGTGCTGAGCCCGCTCAAGGCCGAGGCTGCTACCAACCTGGAGCAGTTCGGTTCACCGCTGGATCTCTACCACAACCCGGACAACAAGTTCGTGGCGGGCTTTATCGGCTCTCCCAAGATGAACTTCCTGGCGGGCGAGTTGCTGGAGATTGGCGAGCAGGAGTGCCTGGTCAAGTTGACCTCTGGCGATACCGTGCGGGCCCGGGTCGATGCCCGCAGTGGCGCTGTGGGTGACAAGGTGGAGCTGGGTATTCGTCCCGAGCACCTGATGCCGCTGGATCACCCCCATGCGCACAGCAAGGTGAGCGGGATCGTGCAGGTGGCCGAGCACCTGGGTGCCGAGTCCTTCGTTTATATGGATGTGGATGGTCACGACTTTACCGTCAAGGCCACCTCGGATGTGGATGTGGCGACCGGTCAAACCTACAGCGTGGGTATCCCGGCCGAAGCCTGCTACCTGTTCGATGCCAAGGAGCAGGCGTTCCCCCGTACCGCCAAATATATCCGTACCTGATTTTTTGTTGTGCTGGTTTTCCTTTCTTAATAATCAATGCCTTTTTGCCGGTCGTCAGACCGGCTTTTTATTGCCTGCGATTTGAACATACAGATAGGCAAGGTAACCCGGTTCAAGCCTCGAGATCGGCGGTAATATCGGGCACAAAGGTCTGGCTGGCCAGCGGCGGGCGCTCATACCCTTCGGTCTTGATGGGGGGGAGCTTGATGGGCTCGTAGTGGATCGCTTCGTAGGGCACCTTGCTCAGCAGATGTGCGATGCAGTTGAGGCGGGCACGGCGTTTGTCATCTGCCTCCACCACGAACCAGGGGCAATCCTCGGTGTCGGTGTAGGTGAACATGTCATCCTTGGCGCGGGAGTACTCCACCCAGCGCGAGCGGGACTGCAAATCCATCGGGCTGAACTTCCAGCGCTTGATGGGGGTGTTGATCCGCTCTTTAAAGCGCTTCTCCTGCTCCTCGTCACTGACCGAGAACCAGTATTTGATCAGGGTGATGCCGGAGCGGATCAGCATCCGCTCAAACTCGGGGCAGGCGCGCAGAAACTCGCGATACTCGGCATCGCTGCAAAATCCCATCACCCGCTCGACTCCGGCCCGGTTGTACCAGGATCGGTCAAACAGCACCATCTCGCCAGCGGCGGGCAGGTGGGCCACATAACGCTGAAAGTACCACTGGGAGCGCTCCCGATCGGAGGGGGCGGGCAGCGCCGTGACCCGGCAGACCCGGGGGTTGAGCGGCTCGGTGATCGCCTTGATGACGCCCCCTTTACCGGCGGCGTCCCGTCCCTCGAACAGTACCACTACCTTTAACCCCTCCTGCTTGACCCACTCCTGCAGCTTGACCAGCTCCTCCTGCAGATGGGCAAGGTGGTGCTCGTAGCACTTCTTGTCCAGACGCGGCCGCTTCTTGCTCTTCTCCTTCGCCATGGGCTTCTCCTTTTGGCATCCTTTCATGGGTGACTTCTTTGAGTCACTGCAAGCTTGCACCAGGGAGGCGTCACCTGCCAAGGGGGACGTGATACACTGCCCGCCCATCGCTGGCAACAGGAGATAACATGAAGCATTTTATGGAGATAGCGGGCTGTCGGATGGCCTATCTGGACGAAGGGCAAGGGCCGGTACTGCTGTTTGGTCACAGTTATCTGTGGGACAGCGCCATGTGGGCGCCGCAAATCGAGGCGCTCAAGGGCAGCTATCGCTGCATTGTTCCCGAGCTGTGGGGCCACGGTGATTCCGACCTGCTCCCCGAAGGTGGCTGCACCCTGGCGACTCTGGCGCGGGATCACCTGGCGCTGCTCGATGCCCTCGGCATTGAGGAGTTCGTGTTGGTGGGCCTCTCCATCGGTGGCATGTGGGGTGTTGAGCTGGCGCGCATGGTGCCAAACCGCCTCAAGGGTCTGGTGCTGATGGACAGTTTTGTCGGCCTGGAACCGCAGATCACCTGCGAGCGCTACCTCGGCATGCTGGCGATGAGCGAGCAGCTCGGCACCGTGCCGGCGCCCATCATCGAACAGGTGGCGCCTATCTTCTTTGCCAGCCAGCCTGATGAGGCGCTGATGAGTGGTTTCAAGGCGCGTCTGGCCGCCTGGCCAAACGAGAAGATTGCCGCCATGGTGGCGGTGGGCCGCAGCTTTGTGACCCGCGAAGATCGTATCGAGTGGCTGGAGGAGATCACTACTCCCGCGCTGGTGATGACAGGCTGCGAGGACAAGGCCCGTCCGGTGCTGGAGGGCTATCTGATGGCCGAGGTGCTGGGTTGCCCGTTCAGGGAGATCCCGATGGCTGGCCACATCTCGTCGCTGGAAAATCCGGCCTTCGTCAATCAGCAGCTGGCCGAGTTTCTGGCGACGCTGTAAGCCTGAATTGGACGCCTGAGTAGGCTGTACGACCAGCTTGATGGTCGTGAAAAAGGGAGCCGAGGGCTCCCTTTTGTTTGGTCGTGTCTCACGGTTCAAGACTCATAACCGTTACCAGATATAGCCCAGCGCAAAACCCGCATAGAGCTCGCCATCGTGCTGGACGATGGGGCTGTTTTTGATGTCCCGATCATACCATTCGTAGTTCACGGCAAACATGCCAATCCAGTTGGGGCTGAAGCGGTAGCTGGTGATGAGGGCCGCCATCGGGGATAGGGTGGTGCTGGTATTCCAGGCGGGCCGCTGGGCAGTCGCCTCGCTCTCGGAGATGCCGCCGAAGTAGTAGTTGGCCATCTTGTCGCTGCGCAGCATCAGCCCCATCCCCGGCATGATCAGCAGGTTGTCGCGCAGGATGGGGAAATCGGCCCACAGCAGCAGCTCCTGCCCCTTGCTGCGGCCGGTGACATCGCTGTTGGCCCGCACGGTCAGCAGGGCATAGGGGGTGATGATGTTGCCACCGATCCCGCCTTCCAGCTGCCATTTTCGCTGCTCCATACCACTGAAAGCGGGCGAGTCCTCGGGATCCAGATTGCCAAAACGGATCCGGCCATAGCCGTAGAGGGCCACGTT
This sequence comes from Aeromonas sp. 602658, assembly GCF_049173005.1. Taxonomy (NCBI): domain Bacteria; kingdom Pseudomonadati; phylum Pseudomonadota; class Gammaproteobacteria; order Aeromonadales; family Aeromonadaceae; genus Aeromonas; species Aeromonas sp. 602658. The sequence goes on along the minus strand of NZ_JAAKRF010000035.1, from coordinate 7,749 downwards.
ATCATCCTTGTGGAAGTAGTAGCGGGCCCGATCCCCCAGAAACATGAACTGGTCGCCAAAATAGATAAAGCCGGGGATGGCGTAGAGGCTGTTATCTTGTGCTTCATAACGGGCCTGCCCCCCGATGAGCGCCGCACCGGCGACAAAGCCTTGTGGCACCGGACTGGTTGGGCTGTCGCTGGTGAGCAGATCCATGGCGCCAAGATCGATATCGGCACGCGCTGGGAGGGCTGCAGCGAGGAGCAGGGCCGTCAGCCCTGCCGCTCTGATTTGACGAAAAAAGGTCATGGACACTCCGTTGTCACGATTGCAGGGGAAGCAGGTTATTTTACGGTACTGGGCATCTCTTCGCGTTTTGGCCAGGCATTGATCACCGCCTTGACCAGGGTGGCGAGGGGAATGGCGAAGAAGACCCCCCAGAATCCCCACAAGCCGCCGAAGACCAGTACGGCGATGATGATGGCCACCGGATGGAGGTTGACCGCTTCCGAGAAAAGCACCGGCACCAGCAGGTTGCCATCGAGGGCCTGAATGACCAGATAGGCCACCATCAGCCAGGCGAATTCGGGGGTGAGCCCCCACTGAAACAGGGCGACCATGGCGACCGGAACCGTCACCACGGCAGCGCCGATATAGGGGATCAGCACCGAGAAGCCGACCGCCACCGCCAGCAGCACAGAGTAGCGCAGTCCCATCAGGGCGAAGGGGACATAGGTGGCGATGCCGACGATGAGGATCTCGATCACCTTGCCGCGGATGTAGTTGATGATCTGGTTGTTCATCTCGACCCACACCCGGTTGACCAAGGTGCGGTTGCGCGGCAGGAAGCGGCGCAGGCTGCCCATCAGTACCCGCTTGTCTTTGAGCATAAAGAAGACCATCAGCGGCACCAGAATGAGGTAGATCATGATGGCGACCACGTTGACCAGCGAACTGAGGGAGGCGCTCACCAGATGCTCGCCGCCACTGAGGATGCGCTGGCGAATATTGTCGATGACGGTCTCCACCAGACTGACGTCGATGAGCTCGGGGTATTTGTCAGGCAGGGTGCGGACATAATCCTGTGCGTGGGTCAGCATGGCCGGTGCCTCTTTGGCCAGATTGATCCCCTGACTCACCAGCGTCGGGATAAGACCCAGCAAGGAGGCGACTGCTACCGCAATAAAGAGGATCAGGATGATGCTGGTGGCCAGGGTGCGCGACAGCCCCGCTTTTTGCAGCCGGGCGACCGGCCACTCCAGCAGATAGGCCATTACCAGTGCCACCAGCAGGGGGGCCAGCAGATCGCCAAACAGCCAGATGATGGCAAAGCAGAACACCAGCAACAGGAACAGGGTAACGGCATCGGGATCGGAAAAACGGGTCTGATACCAGTGCTTCAATACTTCTAACATGACGGCATCCTTACATCACTGGGGCTCAAGATGGCTGTTTCGCCCCGACAACCAACTGCAAAGAGAGGGTATTGTCCGGTTCTTGCTGCATCTCGACATGGTGGCCCTGACGGTGCAGATAGGCCGGAATATCCTGCCGGGAGCCCGCATCGGCCAGCCGGATGGTGACGGTTTGACCGCTTTTGGCCTCCCTTAACCAGAGCTTGAGCCGGATCAGCGGCTCGGGGCAACGCCAGGGGGTCAGGTCGAGAATTTCCATGGGGGCTCCATCAGGCAGGTGGCCGCTATTATGGCCGTGATAAGAGCGTGAAACAACGCTTGTAGCCCTTGATGGGCAAGGGTATTCTGCCGAGGCCCTTTCTGATGGAGATAGAGATAACGTGGCACGTTTTTCCCCCCTGATGGCATCGCTTCCCCTGCTGGCTTCCCTGATGGGCGCCACGTTTCATGCCGAGGCCAACAATCAGCTTCCCGACATCGGCACGGCCGGGGTTGCTGCCCTGCCCATCGAGCAGGAAGTGCGTTACGGCAACGCCTTTATGCGCTTTGCCCGTGCGGGTCTGCCGATCATCGATGATCCGGTGCTGAGCCAGTACATTGACGATCTGGGTCAGCGACTGCTGACCAACGCCGATGGGGTACGTTTCCCGTTTACCTTCTTCCTCATCAATGATCCCAGCATCAACGCGGCCGCCTTCCTCGGCGGGCGAGTCAAGGTGCACACTGGCCTCTTCCTCTACGCCGACAGCGAGAGCGAGCTGGCCTCGGTACTGGCCCACGAAATCACCCACGTGACCCAGCGCCACATCGCCCGTTATATGGAAGCGCAGGCAAGCAGCTCGGCGGTGACCCTGGCCGGTCTGGTGGGCTCCATCGCGCTGGCAGTGATCAACCCGACTGCCGGTATCGCCGCGCTGCAAACCACGCTGGGCCTCTCCATGCAGTCGGCCATCAACTACACCCGCGACAACGAATATGAAGCGGATCGCATCGGCATGAAGACGCTTTATGATGCCGGTTTCGACCCCATGGGGATGGCCAATTTCTTCCAGAAACTGGCTGCTGAATACCGTTACGCCAGCAAGCCGCCGGAGATGCTGCTCACTCACCCGCTGCCGGAGACCCGGATCAGCGAGGCCCGCGCTCGGGCGGGCAGCTATGGCCGCCGCGACTTGCCGCCCAGCCTCGACTTCTGGCTGGCCAAGGTGCGGATTCAGGTGCGTTTTGGTACCGATACCCCGCAGGGGCTGCTGAGCTACTTTGATAGCCGGATCCAGAAGGGGGATTACCCGCTCAAGGATGCAGCCATCTATGGCAAGGCGCTGGCGCTGATCCAGCTCAAGCGCACCGACGAGGCTGATACCCTGATGCAGGAGCTGGCGGCCCGTCATCCGGAAGATCTCTTTATCGTCGATGCCCAGACTGACATCGATCTGGCCAAGGGGCGCAGTGCCCAGGCCATTGCGCGCCTCGAGAAGTTCCGCAGCCGGATGCCGGACAACGAAGTGGTGGTGGTCAATCTCGGCAACGCCTACCTCGAGAGCGGCAACTACAAGAAGTCCATCGCCATCCTTGACCCCTATGCCCGTGCCCACGAGGAGAACAATCTGGCCTGGAACCTGCTGGCTGATGCCTATCGCAAGGCGGGCAGAATGACCGAGCTGCATATGGCGCGGGCCGAGATGCTCTCGCTGCGCGGGGATTATCAGGCAGCCATCGACGAACTGATCGTGGCGCGCGGTACCACTAGCGACCGGATGACCCTGGCTCGTCTGGAGGCGCGCATCACCGAGCTGGAGCGGGCCAAGAAGGATCTCGACAGCCTCAAGGGCTAACGAAACCTGGCATTGACCTATCAAACAAGGGCGCACCACGGTGCGCCCTTGTTGTTTATGGCGGTGGCGTGATGTACATGACGGTGATAGCAGCGATGGGCTAGTGACTCATGCTGCTGGCGGTCGCCTTGAGCATCTCGATCTGCTGCTGGTCGAGCTCGCCGACCAGCGTTTGCTTGAGCTTGCCCTCGCTATCAAGCAGATAGCTGGTGGGCAGGCCGCTTGGGCGAGGGAAGGGAAGCTTGGCATCTTCATTGGCAATAAGGAGGGGCACCTTGATGTGATACTGCGCAGCCAGTTTGTCCAGCTCTGCCGGCGTGGTCGGGTCGTAGTTGATCGCTACCACGGCGATCTCGCCCTCCTCCGCCAGCCCGTTGAGGCGCGGCATCTCCCGCAGGCAGGGGGCGCACCAGGGGGCGAAGTAGTTGACCAAGAGCGGCTTGCCGGCAAAGTGGTCAAGGGTCACCGTTTGCCCCGCTGCATCGGTAAATTCGGGGGCGGGCGTGCAGGCGCCCAGCAGGCCGGCCACAATCAGCCAACAAATTCGTTTCAATTCCTTTCCACTGCCGCTTACCCTGACCATCACTTTCCCCTACAATAGCGCCGTTTCTTGTCCCATCTTGCGATTAATCAGGGAGTTACCATGAGCGAGACCCAAATCTACCACAATCCGCGCTGCTCGAAGAGCCGTGAAACCCTGGCGCTGCTGGAACAGCACGGGATCGCCCCTGATGTGGTGCTCTATCTGGAGCAGTCCCCGAGCGAAGAGGAGATCCGCAAGCTGCTGACCCTGCTTGGCTTTAGCGACCCGCGCCAGCTGATGCGCACCAAGGAAGATCTCTACAAGGAGCTGGGCCTCGGCGAAGTGAACGGAGACGACCTTATTCGTGCCATGCACCAGCATCCTAAGCTGATCGAGCGCCCCATTGTCATCAAGAATGGTCAGGCCCGCATTGGTCGCCCGCCGGAGCTGGTGCTGGAGATCCTCAAGTGAGCACCCGCTTTGCTCGTCTGCTGACTCTGGTCGGCTTCTTTGGTCTGCTGGGCTGGGTCATCCTCTGGCATCTGTGGCTCTCGCCCCATCCCGACCTCAACCCCTGGCTGCTGCCGGTGATCTGGACGGTGCCGCTGCTCTTCCCCCTCAAGGGGATCGTGCAGGGCAACCCCTACACCCACGCCTGGGGCAACTTCGTGTTGATGCCCTATTTCCTGCACGCCCTCACCCTGATCACCACGGATGAGGGGGAGCGGTGGCTGGCGGTGGTGGAGCTGGTCTTCACCACCCTCGCGTTTGTCGGCACCATCTACTACGCCCGTCTGCGTGGTCGCGAACTTGGCTTAAGCATTCGCAAAAAGAAAGACGAAGCCAACTGATGAGAAACGCCCCGCAAGGGGCGTTTTTTATGGGGACTCAGGTCTATCCAGAGGGATCACTGTGCCCCGTGGGCTGCCCGATATTGGGCCAGCTGTTGCTGGCTAAAGTCCATCAGCTGGGGATAGAAGCGCAGAAATCCCGCCTCGCATGTTTGCCACTGCGACTCATCAAGGGTCAGCAGCGCCTCTCCCAGTTGTACCGGGCGGCGCAGTCGGCGACCGATGCCATTTAGCGCTTGCCCCAGCCCTTCCCTGTGGCGGTAGGAGGCGATCCAGTTCTGCTCGGCCATCCGTTTGAGGGGGAGTGGCAGTCCGTCCGGCAGGCGTGGGTGATCCGCCAATAGCTGGTCATAACTGCGTTGCAGGAAGCGGGGCAGGGGTTCGGTACTGACCAGCTCCCAGTGCTGGCTCAGCCAGTGGTCGTAGATCATATCCACCACTATGCCGCCAAAGCGGCGCCAGGGGGCCTCGAAACAGGCGACGGCCACCTTGTGCTCGGGGTGGCTGTCGGTGAAAGCGTCAATTTTGCGGTGTAGCCAGATCCCCTCATCGAAGTGGGCGGCAAGCCCCGTGGGCAGCGTGCCTTTGACAAAATCACCGAGCAGGTTGCCGGTGAGGGAGCTTCGGGTGTGGGCAGCCAGATGGAGATGGGCCAGAAAATTCATCGGTCGCAGTGGGTCTGTTATGGGATGGCAAGGTGCTTCGAGCCTAACGGATCCCGCCCGCCTTGACCATGATCTGGATTTTGCTACTGCCCTGCGGCTGCCTCTTGCCGGGCAAAATTCGGGCGTGCTAAGGTGATGCCATCTTTGTCACAGGACGCGACAAACCACCATGATGCGCAAAGCCAGAGGCTTTTTTCTGGCCTTCTACTTCAAGCCTTTCTATCTCTCCGAGTGGTTCGACGAATAGATCGAACCCCTGGAGCAGTTCACTGACGCCCGCTCGGGCGTGATCTCGCTCATCCAGATTTTGCCGCTTTTGGTCATCGCATGCATTCGCCTGCGGTGCCTTGTCCGCGCCTGTGCGCTTTTTATGTAATGGAGTACTCAAGATGAAGATCAGACTGACCCTCTCAGCCCTGTTTGTTGCCAGCCTGCTGGCTATCCCCGCCATGGCCAAGGAGTGGAAAACCGTGCGCTTCGGGGTGGAGGGGGCCTACCCGCCCTTCTCCTGGACCGATGCGTCGGGCGAGATCAAGGGGTTTGATATCGATCTCGCCAACGCCCTGTGTCAGCAGATGGCGGTCAAGTGCGAGTTGGTGGCGCAGGATTGGGACGGCATGATCCCGGCCCTGCTGTCGCGCAAATACGACGCCATCATCGCTGCCATGTCGATCACCGACGAGCGGCGCCAGAAGGTCGATTTCACCGAGAAATATGCCCATATTCCCAATCGCTTTGTGGCGGCCAAGGGGACCGAGCTGACGCTGACCCCGGAAGGCATGGCGGGCAAGCGCATCGGGGTGCAGCGTGCCACCACCCACGACAAGTACCTGACCGACAATTTTGGCTCGAATGTCACCATCGTCCGCTACGGCAATGCCGATGAGGCCTATCTCGATCTGAAAGCGGGTCGGGTGCTGGCCCTGTTGGCCGATGCCTCTGCCATTGAGCAGGGGCTGCTTGGCAAAGAGGGGGGCGACAAGTTCGATTATGTGGGGCCCGCCCTGACCGATCGCCAGTGGTTTGGTGATGGTATGGGGATCGCCGTGCGCAAGAGCGATAAGGAGCTCAAGGGCAAGCTGGACGAGGCGATCAAGGCCCTGCGTGCCAACGGCACCTATCAGCAGATCAACCAGAAGTACTTCAAGTACGATATATATGGTGGTTGACGGGGGGAGGGAGCTTGCTCCCTCTCTTTTCATTGGGCAAGCGACAATCGTGCAAGGAGGAGCGCCATGTTGACCCTGATCGAGGGAGCCGAGATCTTCAGCCCCACCCACCTTGGCCAGCAGGATCTGCTGGTGGCTGATGGCCGTATCGCCTGGATGGGCAAGGGGTTGACGGTGCCCACAAACTGGCCGCTGCATCGGGTCGATGGTCGTGGCCGCTATCTGGTGCCCGGGTTGGTGGATCCGCTGGCCCATATCACCGGCGGCGGCGGGGAGGGGGGCTTTGCTTTTCGCACCCCGGAGCTGGCGGCGAGCGAGGCGCTCAGGGCCGGTGTCACTACCCTGGTGGCGGCGCTTGGCACAGACAGCCTGACCCGCACTCCCGCGCAGGTGCTCGGCAAGGTGCGCGAGTTTCGCGCCGCCGGGGTGAGCGCCTTTATGTATACCGGCTCCTACCATCTGCCGGTCAAAACTCTGACCGGTACGGTGGAGTCGGACATCATCCTGATCCCCGAGGTATTGGGGGTGGGGGAGGTGGCCATCAGTGACCACAGATCCAGTGCGCCGACCCACGATGAGCTGGCCAGGCTTGCCAGCGAGGCGCGAGTGGCCGGGCTGCTTGCGGGCAAGAGCGGGGTCAGCTTCTTCCATGTCGGGGATGGCAAGGGGGCATTGGCGCCCCTGCGGGCCCTGCGCGATGAGACCGACATTCCGCTGCGCCAACTCTATCCCACTCACTGCAACCGCAACCCCTGGCTCTTTGCCGAGGCCATCGAGTGGGGCAAGGCGGGAGGTTGGGTCGACCTCACCACCTCGAGCTTTCCCGATCTGCTGGAGGATGGCGAGCGGCTTGCCGCCGATGCGCTCCTCGAGCTGTTGGCCGCCAGTGTGCCTGCCGAGCGCATCACCTTCAGTTCGGATGCCAACGCCAGCCTGCCGCGCTTTGATGGCGAAGGGCGGCTAATCGAAATGCGCTGTGGCCAGATTGCCAGCCTGTGGCAGCAGTGCGTGCGCGCGACCCGGCTCGGTGTCTCGCTGGAGAGGGCGTTGGCCGTGGTGACAAGCAATCCGGCGCAGGCGCTGGGGCTCTGCAGCAAGGGGCGTATCGGGGTCGGGCAGGATGCGGATTTGCTGCTGGTGCACGACCGGACGTTTGCTATCGAAAGGGTGATGAGTGGCGGCCTGTGGCGCGAATAAGGCTGCGAGCAATATCGCAGCCAGTGCGTGGTTGCTTCTGTCTAGTCCTGAAATAGGTTTACACATTTTCAACTAGCATTTCTCTACTCAGAACCCCCTATGTACCGCATCGGGG
>NZ_JAAKRF010000034.1:0-44765 GCF_049173005.1 Aeromonas sp. 602658 | reverse complement strand
CTGGTCTGCCGCGCTTTCGATGTTCCCACCTCCTGTTTTTACGATTATCTGGCCCGCAGGCGGGCGATTAACCGTGAACCGCAGGTTGTTCAAAGAAAGCCGGAACTCAGCGGGCAGCCGCGCCTTGATGTCGATGATGCGAGAGTTGGGGTATCAGATTGGCCGATTCAAAGTACGCAACCTGATGAAGGAAGCCGGGCTGGTATCCAAACAGCCGGGCGCACACCGTTATCAAGTGGCACAGTCTGAACGACCGGACATTCCCAATCTGCTGGCCCGGGAATTTGATGTCCAGCAACCCAATCAGGTGTGGTGTAGCGATATCACCTACGTCTGGGCAGGTGGTCGTTGGCATTACCTGGCAGCGGTGCTTGACCTGTACACCCGGCGGGTCGTGGGCTGGGCGATGTCTGATAAACCTGATGCAGAATTGGCAATCAAAGCACTGGAAATGGCCTATCAGCAGCGGGGTTGCCCATCCGGTGTGCTATTTCACTCTGACCAAGGCAGCCAATATGGTAGCCGGGCATTTCGGCAACGAGTGTGGCGCTATCGCATAACCCAGAGCATGAGTCGGCGTGGAAACTGCTGGGATAACGCCCCGATGGAGCGACTGTTCAGAAGCCTGAAGTCAGAGTGGCTCCCGGCTATGGGATACATGAGCATACGGGAGGCAAAGCGGGATATCAGTTATTACCTGATGGATGACTACAACTGGCGGCGTCCACATTGCCACAATAACGGGATACCGCCAGCAAAAGCCGAAAAACGGCCTAACCAAGTGTCCGGATTTAGTTGACCACTACATTATGACCTGAATTGAGGCTATTGGCAGCGACGTGTCGTCAAGTCACCAAGCTTTCAGTATCACCTATTGCAGTACCGGCACAGCTGGTGCTGCAAGTCGTGAAGGTCTATCCCGGTAGCATGGGGGGCTACCAGTTTGGTTCATAACTCCAGCTCGATTATGGGGATCTCCCAACGTTCGCTGCGCATCTTGGGTTGATACTCTTCTTTCTCCTGTTCTTTACGTCGTTCCACCAGAGCAATCACTCGGGCTTCACGGATGCTATTCATGTCGAATTTCCAGGTCTCTTCGCCGAGCAGGGAGAGGCGAGCTATTTCGTGATTCTGGTGATACACATGAAGCTTGTTGTTTTTATCGGGAGCGATACGCACGGCATCGCCAACCTTTATCTGACTGAGCAGGCGGTGGATACGATGAGTCTCGCTACTGCGTCCGGCATAGCCCAACACCAGTTGCGACATACCCATCATGGCGAAGCGGCGTAGTCTGTCCGGTCGGGTTGCGTTAGGTCTCTGCACGTAGCAGTGGGAGGCGATCAGTGGAATATGGGGATTACGTTGATCGTGGCGAGCCATGAGAACCAGCCTTTCGATAGCACGTGTCATCCCCACATAGAAGAGGCGCCGCTCTTCTTCCAGATTACTGGTCGATAGCTCCGCCGCGCGTTGCCAGCCGCCGTCGAGAAGTATCACATGGCGATACTCCTCCCCCTTAACCCCATGTACCGTACTTAACAATACCCCTTTACCGAAGCGGATCTGGCGCTTTTGCTCGCTCAAATACTCGTAGAGGAACATCAGGAAGTGGTGGGCAGAAAGAGCGTGCTCTCCCTGGCTGGCTTGCCATTGAGCAATCAGATCGTGCAGTAGCTCCTCCCAACGGTTGGCCAGTGAGAGTGGAGGGAGAGGGGCTGCAAGTTGCTCCGCTGTCAGCAGGGCATGACCTTGCTGTTGTAGCCAATTCTGATAGCGCAAGATTTCACGGCAGCGATGCACAGGAAAACCGTTCTCTTTATCCAGAGTAAAACGACAGGGAATATCGGCATCTGCCAGCGCCGAGCGAACCCAGGCCAGTTCCTCCTTCTCCAGCCCATTACGGGCCAGCACGGCGATAGATTCCAGCGGGCAAGTGGGAGTCTTCTCACGGATAAGCGCGATATGTCTCACGACCTCGGCTGCCTGTTGGGCGGCATCCTGGCACTGCTGGATGATGACGCGACCCTGTGCTGTCTCCATCCCCTCCCAGTGCCCCCCTGCCACTTCCATCTTGCGCCTGTCGTCGATCTCGATGGGATGTGTACGCTTCATGCGATCCTGATTGTGCTCAATCAGGCGGTTGGAGGTCTCGATGATGTGGGCGGTGGAACGATAGTTCCAGGTCAGGAAGTGAGTCTGGGCGTTGTAGTCTTGCTCAAAGCGGCGAATAAAGCTGACGTTCGCGTCGCGAAAGGCGTAGATCGATTGGTCATCATCACCCACTGCCATCAGGTGCAGTCGCGCTTCTTCATCTTCTTCGCTTTTTCCAACCAGTGCAGCGATCAGTTGGTACTGCTGTTCGTCAATATCCTGGTACTCGTCGACGAGCAGGAATTGCAGACCCCCCAACAGCTTTTCCCGCTGCTCTTCCAACTCTAGACCGAGCTGGCTTTGCTCTCCCCGGAGCAGCTTGATAGCGTCATCAATGATGGTGGTAAAGTCGATATCGTCGGATGTCCGGTTTTGCACCGCATTGCCTGTCAGGCTCATCGCGAGACCGTGAAAGGTGCATACCGAGACCCGTGCTCCGTCACGCCCCAGCAACTCGGTCAGGCGTCGGCGCAGGGACATCGCCGCATTATGGTTGTAACAGAGCAACATGATCCGCGATGGGGAGATCTGCTTGACCCGCATCAGATAGGCGCAGCGGTGAATAATCACCTTGCTCTTGCCTGACCCCGGGCCTGCCAGTACCAGCAAGTTTTGCTCGGGCGGTGCCTGAACGATCTGCTCCTGGGCACGGTTGTGAAGATCTTCGACAATGCGCTTCCAGGAGTGTTCGCTGGTCGCCAGCTCCAGGATTTTGTTGCGCCCTTTGAAGTAGTGACCGAGGAACTTGTCAGCTTCCATGGAGAAGTAGTCTGTTACCAGCTTTTTGGCTTTCTTGAAGTGTTCCAGGCTGATGCGGGCGTATTCATTCATCACATGGATCTGAATCACCTTCTGGCGATAGTGATGCTCAAGCGGCTGATAGTCTGCCTTGTTGTATTGTTGCTGCCGCTCAGCCGTCAGAGTGAGGGTCATGGCGCTTCGGAACACTGCAAGACCATTTTGCAGCACGATGGCGTGTTGCTCATGCAGGTAGAGCAGTGCCCGCTCTGCCCCTTTGAGCAACCACTCCTGCTGGCTGCTTGCCTCCCGCTTGTTCATGAGCTGAGCCACATCCATGTCTTCTCGCAGGTATTTGACCAGTTGCTCCAGGGCAAATGACAGCATCACCTGGCGCTGGACACTCTCTTCGCTGCTTGCCAACAGGGTGTAGAGAAAATAGAGGGTGGCGCCAGTGACGCGATGGCGTTGATCAATTGTCTGCTCAATCTGGAACCAGGTTCGGTTGAAGGTGAGTTGGTAAAGATCCCGAGAGAGATATTTGACATCAATGGAGCCTTTCTCGCCCCCCGAGCGACCATCCTGGGCCCAGCTGGTCAGCAAATTGCGCAGCAAGCCAGGGTTACACCGTTCATGCCCCAGATCTTTGATGGCCTGATTGACCAGTCGAATGTTAAAGATCAGCCCTTGCCCTGTATCAGGTTCGGGCTCTTGTTCACGCAAGGTGTCCAGCATCGCCTTTTCAATACTGTGTACTTGTCCGCAGAGCACCCTGGCATTGTCTCTTCCTTTGGGGCGAAGCCAGGTAGTCAGTAACATCCCCTGAGAGAGAAGACCGACATCCGCCATCTGGGTGAGTACCCGCATCACTTCACTGGCCTGAACACCACTTCCCTTGTCTGCCATGTATTGGCCTGCCTCTTCGGCAATGGCATCGGCACTGAGACCATCATCATCGGCAGCACTCATCAGCGCCTGGATAACAGATTGCCAGATGGCTTTGGCCTTGGGAGCCAGTTTCAGACTGTCTACCCTTTTCATTGCCTCTTCTGTGGAAGCAAACAGAGGGCGCCCCTGAAAAACCTGAGTGATGTTGTCGCTACGTTCCAGATAGCCCGCTCGTTCGAGCCAGGCAATAGCTGTCTTGACCTTGGTATCCGCATTGCTGTCATCGGCAGCGAAGCTGGTTTCCACCTCTGGCTGGTTGATAAGCTCTGCACTGGTGGCGACCAGTGGCGAGTTGTTATCCTGCTTGCCTCCTTTGCTGGCCCTGAGTCTTATTCCGCGCAGGATCTGTTTGATATCGCGCAGGCTGACTTCACTCATGGCCTCGAGCTGGAACTGTTTCTCGATATCCTGTTCATCAAACAGCAGTACGCAGTGAGCTTGTGCTGTATCGCGGCCAGCTCGCCCCGCTTCCTGCAAATAGTTCTCTAGCGAGCCGGGGATATCGGCATGGATGACCAAACGCACATCATCCTTGTCGATCCCCATCCCGAAGGCATTGGTCGCGCAGATGACCCGGATCTCGCCATTGATAAATTGTTCGAGGGTGGTTTTCTTCTGGGCACTGTCCATGCGGGCGTAAAAGCGCGAGACAGGGAGGGATTGTTGCTGACCGAGGAAATCGGCCAGCTCGTCCACGCTGCGCTTGGTTGCGCAGTAGATAACGCAGGAACCGGGCTTTGCCTCACCGAAGAACTGCTCGAGCAGGTTAAGGATATGGCCCTGTTTATTGAGACCGGGGCACTCAACGACGGCATATTCGAGGTTGGTACGTTCAACCCCGCCTTCCAGTCTGAGAAGAGGTCGGGGCTGTTTGTCGAGAAACTGGGCGCAAATATCCTCAATCACATCCGGTTTGGCGGTCGCGGTATAGCAGAAGACAGGAGGCATGGGGACCTGCTGTTCCTTGGCAATTGTGGCGATGGCCTTGGCGCAGTAGAGATAGTCAGGGCGAAAATCATGTCCCCATTTCGACAGGCAGTGCGCTTCGTCAAATACCCAGCCACCGATTTGACGTTGTCGTATTGCTTGTTTGACTGTGCGGTTGCGCAACTGCTCGGGGGAGATATAGAGCAAGGCGATATCCCCCATGCGGATCTGTTCAAGAATCGCGCCTCGCTCTGGTAGCGTCAGCAGCCCCGAGATAGCGGCAACCCCTTCAATACCGGCCTTGTGTTTAAGGTTGTCCACTTGATCTTTCATCAGTGCCTGCAGGGGGGATATCACGACCGTGAGAGCACCGCTTCGCTGGTTACGCACCAGTGCCGGGAGCTGGTAGCAGAGCGACTTGCCACCGCTGGTAGGGAGTATGCCGAGCAGTGCGACGCCAGCCATGGCTTCCTCGATCAAGGTCTTCTGCAATGGCGTCCCATCAGGCAGGTTGCGGAAGTTGTCGAGCTCGAAGATTCGCTGCAGATGGCGGCGTGCATCGTGGTTCTCCTGACAATAGCTGCAGTCAGCATGACCGCAGTGACGTTCACGAACTGTGTGAATGATCTCTGCGGTCTGGGGGAAGCGGCGCCAAATCCAGGGAGGCAGCACAGAGTTGCCGCCGGAAACGGGCAACCAGGCGCAGGCATAAGCCAACGGTAACAGCTGCATAGGTTGACGCAGGGCATCGCCAATCACCCGGTTGAGCTGATTGGGGCACGCTTTCTCATGGGCAATGCTCTTGATGAGAGTGGGTAGCTCCGAGACCCGCACTGGCGGGCGGCCTGTCAGTCTGGCAAACACCAGTGACAGACCCTGAGTGTTAAATTGCGCCATGACTCCCTGGTCGAACAGATATTGATAAAGCTGCAATTGGGACAGGGGTAAGGCTTGTAGTGCTATCAGCTGTTCCGAGAAAATCTGCAATGCGAGCCTTGCATCCGCGACCGGATCATTGAGGGTATCCCGAACCAGTTTGTAATCCTTGACCAAGCGGTGATAGGGGTTTTTGGGAAAGGCAAGGGGAGATAGATAGAGGGTATCTATTACCGGCTTTTCGAGAAGTAACTGAGGGCGTACAGCCTGTTTGGCCAACCAGGGGAGATCAAAATCGAGAATATTGTGACCAAGGATCACATCCGCCCCTTGTGCCAGCGCATTTAACTCCTTGAGTGCGAGATCCTGCGGGCCCTTGAGATTGAGTTCACGACCAGCTAGGAGCGCCCCCAGATGACGGAGTTTTTCATCCCGGGTCAGTTCAAGGTCAAAGGAAAGAATTTTGTCATCCCCAAACAGGGTCACGACATCAGTCGAGTTCATTAATAGCCATCTCCATCTGGCGTTGAACTCTCATGGCGATAATAAGTGCCAAGAGATCAGTGAGTTGGCCGAATATTACCCGAAATGTTGAATGGTGGCATCATTCAGAGCCCTCTGGTCTCAGTTCTTTTGGCTGGCATCCCGTTTTTGTAAATGCCTCTGCCCCCTTAATCGTTCATGTCTGTAAAGTGTCGTCCTTGTCATGGTCAACCCACTGATCTTGTGAGACTATTTCCCTTCCTTCTCCAATCGGAACGCGTTGTGTCCCTCGATTACTACCAGCGCCACGCCACCGAATTGGCGACCCGTTACCAGCAGGTATCTGCTCGCGCTGTTCACGGCGACTGGCTCACTCTGCTGGAACCTTGGTTTTTGGCTGCGCCGCGCAGGTTGCTCGATGTGGGGGCTGGCAGGGGTCGTGATGCCGCGTTTTTAGCCGGGCTCCATCGGGGCCACTGTGTGGTCGCTGTCGAGCCCTGTCAGGCACTCGCTCTACAGGGGCAATGTCATACCCGTGAGGCTGCGGTGACGTGGGTCAATGACGCTATGCCTGCTCTCTCTCGCGTGACGGGCACTTTTGATCTGATTTTGCTCAGTGCTGTCTGGATGCATCTACCCCCGAAGTCTCGTCCCTTGGCGCTGGCACGTCTTCATGAGCTGCTCTCACCAGATGGTTATCTGGTACTGAGTCTGCGCCTGGTTATCTCGGAGCAGGAGATGCGGGAGCGAGCCATGTATCCGGTAGCTGTCGATGAAGTGGAGCGGCTTGCATTGGAGGGGGGGATGACACTGCTCCATGTGTCAGAACCACAGGGGGATGCCTTGGCGCGTAGCGGCTTGAGTTGGCAGAGTCTGATCCTTGGGGGCGAACATGCACGCTTCCCCTGAGCAGCAACTCTCTTTTATTGCCTATCTGCAGCGCATCTTTACCGAAGGCGACTTTGTTGCCACTTACAAGTGCGCCTTGCTTCACGGGATTGCAGATATCGCACTTGAGCGCAGTACCGAGACCCATGAGCTGATGGCGGCGCGCACTATTACGCTGGACGAACTGGCCACCAAGTTTGTGGAGCTCTATTGGCAGCACAGTCTGCCCTACTCGGCGACGGGAGAAACGGCCACCTTGCTCAAACAGAGCAGCGGTCGTCAGGCCATCATGCTGACGGAGTTGTCCCGGCTGCGTGAAGAGGGGGTCCGCTCGGTAACTGCACTGCGTCGTCACGACGCCTGGCGGCCTCTTCTTGCCCGAGTTCGGCGCATCCTTGTTGAGGGACCCTTGTGGCGTCTGCAGATCCTGGGTGGGCGAGAGGAGTGCCACCTCTATCCGCACCAAAGGGGCGCGGATCATATCTGCCTTAACCCCGGCATTCTCTACTGTCTCCACCGCTTTTACGATCTGGTGGTCTCCCTCTCCCGACAGCATTGGTTACAGCTTATCTGCGACATCAAGGGGAATCAGCCACTGATTGGCCCCAGTGTGGGGCTGGAGAATTTTCTCTTTGGTTCAAGCCGTCAGGCGCTGGGGCGAGTGGGGGAGGTTTTGAGGGACTTGCAGGCGGGAACCTGTTTTTACTGTAACAAGGCGATACACGGGAATGGCGAGGTAGACCATTTCATCCCCTGGCGTCGTTATCCAATCGATTTGGGCCACAACTTCGTACTGGCACACGCCAACTGTAACCGGAGCAAACGGGATTTTCTCGCCGCTCCCGAGCACAGGGATGCCTGGTACGAGCAGAATATCCTGACTCACGGGGCGTACCTCACTGACGAGCTGGCCCCTCTGGTGAGCGTCGACGCCGTGCGTTCTACCGCCATCGCCACTTGGGCCTATCAGCAAGCACTCCGTGAGCATGCTAGGTTGTGGCGTGGTATTGACCTGTTTGTGGACGTGACAGCCCCCAGTGTGGGGATGAGTAATCTAGGCTTCTCTAGACTCTTCTGAGGCAGATACGAAAAAGCCCAGCCAAAAGGCTGGGCTTTAGAATTTGGCTCCCTCGACAGGACTTGAACCTGTGACATACGGATTAACAGTCCGCCGTTCTACCGACTGAACTACGAGGGAATTGGCTCCTCCTACTGGACTTGAACCAGTGACATACGGATTAACAGTCCGCCGTTCTACCGACTGAACTAAGGAGGAATTGCCTGTCTCGTTAAGACGGGGCGAATATTAATGACCAGGGCGGCGGGTGTCAACCCGCGAATTTCTCGAAAACCGGATTTTCGGACTGTTTGCCCAAAAGTTGCGCTTTGCGGTTTATTTTCAGCACAATCAGTCCCTTGCCACCGCTCCCCCCAACCGGCGCAGGGGGCATTGGTTCGGTTCGCATCAACCTGATGATGACAGCATGATGTCGCGAACGTGCTGGTAACCAGGTGAGGCTCAAATGGTAATCTTTGTGGCTAAAAGGGGGAGAGCTGGAGTCAAGATCGGCGATTTGGCGGTAAATGGGCCAAATCATGGGGCAGAGTGCTTTTCATTGATCCTGCCCATCGAAAAAATGACCCGTCTGGAGTAAGGTTACGCAGGATACCATCGCCGCGTCGACAGCCCTGCCGGCCCTTGATGATGATCGGGCGCCGGATCTCTCCGGCCTTTATCTCCCTCTTCTGGTATTACGATATACATGCACAAGCAAGCCTCTTTAAATAGCGTGAAGCTCGCCATAGCCTTACGCCAGTCCTGTATTGATGAACCCTACAGCATGGCCCGCTTCGGCCGTGATCTTATCGCCGGTGTGACGGTGGGCATCATCGCCATCCCGCTCGCCATGGCACTGGCCATCGCCAGCGGTGTGCCACCGCAACACGGTCTCTATACCGCCATCATTGCCGGAATCGTGATCGCCGTGACCGGTGGCTCCCGCTACTCCATCTCCGGCCCGACCGCTGCCTTTGTGGTGATCCTCTATCCGGTCGCCCAGCAGTTCGGGGTTGGCGGTCTGTTGATGGCGACGCTCATCTCAGGCCTCTTTCTGGTGGCGATGGGGATGGCCCGTCTTGGCCGCCTTATCGAGTACATTCCCCCGTCAGTGACGCTGGGCTTTACCGGTGGTATCGCCATCGTGATCGCCACCTTGCAGATCAAGGACTTCTTCGGCCTGAGCGTGCCCGAGATGCCGGAAACCTATCTGGGCAAGGTCGAAGCGCTGGCCGCTGCCCTGCCAAGCTGGCAGTGGGGCGATACCCTGGTGGGGGTCGCAACACTGGCCGTGCTGCTGCTCTGGCCACGCCTGCGTCTGCCTGTGCCCGGCCACTTGCCCGCGGTGCTGGTCGGGGTAGGTCTGGGTTTTGGCCTCCATTACTTTGGGGTGGATGTGGCCACCATCGGCAGCAAGTTCAGCTATACCCTGGCCGATGGCACCCAGGGGATGGGGATCCCGCCCATCGCGCCGACCCTGGTGATGCCCTGGGCCTTGCCCGGACCTGATGGCTTGCCAGTTGAATGGAACCTGGCGGCTGTTGAGCGGCTGCTGCCTGCCGCCTTCTCCATGGCGATGCTGGGGGCGATCGAGTCGCTGCTCTGCGCTGTGGTGCTCGATGGCATGACCGGTCGCAAACACAGCTCCAACGCCGAGCTGGTGGGGCAGGGGCTTGGCAATATCTTCGCCCCCTTCTTTGGCGGCATTACCGCTACCGCCGCTATCGCTCGCTCTGCCGCCAACGTGCGTGCCGGTGCTACGTCCCCCATCTCGGGGATCGTCCATGCGCTGGTGGTGCTGGCCGCCATTCTGGTGCTGGCCCCCTGGCTCTCCTGGTTGCCGCTCTCGGCCATGGCTGCCTTGCTGCTCATCGTGGCCTGGAACATGAGTGAAGCGCACAAGGTGGTGGAGCTGATCCGTCGCGCTCCCAAATCCGATGTGCTGGTGCTGCTGGTCTGCCTGTCACTCACCGTCATTTTCGACATGGTCATCGCCATCACCTTCGGGGTGATCCTGGCCTCCCTGCTCTTTATGCGTGAAATCGCCAAGATGACCAAACTGCACGATTTGGCCGAGCACAAGCGCTATGCCCACGAGGTGCCGGACAACGGCCTGCTCTACAAGATCAACGGCCCGCTCTTCTTTGCCGCGGCCGAACGGGTCTTTGCCGAGCTGGAAGCGCAAGTGAAAGGGCACCAGGTGCTGGTGTTGCAGATGGAGGCGGTTTCCATCCTCGATGCGGGCGGCCTGTCTGCCTTCCTCCACTTTGGCAAGCAGATGGCCAAAGCCGGGGTCGAGTTGCGGGTGGCCGAGTTGCAGTTCCAACCGCTCAAGACCCTGGCCCGTGCCAAGGTGCGGCCGCAGCCCGGCAAGCTGGAATTCTACGGCTCGCTGGAAGAGGCGCTCAAAGGTGAACATTTGCACGAAGCGGCAGTAAATTGATTGAAAGGGATACGAAACGGCATATTTTTGGTCACTTGGTTCGGATATTGAGCAAACGAACGCAAAAAGTAAAAAATTGCATTGACCAAAAGCCATCGTATCCCTTACATTACGCCCCGTCGCCGCGGCATGGTCCGCCAGCGAATGTGCAGCTCAAGCACATAAAACAGTGAGCAAAAATTTGGTGAGGTGTCCGAGTGGCTGAAGGAGCACGCCTGGAAAGTGTGTATACGGCAACGTATCGAGGGTTCGAATCCCTCCCTCACCGCCAAACAGTAAACCCCTGCTTTAGAGCAGGGGTTTTTCTTTATGCATGATTTATTATGCGCCCCGACTATTTCAACTGTTGGTGGTTTGCATGTCAGTTGATCGCATCATTCTGAAGATGGTGGGATCTTCTTCCGGTACCCTCAGATGTAAGAGAGGGTCATGGAGACCACTCTTGCTCGGATTAATGGCGTTTTCCCCATTTGCATCGAGACCTGTCCCATCTAGCCAAGCGCGTATCTATAAAAACAAGCAATATCTGCAGCATTTGCCTCTTCTGGATTGCCCAGCATGGTTGAATGCCATGCCAGCCAGATATTGCTCAAACCTCATCATTTCAAGCAGACAGCCTTGGGACAGAGCCCTAGTTCAGAGTAAGCCCTGCATCAACAATGAAATCTTGGCCGGTACAGCCATTGGATTCGTCAGACCCCAGGAAGAGGGCCATGCGAGCACAATGTGAGCCATCGAGACGGAATTTGAGAGCTTGCAGTTCGACAAACTGGTTCACCGCGGCAGGGTCGAGTTGCGCCCACATCGCATCCTGTTTGGGGGTGCGGATTGCGCCTGGTACCAGGCTGTTAACCCGAATGCCTCTCGCGCCCAACTCCTGCGCCAGGGTACGGGTAAAACCATGGATGGCGGCTTTTGACAGGGAGTAGCAGACTCTCCCGGGGCGGCCCCGCATCCAGTTGATGGAGCCCATATTGATGATGCTGCCGCTCCCTTTTTGCTCCATGCCTGGCAGCACGGCTTGGATCGCAAACAACTGGTGACGCAGATTGATATTGATGCGGTTTTCGAAATACTCCTCGGTCAGATCCTCAATTTTATGGTGATCATCGCTGCCCGCGTTGTTGATCAGGATATCGACACTGCCCAGCTGTTGTTCAATGGTCGTAAAACACGCTTTGAGCAGAGTCAGGTCGGTGACATCGCAAAACAGAAACAGGCAGCCGAGCTCATGCGCGAGTGCTTCGCCTGCTGATTTATCAAAATCGAGGAAGGCGACTTTGGCACCTTGGCTGACAAATGCGCGCACCAACTCTTCGCCAATGCCACTGGCGCCACCTGTGATAACGGCGACCTTGCCGGCAATAGAGTGATATTGTACTTGCTGGGAATAGTTCATAACTGCTCTCCGTGAGTCATAGATTGAATTCATCTGGCAACATTAGAAAAAGTATTTAACACCAATACGGATCCGGTATGCCTCTGCATCATAGGCAATATTTCTATCGTACCACTGTAATTCCAGATAAGGCATCCATTGTGGATTGATTCGATAGCGGGTTTGACTGGTTAGCTCCCAGTGATGATCTTTCCCATTAGCACTGTTGAAATTATTAACGCGAGAAAAATAGTGCGATTCAAAAGTATGGGTCAAAGCTGGCGTTATTTTATTGACAATATACAGTGCGTATTCATTGGTATCGTTATTATCGCCATAACCATCAAGATCCGTAGTTAGATAATTTTGATGATTGTAACGGTATCGTGCAATAACGGAAAAGTTATCGGTAAAGTTGTACTTTCCATCCAGATACGCAGAGCCACCAGAGCCAGAGCTAGAGGAGTTAACCAAACCACCGGCATTGACCGAGAGTTTAGTGGTTAAATTTAATAGCGGATACCACCCTTCAATTTCGTTATAACTGTGCTTTAGCTTGTCTAGTTTATCGGTATTATACGCATTGCTGGCCATAATACCCGCACCAGATTCCCAGTTATAGCCGAGTCGCAACAATAACTCATGTTGGTCGGTAGCAAAGTTAAATGCCTCACGGCTTTCAAAATAACCGCCCGCGAAAGCTGCGTTGCAGCATATAAGAGGGATTAAGCATATTTTGGGGTGGATACGCATAGTGATTGACTCGCCAATGGTAAGTTGATATTAAATCGTACAGCGATTGGCATGAGGTAAATTAATTACCTCATGCGATGGTTTTTATCAGCCAGCTATTGAATGTTTTGCTTTACCAACTTATAAGTGGCACAGAAATCCTCACGGCCCAAACCGTTATTCAGGCCTTGCTGGTAAATGTTATTCACCAATTCGACTCCGGGCAGGGTCAGCGCTTCTTCTCCCATGAGGTTCTTCATAATGCCGATATCTTTGGCCATGTTCTCCAGCGAGAAGACAGTGTTGTAGTTCTCGGCGATCAGGGCACCTATCTTGCTGGTCAGATAGAAGTTGCTGCCGCCACCGTAAGAGACGGCGGTGTTGAAGCTCTCTTTATCGATGCCGAAATGATCGGCGGTGGCCAGCATTTCGTTGACACTGTTCTGAATTTGGGCGACCAAGGTGTTGTGCAGCACCTTCATGATCAAACCACGGCCGTTGCCCCCCAGGTGGATCTGGTTGCTGCCCATCATGGCTAGCAATGGCTTGACCTTTTTGTAGGCGGACAGGTCGCCACCTATGTAGATCCCGAGCTCGGCAGCCACGGCGGCAGGGACGGATTTGACCACGGGCGCATCGAGCATCACGGCACCGGTTTCTGCTACCTGGCGGGATAAGGCGATTGACACTGCCGGGTCAATGGTGGACATGTCGATGGTGATCTTGCCGGGGCCAAGGTGTGGCAGCAGTTCGGTATAGACCGCTTTGACGTGTTCGGAGCGCGGTACCATGGAGATGATCACATCCGCATCGGCTGCCAACCTGGCAATGGAAGGGGAGGCGATGGCCCCTGCATCGACCACACGGGCGACAGCCTCCTGATTGATATCGAATACCAACACATTGCCATCAAATTTTTTGACGATGTTCTTTGACATCGCTTCGCCCATCAGACCAAGACCGATAAAGCCGATAGTTTTCATCCGTTGTTTTCCTTAAATGTGGGTTTAGCAAGACCGGCGATGTCAACACGCATGCTGAACAGCGCACCTGAGAGCGGACGTGCTGCCAGTTCGGCGACGTCCATATTTTCGCGAGTGGTAGTGATGAAGAGGGTCTTCATGTCCTCACCACCAAAACAGACCATGGTGGGGCAACGTACCGGCAAGGGATATTCGGCCAGCAATACCCCCTCTGCAGAGAAGCGGGCGATACGATGGCCATCAAACAGGGCGCTCCAGTAGCATCCTTCGACATCGATTGCAGCCCCATCCGGGCGCCCTTCGTCGGCGCGGGCTGCAAACTCGCGCAGCAGTTGCCGTTGACCGAGTGAACCGTCGCGGGCCAACGGAGTGCGATAAAGGCGGCGGTTGGGGGTATCAGTGGTGTACATCCAGCGCATGTCTGGGCTGAATGCCAAGCCATTGGCTCCCAGAATGTCGCACTGGATCACCGACATCTGCAGCTCGGCATCAACCCGGCATAGCAGGGCGCCGTTGTAATCTCGTGGGCTCCAGTAAGTGCCCGCATAGAAACGACCCGCCTGATCGGTACCGCCATCATTAAAACGGGCCAGCGCTGGGTTATTGGGGTTATCGGCGACTTTACGCTCAATTTTCCCGTGTTGATCACACAGATAGATCCCGGTGCGCATCGCTGCGATAAAGCCACCCTGTTCGCGCAGGGCAAAACAGCCCACTTCTTCGGGGAAGGGGATTGTCGTCATGGCGCCGCTTTCGGGGTGATAGCGGTGCAGGCAACGCTCGAGAATATCGGTCCAGTAGAGCGCCTGTTCATCAGTGCTCCAGGTCGGGCACTCGGGCAGATGGCCGCGGTAGTCGGCCAGTAGCAGAGCAGGATTAGGCATAGTGAGAAACCTCAAGCAGCATGGAGATCTGCAACTGCCCATTGGCTGGCACAGTGGCCATGGCCAGCGCAGGGTCACCAAAGCCACCGTTGTTGATGGCATCATTGATATGAGAAACCGGCTCGATGGCGATGAAGTTACGATCGGCGGGCGGCAGAAACAGGATGGCGTGAGGCGCATCGGGTGAGCTCAGGGTCACCATCAGCTTCTCATCTGGCCAGCGCACCCGTGCACAGCCACTCCAGTGATGGAAGCAGTTATCGACACTGGCGGGTTCAGGTTTGCGCCAAGTGCGATAGTTCCATTGGGTCGGTACTGGCGCGAGACCAGTAGGCAGGGACTTGTGGTCGTTGAGTACCACACCGCCTGCGTCGAACTGGATCTCGGCGTGCGCCGCACGGGGAAAATAGGGGTGAAAGCCCAGCCCAGCCGGGACAGCGTGATCGGCCAGATTGTGGTAAGTGAGTACCATATGCAGCGTATTCTCTTGCAGGGTAAAGCGCTGAGTTGCCCGATAAGGCCAGGGCCATTGCGCCGCGGATGCTCCCTGTGCATCATGGTGCAGGGTCAGCACGACAGAGTCATCATCTGCATCCCCTTCTTGCCATGGCTGCTGCCAGCCGTTGCCATGAATTGAGTGGGGATGATCGCCAAAGTTACGCAGCAGGGCGTAATCACATCCGGCGAAGTGAAACCGTCCATGAGCGATACGGTTGGAGTAAGGTACCAGGGGAAAACAGCCCCCCTGGTTGACCGTGACGTTCTGACCATCGGGCAGGGAGCGCAAGATCTCCCTGCCATGCCAGGTCAGTTTGCCGATAGCGCCACCAAGCTCGGGGATGAGCTCCAGATCAAGCGGGCCGCTTTGGCGGTGAAGCCTCTTCATCAGTAAACCTCGCCACCGGATATGCTCAGACGTTCCCCCCGGATCGCGGCGAGCTGTTCACGGGCGCGAGCCAGCAGGTAACTCATGTCGGAGCCGAGCGCCACGAAGCTAAAACCCATCTCTTGATATTTGTTCACCAGCTCGGGGTTGCCACCGACGATCCCGCAAGGCAATCCCAAGCGCTGGCACTTCTCCAGCCCTTCACGGATCTTGGCTTGCACCTCGGGGTGAGAGGGATTGCCAATATGGCCCATGGCTGCGCTCATATCGCCGGGGCCGATAAAGAAGCCGGTCACTCCTTCAATGGCCATCTCTTCCATGGCATCAATGGCGTCAGGGGTCTCAATTTGCAGGATAAGGCAGAGCTCTGCCCGGGCTTTACGCACGAATTCGGGTTCGGCACCGTAACCGGACGCACGATGCACCGCGGCAAAGCCGCGTTTGCCTAGGGGAGGGTAGTAGGCCGCCTCTACCGCTTTGCGGGCTTCTGCTGCACTGTTGACAAACGGCACCATCAGCGACGTTGCACCGCCATCAAGCGCCCGTTTGATCAACACAGTGTCGTTCCAGGCCAGGCGGTAGAGTGGGGTGGTGGCCGGGTTGCTGGCACGAATGGCGCGATCGATACGGATCGCATCCAGGCTATCGACCGGCACATGTTCCTGGTCCAGCACCAAGAAATCGAAACCGACAGTCGCCATGGCTTCCGCCACCGTATCGCTGCCAGTCATCATCCAGGTGCCCAGTGGGCGTGGACCTTGAGTAATCGCAAGTTTGAACGGATTCATTGTTTGCTCCTTTAGAAAATCGGGGGCTCGGGCACTTTGCTGCCAGCCTGGAGGAAATCGAAGTCACAGCCCTGATCGGCCTGGGTCACATGTTGTTGATAGAGTGCGGCATAAGAGCGTTCATAAACTTTGTGTACCGGTTTGAGCGTGCGGCGGCGCTCGGCCAGCTCTTCATCACTGACCATCATGTTGAGGCGGCCATTGGCGATATCGAGCTCGATGAGGTCACCGGTACGTACCAGTGCCAGTGGGCCACCAATGGCCGCTTCAGGGGCAACGTGCAGGATACAGGTGCCATAGTGAGTACCGGACATGCGGGCATCGCTAATCCGCACCATGTCAGTGACGCCTTGTTGCAGCAGCTTTTTCGGGATCGGCAGGTTGCCCCACTCCGGCATGCCCGGCGCGCCGACCGGGCCGGCATTGCGCAGGATAATCACTGATTCCTTGGTTACCTCCAGGGCGGGGTCATCGATGCGATCCGAGAGCTCTTGATGGCTGTCGAAGACGATGGCAGGGCCCTTGTGGTGGCGCAGTTCGGGTTTAGCGGCAGATGATTTCATCACAGCCCCGTTGGGACACAGATTGCCGCGCAATACTGTCAATGCACATCCACGGGAGAGCGGTACCACAGGGTTATCTAGCGAGCGGATCACGTTGTCGTCATAACAGGTCGCGTTGGCAATCCACTGTGCAACGGGACGATTGGTGACCCCGATCGCATCGAGGTGGAGGAATGACTCCACCTTTTTCAGCTGGGCCATCAGACCGCCGGCGAAGAAGAACTCCTCCATCAACTGATCACCAGAGGGAAACAGATTGGCCAGCACAGGGACTTCCCGTGCCACCGACTCCATGTCTTCCAGAGTGAGGTTGATGCCCGCCCGGTTGGCCATCGCAATCATGTGGATCGCGGCATTGGTGGAGCCGCCGAGCGCCATGTAGGCCACTACGCCATTGAGGAAGTTGGCTCGGGCCAGCCAGCGGGAAGGTTTGTGATCATGCCACACCATGTCGACGATGATTTGGCCGCATTGGGCTGCCATCTGGACGTGTCGCGAGTCAGCGGCGGGGATGGAGCTGGCCCCCGGCAACATAAAGCCCATGGCATCGGCGATGGAGGTCATGGTGGATGCTGTGCCCATGGTATTGCAGGTGCCGATGGAGCGAGTCATCGCCCCCTCCAGCTCGATCCAGTCATGCTGGGTAATGGCCCCCAAGCGCAATTGATCCCAGAACTTCTTGGTATGGGTACCGGCACCGGTGACATGACCGCGCCATTTGCCGCTCGACATGGGGCCGGCGGGGCAGAAGATCACTGGCAAGTCCATCGAAATGGCGCCCATCAGCAGGGCTGGCGTGGATTTGTCGCAACCGCCGAGCAGCACAGCCCCATCGATCGGATGCTGGCGCAGCAGCTCTTCTGCCTCCATCGCAAGAAAGTTGCGATAGAGCATGGTGGTCGGCTTGACCAATACTTCCCCGACCGACAGCGCGGGCAATTCAACGGGGTAGCCTCCGGCGGCCCAGACGGCTCGCTTGACGGCCTCGGCGCGCTCACGCAGGTGGCTATGGCAGGGGCTCATTTCACTCCAGGTATTGATGATCCCGATCACGGGCTTGCCCATGAATTCGTCGCGGTTCAAGCCACTTTGCTGACTGCGCTGACGGTGAGCGAAGGCACGGATGGTGTCGGGGGCATACCAGCGTTGGCTACGCAGCGCCGAGATATCGAGCTTGGCCAGGTTTTCACTGTTGAATGACATAGGAATAGCGCTCTCTTTGTCTGATTTGATTAAGGATTAATTCAATAAAAACAGTATGTTAAATTCAGCCATTCTGACCTGCGCGAAGAGGATGGCTGTCAGGCGATGGAGTAGATTGCTCATTTATCCGGTGATGGGGTCTCCGGGGAGAAGCAAGGGCATGGCGTTGTGCCAGCTCACGGACGATCTGTTGATAGCGGGCATCAGTGAGCGGGTAGAACAGCAACATCAAGGCTGCAGCGCAAATCAGGGCGCAGATCGGGTAGAGAAACATCAGATTGGCGATGCTGCTTTGGGTCTCGGTGCTTTGCGTCGCGTTGGGAACATAGCCTGACCATGCCAGCACCAGCCCGGGAATGAGGCCCGCAAGCGCGGCCGAGCATTTGCGGCAGAAGGTCAGACTGCAGTAGACCAGCCCCTCGGTGCGGATGCCGGTTTTCCATTCCCCATACTCGACGGTGTCAGAGATGAACGCCCAGTTGAGACTGTTGACGAAAGCGGATCCCCACAGGGCCAGGGAGGTGAAGAGGATGTAATCGAGAGCACTCTCGCTGTAGAGGTAGTTGAGCAGGTCACCGCATATCCACACGCCAATGCCGGCCAGATAGACAGGCAGTTTGCCAAAACGGTGCACGGCAAAGGGGACCAGCAATACACCCAGGTAGATACACCCTATGCTGATGAAGCTCATGTAGGCGATCATCGATACGTCGCCAATCACATATTGGGCGTAAAAAACCTGAACAATCAGCTTGGTGTTGAACGCTGCTAGCGTCAGCAGATTGGCCAGCGCCAGGATGCCCAGCGGACGGTTTGCCAGCACGGCCCGTGCGTTGGTTTGTACTGCCGAAAACCCCGATTCGTTGACAACCGATGGCAGCACATGGCGTTCACGAACTCTGCTGTAGCAAAAGAGTACTGCTGCTGCCCCCATGACCGAATAAATCAGTACCGCAACGCTATAGCCGACCTGTGGTTTGTCAAACAGCAATACCAGCGGCATGAACCCCACCGAGCAGAGCAGTAATCCGGTATTGGCTCCGCCCTGGCGCCAGGCGGCGAGCTCGGCTCGGTCCTGGAGTCGCTTGGTGAGGGCCGGGACCATGGCGCCATAGGAGGCATTGCCAAAACTGTAAAAGGCACCAAACATCATGAACAGCAGGGTAAACAGTACTGTTTTAGCGATGACCGGGAGCTCAACGCTGGTAAACAGGGCGGTGTTGATAAGAGCCAGTGGCACTATGGTCCAGAGCAGGAAGGGGCGAAATTTACCTCTGGGGCCGAGCTCGGAACGATTATCCAGCACGCTGCCGGTCACCAGATCGGTGCAGGCGGTAAAGAACTTCGAAACCAGAAAGATTGCTCCGGCCCATGCTGCCGGAATGGCTGCCACATCGGTCAGGAAGATCAGCAAATAGAGAGTTGTGCAGTTGAGCAGGAAGTTATAGCCGAGATCACCCACTCCGTAGGCCATCTTTTCCTGCCATGCCAGACGGTCACTTGCCACATTGCGATATGTCATGGGATCACATCCTTGAAGAGAGCAACAGCGTGGCCAGCACGCCGCTGCCAGTTGCATGAGAGTCAGCTTTGGGTGGTCGCCACACGGCGGGCACCAAGGCTGGCGATGATCTCTTGATAGCGCTGCTCGTTGAGGGTGTAGAAGAGGGCCATCACCAGTGCCGTTACGATGGCCAGGCTTGCCGGGTAGATGAAAATCAGTCCGGTGATCCCGGCTTTGGCGGCATCGGTTTGCTCCACATTGGGCATGTAGCCAACCAGTGCCAGAGCAAACCCGGGGACGAACCCTGCGATAGCTTGCGAACACTTTCTAAAGAAGGTCATGCCGCAGTAGACCAAGCCTTCGGTACGGGTACCGGTTTTCCACTCACCGTACTCAACGGTATCTGAGACAAACGCCCAGTTAAGGCTGTTGACGAAAGAGGTGCCAAAGAACGCCAGCGAGGTGAACAGCACGTAACTCATGACGGTGCCACCGAACAGGTAGTTGGCAATGTCGCCGGAGATCCACAGGCACAATCCGGCCAGATAGACAGGTTTTTTGCCAAAGCGGCGTACCAGCGCAGGCACAGACAACACCCCGAGGTAGATGCACCCCATGCTGACAAAGCTCATGTAAGAGACCATGGAGACATCACCCAGAATGTACTGGGCGTAGAAGACCTGCACGGTGAGTTTGACGTTGAATGCGGAGAGGGTCAGCAGGTTGGCTACTGCCAGCACCAGCAACTGGTTGTTCTTGAGTACCGCCTTGAGCCCCTCCTTGATGGTGGGCTTCTCGACTATCTGGTCAGGGTCATTACCTATGATGGTGTGGTGTTCTTTGACGTTGAGGTAGCAAAAGAGCACCGCCGCCAAGCCGACCGAGGTGTAGGCCAGGGCTGCCACCATGTAGCCGGTCTCCTGGGATTCAAACAACATGGCGATGGGCATGAAACCGACGGTGGCTAACAACAGGCCGGTGTTGGCTCCGCCCTGACGCCATGCTGCCAGCTCTGCGCGATCCTGAACATTTTTGGTCATAGAGGGCACCATGGCGCCATAGCTGGCATTGCCCAAGCTAAAGAACAGGCCAAAGGCCATAAAGCAGACGATGAACAGGGTGGTCTTGGTCTCGCTGTCGAGCTCAAAATTACAAAACAGCAACATATTGCAGACAAACAGGGGCACTATGGTCCAGAGCAGCATCGGACGAAACTTGCCGCGAGGTCCGAAGCTCTTGCGGGTGTCGAGGAAAATGCCGGTGCCCAGGTCGGTGAAGCCGGTGAACACTTTCGCCACCAAAAAGATGACGCCTGCCCACGCCGCATTGATACCTGCTACATCGGTCAGAAATTTAAGCAGGTAGAGGGTGGTGATATTCAATACAAAGTTGTAACCAAAATCGCCGACGCCATAGGCAAGTTTTTCCCTAAAAGGCAGTCTGCTTTCGATATGCGCCTGAACAACCATTTTATTCTCCATAGTGTGGAATCCATCCGGCAGCCCAATAATCGTAGCGATGCGATTATTGGCGCAAGTGTGATTGTTGAAAAGTGGGATCCAGATCGAGAGATTGCGCTGGTGGTTAAGGATTCTCTTACAAATAGTGCTTGCAAGCGAGCTAAACGTTTTCATGTGGCGGGTGTTGATTGGTGATCGAGATCGCTGTTTGGGTTTTACGCGATTGAAATGAAATCGTAGCGCTATTATTGTGTTTGCGAGCAAGCGGGGATGGCCCGACTAAACAGGAGCTTATGCAATGCAACTCGAATTTTCGTCACAGGCGTTAACGATTCAGCACCAGCAGCAGTTGTTATTTTCTCATCAAGCGGATGCCCCAGCGTTTTATATAGGCAAGGGCCGGGAAAAAATGGAAATTTATCGCGGCAACTTTGACATCGAAGACTACATCGAGTCTCGCGTCGCATTGACTCATATCGAACAGGTTGACAACAACCTGTTCGTTTTTGCCCCGAATGCCTTGACCCCGGCTTTGCTACAGGTGGCTGTGGTGTGTGATGGCGATGATGTGATGCTTTATCCGACCATACTGGACGAGGCATATAACCGCTTTTGGGTCAGATTGCCGGCCGAACGTAAAGAGCATGTCTGGGGTTGTGGCGAGCAGATGTCCTATTTTGATTTGCGTGGCCGTCACTTTCCGTTGTGGACCTCAGAGCCCGGTGTTGGTCGCCATCCCCACAGCGAGATCAAATGGAAAGCCGATGTGATGGGCAAAGCCGGTGGGGATTACTACCACACCAACTATCCGCAACCCACGTTTGTCTCCTCTCGTAAATACAGCTGCCATATCGACACCACCGCTTATGCCGATTTCGATTTTCGTCACGAAGGGTTTCATGAGCTGCAAGTGTGGGCGATCCCGCAGGCCATCGAGTTGCGCACCGCAGAGAGCTATCTGGGCATTATCGAAAAACTGTCCGCCCGGTTTGGCCGCCAGCCCAGGTTGCCTGAGTGGGTTTACAAGGGGGCGATCCTTGGTCTGAAGGGGGGAGAGGTCAATACCTTCAGTCGTCTGGAAAACGCCCTTGACCATGGTATCAAGGTTTCGGGTTTGTGGAGTGAAGACTGGTGCGGCTTGCGGGTCACCTCGTTTGGCAAGCGCCTGTTCTGGGACTGGGATTGGCAGCACCATCAGGATCGCTACCCCAATCTGCCCGCCAGGATCAAGGAGCTCAATGACCAGGGCATCGAGTTCATGGCCTACGTCAACCCCTACCTGTGTGAAGATGGCAAGCTGTTTCCGATCGCCAAAGAGCTCGGCTATATGGCGCTGGACAAGGATGGTCAAGTTGCGCTGGTCGACTTTGGCGAATTCTATTGCGGCTGTATCGACTTTACCAATCCAGACGCCATGGCCTGGTTCCGTGATACCGTGCTGCGTAAAAACATGCTGGACATGGGGATCAAGGGGTGGATGGCTGACTTTGGCGAGTACCTGCCGACCGATAACATCTACCTGCACAACGGTGTCGATGCCAAGCTGATGCACAATGCCTGGCCGACTCTGTGGGCCCAGTGCAACGCAGAAGCGATCGCGATGAACGGCCAAACCGGTGATGCCCTTTTCTTTATGCGAGCCGGTTACACTGGGGTGCAGCAATACTGCCCGCTACTGTGGGCAGGCGATCAATGTGTCGATTTCAGCCGTCACGACGGTCTGGTCACGGTGATCTCGGGGGCGCTCTCCTCCGGTATGTTGGGGAACGCGTATCACCACTCGGATATCGGTGGCTACACCTCACTGTTTGGCAACCGTCGAACCAAGGAGCTGTTTGACCGCTGGGTTGAAATGGCTGCCTTTACCCCAGTCATGCGTACCCACGAAGGTAACCGCCCTGATGAGAACTTCCAGTTTGACCAGGATGGCAGCACGTTGGCGCATTTTGCCCGGATGACCCGAGTTTATTGCCACCTGACTCCTTACTTACGTAGCCTGGTGGATGAAGCGGCTGAGAAAGGGTATCCGGTTCAACGTGCCATGATGCTGCATTTTGAACATGATCCCGAGGTCTACGTCATACAGGATCAATACCTCTATGGGTCAGAGTTGCTGGTGGCACCGGTTCACCAAGGGGATGTGCGTGAGTGGACAACTTACCTGCCTGCAGGTGAGCAGTGGACGCATGTCTGGAGCGGCCAGCGCTTTACAGGGGGCCAGCGGGTCACTCTGCCTGCACCGATTGGCCAGCCCCCGGTGTTCTATCGTGCCAAAAGTCCCTGGGCTTCGCTGTTTGCCGAGCTAAAGGATCTGGCGTAAATCGCACCGGCGTTCGCTATAGAGGATGCGACCCGGATAACCCATGGCCGTGACAATGTTCACGGCCATTATGTTTCAACAGAGGAGCAGAGCAGCATGATTGACACTCTTGACGTTGTGCAAAACCCCAGCCAGGACGACATAGATTTTTTACGAGACAACCTGATCAAAACCAATCGTGAGTTTGTCGGTGAACAGATACGTCGCCCACTTGCCATCTTCTATCAGGATGAGCAGCAACGTCGTGCCGGAGGATGCAGCGGCCATACCTACGGCAACTGGCTCTATATCGAGTATCTGTGGGTGGCCCGCAGTCTGCGGGGGCGCGGTGTAGGAGGCCGGTTATTGGCAGCAATGGAGCAGGCTGCCCTAGAGCGCGGCTGCCGTTTTTCACAGCTCGATACTTTTAGTTTTCAAGCAAAGCCTTTTTACCAAGCGAGGGGTTATTCCGTCGTGATGACGTTGGAAAAGTGCCCGGTGTTTCATCAGCGATATTACTTAACCAAAACCTTGTAGCGCTGGCAGTGACTGGTGCCCTGCTTAAAAATATCTGACGCAATGGATAGTGTTCTGGTAGATACATGGGGGGCATTTATCTTTATGGGCTATTTATCAAGGCCATGGTTTTGTGATGGTTCATGGTGTGACTATATTGGCTTGGTCACAAAACAAACCGGGTACTCTGTCTGGGGATCAAGTCAAATCCTGCATCAATGATCTCGCCTTTATAATCGGGATCGCGAGCCATCCGCAACATCATAGATGCAGCTTGGCTGGCAACAGAGTGAATATTGATATTGATACTGGACAAGGTCACGGGGGCCAGATAGCCGCTGCCTGGAAAATCGCCAAACCCGATGATAGATAGTTGCTCTGGTACCGGGATATTGCGTGCAATCGCCTCCATCAGCAATGCAGTACCAATGGTATCGTTTGATGCAAAAATGCCGTCGAGTTTGCGCTCTTTGAGCAGTGTCTTGATGAGTAGTTCGCGTGCGGCGGGGTAAATATTGTCGCTGTAAGGGATTTCGACCAACAAGGGATCCATACCCGCCGTCTCAAGTGCCTGGCAAAAGCCGCTGTAGCGGCTCTGCGCACGCACGTCATCGTTAAAACGGGTCGTGAAATAGGCAATTTTATGGCAGCCGGAGCGTATCAGGTAAGATGCGGCATCGTAACCCACCTGAAAATGATCTATACCGACCTGCGCGACAAACGGACTGGCTTCACCGATTTGCCATGCTTGAACCACAGGCACCGCACTGTGCTCCAGCATACGAATCGTAGTATCACTGTGCTTCGCGCCAGTGAGGGTTATGGCGGCAGGAGACCATTGTAAAATGGAGCGGATCTGCTGCTCCTCTTTTTCCATTGAGTGATCATGAGATGCGATATAGAGCTGAAAACCTGCATCACTCACGATATGTTCAATCTGCTGGACAAAGGTACTAAAGGTAATATTGGAAATGGAAGGAACGATAATTGCCATTGCCGAGCTTCGCCCGGCAGTAAACTGACTGGCAATTTTGTTGTGCACATAACCCAATTCATCAATGGCACGCTGAATTTTATGGCCGGTATTGGCTTTTACCTTGTCTGGATGACGTACATAAAGTGAGACTGTCGAGGGGGACACCTTGGCCAAGGCCGCGACATCATCAAGCTTGACGGTTTGTTTGCTTCTCGAGGACACGTGTTCTGCTTCCTGATTGGTTTTACTCGGCTCGACATCCTTCGTTATCTGAGGGAAAAGCCATCCAATAATCTCCCGACATGTATTTAAGTGTATAAAAAATAAGGCTTAAATAAAAGTGATGATTCGCTGTAGGAGGTGCGTCGGCAATTCGGGTTACTTGTATGGTAATTAGATTTTGGTTAGCCATTACAAATAAAAACGTGTTGCCAAGAGCGCTTGAGCGTTTTGGCATCCAATGTCGAAAAATGAGCCTCTTTAACTGCCATGACCCATGGCAGTTAACTGTTCAAATAAACACCGCACCACATGGTGAAGGGTGGTTACTTCAGGGTATGAGTATTTAGTGTTATGGGAATCGGTAGTTCTCATCAGCACTCTCTGCAATCGTCTAATGGGTGTTACAACCGCGTTGGATAGCTCACCGTTCAGTGCCTGGGACGTAGCGACAACCACTTGGCAGGGGGGTTATTGAGCGTGTGGCTCTGATGAAGGTAGTGGAGAGACGATCGCCTCCTGCCTGTATTGGCGCAGCAGTTTGAGGAAATCATCCGGTTCCCGATCCAGGCTGCCTACCGGGATCAACAGGTCATAACCGAGCAAGTGGCGCATGCGAATCATCCGTTGAGCCAGCATGGCCAATGCGCCATCGTAGTGCAGCCCTTGCGGGGAGCAAAAGTGACTCTCCTCCAGCCAGTCGATGCCTTGTAAGGGGTCATTTGTATGCACTGGCTGCCCATGGAGCTGCTCATTATGCAGGGCATGCAGCAACACAGGGCGCTGCTCTGTCAACAGATGCACGGCCAGTCTGGGAGTGATCAGTGTCAGAAACTCGTCATACTGTTTTATCTTGAAACCGATATAGGGCAGGGGCTGGAGATCCCAACCAACATGGATTCTGGGTTGATCGATACGCTGGATGTTGTGCCACTTCAGTGCCCAGCCGCCATATTTGTGGTGATAGTGGAGGGAGTGCTGGCATAGGGATAGGCTGATCGGGGGCTCATTGAGCTTGAACCAGCCTATCAAGGTTATCATCATGCCACTCAGTAGCAACAATATATAGGCCGGGAGCACCGGGCCTTCCACAAGCAACCAGAGTAGTAATAGCATCAGGCTGGTGATGAGCCCCCCGGCCCAGATCAGGGTCAGCCCGTTTCGGCGGACCAGAGGCTTTATATGTTGTGTCTCCATTTAACCTCCTTGTCCTGATGAGGGGGGCGATCTTTTATGACACCACCCGTTTGTCTTTGACCAAGTATAAGCGCCGCGTTTTTGCGCTGGCCAGCAAAGCAAATGGCAGTCATGGGCCGGCTCGGGTATAGTCCTGCGCCAATTGCGTTATCCTGTTTTGCTGACCCGTCGTGGCCCTGGTGGTGGCGAGGGGCAGGCCTGTGTAAGGAGTGTTATGAAGTTCAGTCCCCTGCTCGATGAGATGATGAAAGCCCTGCAGGTATTGCCGGGGGTGGGGCCCAAGTCTGCCCAGCGGATGGCCTTTACCCTGCTCGAGCGTGAGCGCAGCGGCGGCTTGCGGTTGGCCCAACTGCTCTCTCGCGCCCTGACCGAGATTGGCCACTGCAGCCACTGCCGCACCTTTACCGAGAACGATCGCTGCGATATTTGCGCCAATCCCAAGCGGGAAGAGAACGGTCTGCTCTGCGTGGTGGAGAGCCCGGCGGACGTGGCCGCCATCGAGCAGACCGGCCAGTTCTCCGGCCGCTACTTCGTGCTGATGGGCCACCTCTCGCCGCTGGACGGCATAGGCCCGGAGGAGCTGGGACTCGATATTCTCGAGCGCCGCCTGAAGGAAGAGCACATCAGCGAACTGATCCTCGCCACCAATCCCACCATCGAGGGGGATGCTACCGCCTGGTATATCGCTGATATGGCCCGTGCTGCCGGGGTAGAGGTGAGCCGCATCGCCCACGGGGTGCCGGTGGGGGGCGAGTTGGAGCTGGTGGATGGCACCACGCTCTCCCACTCCCTGATGGGGCGCCAACGCTTGAAATAGCAAGGCGAAAGCCAGTTTCCCCGCATTAATAGTGGTCGCGCTGGGTAAGAAATAGCCGTTTGAGCGGATTTAAAGGGGCGAGTGAGCGGGATTGCACACTCGCCCCTTGATATTTGATTGGCTGTCCCCATCTAGGTTGGGCATATGTTCAACCCGATGTTTCTGAGGATTGGTCCATGACCCAAAGTGTTCATGCCGAAACCCACGGCTTTCAGACTGAAGTCAAACAACTGCTGAGCCTGATGGCTCACAGCCTCTACTCCAACAAAGAAGTATTCCTGCGCGAGCTGATCTCCAACGCATCCGATGCGGCGGACAAGCTGCGCTTCAAGGCGCTTTCCGATGCCTCTTTGTTCGAAAACGACGGCCAGTTGCGTGTGCGTCTGGTGGTGGACAAAGAGAAGCGTACCCTGACCATCTCCGATAACGGGATCGGTATGACCCGTGATCAGGTGATTGAGCACCTGGGGACTATCGCCAAGTCCGGCACCGCAGAATTCTTCAAAAACCTCTCCGGCGATCAGGGTAAGGATTCCCAGCTGATCGGTCAGTTCGGGGTCGGTTTCTACTCCGCCTTTATCGTGGCCGACAAGGTGACCGTGGTCTCCCGCGCCGCCGGCACCGCGCCGGAGCAGGGCGTACAGTGGGAATCGGAAGGGGAAGGCTCCTTCACCGTGGCTGACGTGACCAAAGAGGGTCGCGGTACCGATGTTATCCTGCACCTGCGTGCCGAAGAGGACGAGTTCCTCGACGACTGGCGTCTGCGCTCCGTGGTGAGCAAATACTCCGACCACATCAGCGTGCCGGTGGAAATGTACAAAGAGGGTACCCCGGATCGGGAAGAGGATGGTGAGACCATCGTCGGCACCCCGGGCGAGTGGGAGCAGGTCAACCGCGCGACTGCACTGTGGACCCGTAACCCGAAAGATATCAAGGACGAGGAGTATCAGGAGTTCTACAAGCACGTCGCCCACGACTTTGAAGACCCGCTTCTGTGGGGTCACAACCGGGTGGAAGGGGCGCAGGAGTATACCAGCCTGCTCTACGTACCGGCCCGCGCACCGTTTGACCTCTATAACCGCGAGCAGAAGCACGGTCTGAAGCTCTACGTACAGCGCGTCTTTATCATGGACGACGCTGAGCAGTTTATGCCGACCTACCTGCGCTTTGTCAAAGGGGTGCTGGACTCCAACGATCTGCCGCTCAACGTTAGCCGTGAAATCCTGCAGGACAACAAGGTGACCGCCTCCCTGCGCAAAGCTTGCTCCAAGCGCGTCCTGACCATGCTCTCCAAGCTGGCGAAAGACGATGCCGAGAAGTACGCCAAGTTCTGGAAAGAGTTCGGTAACGTGCTCAAAGAGGGCCCGGCCGAGGATTACGCCAACCGCGAAGAGATCGCGAAGCTCCTGCGCTTTGCCAGCACCGCTGGCGAGGGCGAAGCCCAGACAGTCTCTCTCGAGGATTACGTTGGCCGCATGAGGGAAGGTCAGCAGAAGATTTACTACATCACCGCCGACTCCTATGCCGCTGCCAAGAACAGCCCGCATCTCGAGATCTTCCGCAAGAAGGGTGTCGAAGTGCTGCTGATGTGGGAGCGAGTGGACGAGTGGCTGATGAGCCACCTGACCGAGTTCGACGGCAAGCAGCTCATCTCCGTCACCCGTGGCGAACTGGATCTCGGCGATCTGGAAGATGAAGCCTCCAAGCAGGCGCAGGAAGAGGCCGAAAAAGCTAACGCCGGTCTGGTGGAGCGGGTCAAGAAGAGCCTGGGCGATGCAGTGAAAGAGGTGCGTGTCACTCACCGTCTGACCGATTCACCCTCTTGCATCGTCACTGACGCCTACGGTATGAGCACCCAGATGATCAAGCTCATGCGTGCGGCCGGCCAGCCGGTACCGGAGCAGAAGTACATTCTGGAGCTCAACCCTGACCATGCGCTGGTGAAGAAACTCGACACCATTGAAGACGAGGCTCTGTTCGGTGAGTGGGTCACCCTGCTGCACGAACAGGCCCAGCTGGCCGAGCAGGGAGGGCTGAACGATCCGGCGAGCTTCGTCTCCCGTATCAACCGTCTGCTGCTGCAAGCCTAAGCAGCAACGCCGGTAACAGAAAGCCCACTGCATGCAGTGGGCTTTTTTGATCTCGCCGAGTGAGCTCGGCGAAACACAGCGGCAAGGGAGCGGCCAGCGCCTCTCTATTTGCGGTATTCGTTGTTGTAGTTCTGGATGAGACGGCGGGTCACCTCGTGCTGGGGATCGGCAAACACCTTGAGGGTCTTGCCGCGCTCCACCACCCGTCCTTCATGCATTACCAGCACCTCGTCGCTGATATGGCTGACGATGCCCAAATCGTTGGCCACCAGCACATAGCTCAGCCCCATGGTCTCCTGCATCTCCAGCAGCAGGTTTATGATCTGGGAGCGTACCGAGATATCCAGAGTGGTGAGTGCTTCGTCGGCCACCACGATTTTGGGGTTGAGGATCAGCGCCCGGGCCAGTGCGACCCGCTGCTGCTGACCGGAGGAGAGCATCTGCGGGTAGAAGAGGGCGTGATCCGGCAGCATCCCCACCATACGCAGGGTCTGTACCACCTTCTCGCGGCGCTCCTCTTCGGTCATCTCGGTGTTGAGACGCAGCGGGGTTTCCAGGATCTGGCCGACCCGGATCTTGCGGTTCAGCGAGGTGTTGGGATCCTGAAAAATCATCCGCAGCAGTTTGCAGCGTGTCTGGTAATCGCCATGCACCATCAGCTGGCCGTCGATGGCGATGTCGCCGCTGGTGGGTTCGATCATGCCAGCCAGAATGCGGGCGAGGGTGCTCTTGCCGGAGCCTGCCTCGCCGACTATGGCGAGGGTCTGGCCCACTTCGAGGTCGAACGAGAGGGGCTTGATCGCCTCCACCGCCTGACGACGGAACAGACCGGTACGGTTCTGGTAGGTTTTGCTAAGGCCTCTGACCTGCAACAGGGACGGCTCGATCACAAGCGGGGCTCCTTCATGGGGGCATTAACGGTCATCATTTTTTCGGCTCCTCCATGTTCAGCGGGAAGTGACAGCTGAACTGATGGCCCTTGATCTTGTTCATCAACGGAGTTTGCACGCACTGCTTCTGGGCGTAGGGGCAGCGCGGCCCCAGACGGCAGCCGATGGGCAGGTGTTGCAGCGGCGGGATGACGCCGGGCAGGGTCTCGAGGCGCGACTTGTGGCGCACCAGCTTGTCAAAGTCGGGGATCGATTTGAGCAGGGCATCGGTATAGGGGTGATGCGGGGTCTCGAGGATCTGCTCCCGGGTGCCCACTTCCACCATCTGGCCGCAGTACATCACGTTGATGGTATCGGTCAGGTTGGCTATGGCGGCGATGTCGTTGCTGATGATCAGGATGGTGGTATTACCCAGCTTGTTCATCTTGTCCAGCAGTCGCAGGATCTGGGAGTGGGTGGTGGACTCCATGGCGCTGGTGGGCTCGTCGGCTACCAGCAGACGCGGCTGGTTGGCAATGGCCATGGCGATCATCACCTTCTGGCACATGCCATCCGACAACTCGTGGGGATAGGCGCGCATCACCTTGCGGTGATCCTTGACGCCTACTCGGTGCAGCAGGGCGATGGCCTTCTTCTTGCGCCACTGGAAGCGCTGCCAGAATTGTCCCTCGAACGAATCGGTCGGGATCGCCTCTTCCAGCTGGGTGCCGATCTCCTCGGAGGGGTCGAGACAGCTGATGGGGTCCTGGAAGATCATGGCGATCTCGCGGCCCATGATGCGCCGGCGCTCCTTGGGGGCCATGGTCAGCAGATCCATGTCGTTGAAGCGCATCCGGTCGGCACGTACCGTCCAGTTGTCCTTCTCGATGCCGACGATCACTTTGGCGATCAGACTCTTGCCGGAGCCGGATTCACCCACCAGACCGCGGATCTCCCCCTCGGTCAGGGTCAGGCTCACCTTGTCCACCGCCTTGACCTTGCCTTGCGGGGTGTCGATCTCGATGGTGAGATTGCGAATGTCGAGCAGCGGCATCAGTCATTCCCCTCTTTGAGTGCTTCGCGAATGCCTTCACCAACTAAATTGGTCACCAGCACGCTGAACAGGATGGCGATGCCGGGCAGGGTGACGGTCCATGGGGCGAGATAGATAAGGTCGCTCGAATCAGCCAGCATGGTGCCCCACTCCGGTTGGGGAGATTGGGCGCCGAGGCCGAGAAAACCGACCGCCGAGATATCGAGAATGGCCGCCGACATGGTGCGGGTGGTCTGGGCCACCAGGGTCTCGACAATGTTGGGCAAAATAGCCAGACGCATGATCCGGAAGGGAGGCGAGCCATCGAGGCGGCTGGCGGTGATGTACTCCTTCTGCATCTCGGCATGTACTGCGTTGTAGGTGGCCCGGATAAAGGGCGGGATCAACGCCAGGGTAATGGCTATCAGGGTATTGCCAAAACCCGGCCCCATGATGGCGACCATGATGATGGCCATCAGCAGGGAGGGGATGGAGAGCAGGGTATCGAGCAGGTGGTGCAGCACGCTCGATTTAAGCCCCTTGCTCATCCCGCCGAGGATACCGATGGCGGAGCCCACCACCATGGCGATCACCACCACGACCAGCGCATAGCCGAAGGTGAGGCGCGCCCCCACCACCAGCCGGGAGAGCATGTCGCGCCCCAGATCGTCGGTGCCGAGGAAGTAGTCGATGTTGCCGGTTGCCGCCCAGGAGGGGGCGAGCAGCAGCTTGTCGGTGTGCTGTTCATCGATGCCGTAGGGGACGACCAGCGGCCCCACCAGCGTGATGAGCAGCAATAGCAAAAAGCACCAGAGCCCTGCCATCGCCAACGGATTGCGGCTGTAGGAGGCCCACGTCTGCTCAAGGGGCGAGAGGATCTTGAGCTCGGGATAGATGTTCGATTTATCTTGCATAGGATACCTGGCTCCTGGTCACGCCATGAGCGCGTTCAATCTTGTTTGGCATACAACTCTTTGCGCCGTGCCGGATAGATAAGGGTGGTCAGCAACTCGGTGCTGACGCTGGTCAGGATCACGAAACTGGCCACTACCAGGGTTGCGCCGCGAATGGCGGCGTAATCCTGCAGGGCGATGCTGCTGATGAGCCAGCGGCCGATCCCGTGCCACTCGAACACCACCTCGGTGATCATGGCGGAGGTGAGTACGCTACCCAGTTGCAGACCCAGCAGCGGCAGTACCGGCGGCAGGGCGTTCTTCAGACCATGGCGCCAGACGATCTGCGCCTTGGAAAGGCCCCGGCTCGCCGCCGCCTTGATGTAGTTCTGCTTCATCACGTCGATGAGGGAGCTGCGCACATGGCGGATCACCTCGGTGGTGGGCACCACCGCCAGCACCAGTGACGGAAGGATCAGGTGGCGCAGGGCATCGTGCAGCGCCGCTTGCCGCCAGGGTTCGTTGCTGAGCAGCACATCGATCACCGCGATGCCCGTGATGGGGGGCACGTCGTAGAGCAGGCTGATCTGCCCGGAGGCTGGCAACCAGCCGAGATCCAGCGAAAAGAGCATTACCACAAGCAGCGCCAGCCAGAACACCGGCACCGCATAGCCGATAAGACCGGCAGTCATGATGGAGAGATCCAGCGTCTTGCCCTGTGACAGGGCCGCCAGGGTGCCGAGAGGAATGCCCACCAGCAGCGAGATGGCGAACGCCGCCAGACAGAGGATCAGGGTCGCCGGGAAGTAGTGACGGATCTCGTCCAGCACCGGCAGCCCGGAGACGCTGGAGAGCCCCAGGTCACCTGCGAAAATGCGGCGCAGGAAGTCGGGATAGCCGCTCCAGAAGCTGAGCTGATGGCCGATCAGCCGATAGTCCAGCAGATAGGCGACAAAGGTCAGCGCCAGCAGAGTGATAAGCAGCAGGTTGATGCGGCGCAAGGTGTATAGAAGCATGCTTACTCCCTGTGAGCCTGGTTGAAGGAGGTGCCGCCAAAGGGCATCAGCGTCAGCCCCTCGATGTCGCTGCGGCTGACCTGGGTACGCAAGGCGTGCGCCAGCGGGATCAGCGGCAGCTGTTCGTTAAGCAGGGTCTGGGCATAGTAGTAGTTACGCAGCCGGAACGAGAGCTGGGGCGTGGTGACCGCATCATCCAGCAACTGATCGAAGGCCGGGCTGCACCAGCGGCTGTAGTTGTTGCCGCGCTCCACTGCCGAGCAGCTCAGCAGCTGGCGGAAGAAGTTGTCCGGATCGGCGTTGTCGGCAATCCAGCCGGAGAGCAGGCTGTCGTACTGCCCCTTGGTGAGGCGGCCTTCGATCACCGGCCACTCCCGTTGCACGATCTTGAGCTTGATCCCGACCTTGGCCAGATCGCTGCGGATCAGCTGGGCGGTCTTGACCGCATCCGGGTTGTAGGGGCGGGCGTCCGGCTGTACCAGCACCTGCATCTCGAACCCTTTCTCCAGACCCGCCTCCTTGAGCAGCTGGCGCGCCCGTTTCAGATCGGGTTTGCGCTCGGGCAGGCTGGGGTTGTACCCCCATGAGAGGGTCGGCAGCAGGCTGTTGGCGGGCAGACCGGTATCGAAATAGACCGCCTGCAGCAGGTTGTCGATATTGATGGCGCTGGCAATGGCCTGCCGCACCTTGACGTTGTTGAACGGCGGCTTGCGGGTATTGAGGGCCAAAAAGGCGACGTTCATCCCCGACTGGACCGAGAGGCTCAGCGCCGGATTTTGCTTGATCACTGAGAGCTGGCTGGCGGAAGGGGTGCTCATCACGTCGCACTCGCCGGTCAGCAGCTTGGCCAGCCGTTTGGCGGATTTGGGGGTGATGTCGTAGACCAGCTGTTCAATCTTGGCATCGCCGCCCCAATAGCCGGGGTGGCGCAGATAGCGGATGAACTCGTTGTGGCGATACTC
Organism: Aeromonas sp. 602658; assembly: GCF_049173005.1. Taxonomy (NCBI): domain Bacteria; kingdom Pseudomonadati; phylum Pseudomonadota; class Gammaproteobacteria; order Aeromonadales; family Aeromonadaceae; genus Aeromonas; species Aeromonas sp. 602658. The sequence continues at coordinate 10,983 of NZ_JAAKRF010000034.1, read as the reverse complement.
CTTGAAGCTGAACGGTCCGGTGCCGATGGGGCGGCTATCCAGCAGGGCTGGCGTGCCCGCCTGCAACATCTGCTCGGCGTATTCGGCGGAGAGGATCACCGCATAGTCACTGGCCAGGGTGGCGAGGAAGGAGGCGTTCGGCTGGTTCAGCTCGAATACCACCGTCTGCGGCCCCTTCTTGCTCACCCGCTTGATCAGCAGATCTTGCCCCAGGCTGTAGAAGTAGGGGTAATCGCCGCCGGACACATTGTGATAGGGGTGCTGCTCGTCAAGCTGGCGGGCATAGGTGAAGACCACGTCATCGGCATTGAAAGTGCGGGTGGGCTTGAACCAGGGGGTATGGTGAAACGTCACCCCCTTGCGCAGGGTCAGGGTATAGGTGAGGCCATCCTCGCTGACATGCCAGTTGGTGGCGAGCGCTGGCTCCAGCGCCAGGGTGTTGGGGTTCACCTCCAGCAGGCGGTCGTAGAGCGGACGGGCACTGGCATCCAGTGTCACTCCGGAGTTGGAAACATGGGGATTGAAGGAGAGGGGGGATCCCTCAGCACAATAGATGAGTCCGGTTTTGGAGGCCTCGGGTTGCTTCTGGCAGCCGGTGACCAGCACCAGCATACCCAGCAGCAAGGGTGTGAGCATTCTCATTGTTGAACCATGTTCTTATAGGGGTTTTGTACGCACGTTTTGATACAAATGTGCCAGCGCGAAGGCTGGCGTATTGCTGGAGTCGGCATCAACCGCGCTCCTTCACTCTTGTTCTGCATCGTTATCGCCATCCAGCAGCTGATATTTGCGTAGCATGCCACGGAACTGGTGATAGCTTAAGGCCAGCAGTTGAGCGGCTTTGCGCTGATTATACTGGGATTGCTGCATCGCTTGCTTGAGTAAATTAATCTCGTACTCCGCCACCGCCTGCTTGAGATCGAGCGGCAAGGCGAGGGGGGATGCAGATTGTACCTCGCTTCGGGCCTCTTGCGCAGGTTGCGTGACCTGTGGTCGCCAGGGGGAATCAAACGGGTTGAGCACCAGGGTCGAGAGCGGTAGTTGGGGATTGCCCTGACGATAGATGCTGCGCTCCACCACGTTCTTCAGCTCCCGCACGTTACCCGGCCAGTGGTAATCCAGCAGTAGCTGGGTTGCCTTGCGCGAGAAACCGGCAAAGAGCGGATAGCCCAGCTCCCGGGTCATGCTGTGGGCGAAGTGCTCCGCCAGCATCAGGATATCTTCCCGCCGCTCCCGCAAGGGGGGGAGGGTGATCACATCAAACGCGAGCCGGTCGAGCAGATCGTGGCGAAACTGCCCCTTGTCGGCCAGCGCAGGGAGATCCTCGTTGGTGGCGCAGACCAGCCGCACATCCACCTTAAGGGGCTTGGCCCCACCCACCCGCTCGAACTCGCCATATTCGATGACCCGCAGCAACTTCTCCTGCACCCTGGCGCTGGTGGTGGCCAGCTCGTCGAGGAAGAGGGTGCCGCCATCGGCCCGCTCGAAGCGGCCCTGATGGCGCTTGGCTGCACCGGTAAATGATCCCGCTTCGTGACCGAACAGCTCGGTTTCCAGCAGGCTCTCGCTCAGGGTGGCACAGTTGATGGTGACAAAGCTTTGATCCCAGCGCGCCGAGAGATAATGTAGGCGGTGGGCGATCAGCTCCTTGCCCGTCCCCCGCTCACCGATGATCAGCACGGGTTTGCGCAGCGGGGCGAGCCGTGAGGCCTGCTCAATGATCTCGAGAAATGCGTTGGATTCCCCCAGCAGGCTTTCCGTGGCCGTGGTCATAGTGATCCCTGTCAGTTGTAAAAGCTGGTCAATCTTACCAAAAGTTGGTGATTTTAATCATCACTTGCGCGAGGCATCTTGCAATTCGGCTATTCTGCCCCATATAAATCAACAAGTTAAATTTTGTTCCAGATTGGCACACAAGTTGCCATTGTCAATGGAGAAACAACGCCATGCCAATAACAGGAGTGCAATCATGAGTATTTTTTCCCGTCTGGCCGACATCATCAATTCCAACCTGACGGCCCTGCTCGACAAGGCAGAAGATCCCCAGAAGATGGTGCGCCTGATCATCCAGGAGATGGAGGACGAGCTGGTCAAGGAGCGTTCCAATCTGGCCCGCTTCCTCGCCAGCCAGAAAGAGATTGGTCGTCAGGTCGCCCGTCATCAGGAGCGGGTCGACGAGTGGCAAGCCAAGGCCGAGCTAGCCCTGACCAAGGGACGTGAAGATCTGGCCCGCGCCGCCCTTATCGAGAAGAAGAAACAGACCGAGTTGTCAGAGACCCTCTACCGCGAGCAGCAGGCGGTCGACAGCGGTATCGAGAAGCTGGGTGAGGAGATCCGCCAGCTCGAAGCCAAGCTGGAAGATGCCCGCGCCCGTCAAAAGGCGATGGCCATTCGCACCGAAGCGGCCAGCAGCCGTCTCAATGTGCAGAGCCAGGTAGCCCGTGGCGAGAGCCAGGCGGTGGTGAGCAAGTTTGAGCGGATGGAGCGTCGCATCGACGAAATGGAAGCGCGCGCCGATCTGGGACAGTCCGACAAGGCGCTGGCGCAGCAGTTTGCCGAGCTGGAAGTGGACGATCAGATAAGCCGCGAGCTGGAAGCGATGCGCCAGAAGCTGGGCCAGGGCGACAGCAAAAGCGAAGGCAAACAGGGGGAGTAACAGATGGAAGATCTGCTGGGCGTATTGATGGTTCCCATGGTGGTCTTCATGGTGGTGGTAGCCCCCATCTGGCTGGTGCTGCACTATCGTGCCAAGGGGCGGATTGGCGCCGGTCTTGCTGATAGCGAGCGGGAACAGCTGCAAGGGCTGCTGGCTCGCACTGAGAAGATGCAGGAGCGAGTGGGTGCGCTGGAGTCGATCCTGGATGCCGAGGTCCCTGGTTGGAGAAACAAGGTATGACAGTTTTCAATGAGAGATGCCATGACCGTGGCGGAAAGCCGGAGCGGGTCGGCACAGTATTGGAGTCGATTCTGGATGCGGAAGTACCCGGTTGGAGGAACAAGGTATGAGCAGTGTCAGTCGTGAAGGGCGTAACCTCTATCGTGATCCCCAGCGTGGCAAGATAGCCGGGATTTGTGCCGGTTTGGCTGAGTATTTCGGGGTGGAGACCTGGATCGTGCGGCTGCTCGCCATCAGTGGCCTTATCTTCGCCGGTTTCATTACCTTCACCGCCTATGTCGCAGCCTGGTTCTTGCTCGACAAAAAGCCGGTCACCCTCTACTCGCAAGAGGATGCCGACTTTGCCGAGGTGCGGATGAAGGCGCGCAGCTGGCAGGCGGGGATCACCCCTCATCAGGCGCTGGGTCGTATCGCGCAGGAACTTGACGCGCTGGAGCCCAGAGTTCAGCGGATCGAGAAGCTGGTGACCTCCAGGGAGTTCACCCTGCAGCGGGAATTTCGCAAGCTGTAGTGCTTGCCAAAGCACTCAATGTCGATGGTGGAATCTTCTGTGATGATCCACCATCGACACCAGCTATCCAGATGCAACCACCAAGGGAGAACGGGTCAAGCTTTGATACTCAATAAACTGGAACAGAAGTTGACTCGCCTGCAACACAAGGCGAACGACGTGGTGAACCGGGTGCGGGATCGCCATATTCGGCTGGCGGTGACCGGCCTCTCTCGCAGCGGCAAAACCGCCTTTATCACGGCGCTGGTTAACCAGCTGGAACACGCGGCCATCGATGGCCGTTTGCCGTTGTGGGATGCCCTGCGTCAAGGGCGCATCCTCGGCGCCCGCCGGGTGCCGCAGCTCAATGCCCACATCCCCACCTTTGCCTACGAGCGTGGCCTCGACTCCCTGTTTGGCGATCCACCTGCCTGGCCCGAACCCACCCGCGGGGTGGCCGAAGTGCGCCTCGAAATCCGTTATCGCACCCGTCATCCCCTGCGCAAGCATCTGGGGGAGATCTCCACCCTCTACGTGGATCTGGTGGACTACCCCGGGGAGTGGCTGCTCGACTTGCCGCTCCTTGAGATGAGCTACGAGCAGTGGAGCGAACAGGTGCGCGAGCAGCTTCGTCGCCCAGAGCTGCAGGCACTTGCCGCCAGCTGGCTGACACCCGGGTGGCAGGTCGATCAGCGCTTCGAAGAGCGGCCGGTGGCTGAGCTTGCCGAGCGCTACACCGCCTATCTGCATGCCTGCAAACAGGAGCTGGGATTGCACCTTATTCAACCCGGCCGCTTCGTCTTGCCGGGGGAGTATGCCGGTGCCCCCATGCTGCAATTTGTCCCCTGGGTGTGGGAGATGCCTGTCGGCGAGCCCGCCGATGGCACTCTTTACGCCACTCTCAAGCAGCGCTTCGAGCAGTACAAGCAGCATCTGGTGCAGGGTTTTTATGAGCAGCACTTTGCCGGCTTTGATCGCCAGATCGTGCTGGTGGATTGCCTGCAGCCGCTTAACGCCGGGGCGGCCAGCTTTGGCGACATGCAGCAGGCCATCGCCCGCATCATGGAGAGCTTTGCTTACGGCAAGAGCAACTGGTGGCGGCGGCTCTTTTCGCCCCGTATCGACAAGCTGCTGTTTGTGGCGAGCAAGGCCGATCACGTCACCCCCGAACAGCATGCGCCCATGGTCTCCCTGCTGCAGCATCTGGTACGCAGCGGTCGCGGTCAGGCTCGTTTTGAGGGGATCACCACCGAGTGTCTGGCGCTCGCCGCCATCAAGGCGACGGAAGTGGGCAAGGGGGTGGCCAATGGCCGCGAGTTCCCTGCCATCCGTGGCACCAGTCTGAGCGGTGAGCCGCTGCTGCTGTTCCCGGGTGAAGTGCCGCCTCATATTCCCCCCGCACAGTGGTGGAACAGTCAGGGTTTTGATTTTCAGGCGTTTCGTCCCATGCCCATGAGCGCCCATCAGGCGCTGCCCCATATCCGGCTCGATGCAGCGCTGGAGTTTCTGCTCGGGGATCACCTCGAATAACGGTGTGCGGTCTTGGCACCTGAGCCGAAGGCTGCGCACAGGAGAACAATGCGATGAACGATCAGATAAAAGAGCGGCCACCGCTGCAGGGCAAGGTGATCCTTGAGCCTGCCTTGACGGTGGCCAGTGACGAGCGACCGCCCGCACCGGCTCAGCGGCTGGAGGAGGCAAGTTTCGAACGCCTCGATGAGCTGGACGAGTTCACCGAGGTGGAGAGCGCCCTCGTCATTAAACCGCGTCGCCGTCATCGGCTACTGGCGTGGGGGCTGGGGGCGGTCGGTTTGCTCTCGTTGGGCCAATATGGCGCCTTCCTTTACGATCAATTCCTCACCACCCCGCTCTGGGGGAGCGCCTGGCTGGCAGCCTCGGCGTTGGTGGCGGCGGGAACCGCCAGCGTGGTGGGGCGCGAGTGGCTGCGGCTGCGCACCCTCAAGCGGCGTCAGGATGTGCGCTCGCGAGCAGAAGATCTGCTTGCTCATCAGGGAGTCGGGCAGGGGCAGGCCTTTTGCGAAGGGTTGGCGGTCAAAAGTGGCGACAAGGGGCGCGAAGGGTATCAAACCTGGCTGGCCCAGCTCGACGAGAGCCACAGCGATCGGGAAGTGCTGACCCTCTATAGCCAGCTGGTGCTCGCCGAGCGCGACAAGCTGGCACAGGCGCGGGTGGCCAAATGGTCGGGGGAGGCCGCCGTGCTGGTGGCGCTGAGCCCGCTCGCTACCGTCGACATGATGCTGATGCTGTGGCGCAACCTGCGGATGATCGAGGATATCGCCGATGTCTACGCCATCGAACTTGGCTACTGGAGCCGCATACGTCTGATCCGTCAGGTGTTTCGCAACATGCTCTACGCCGGTGCCACCGAGCTGGTGACCGAGGTTGGGATGGACTTGCTGGGCGCCGAGTTTGCCGCCAAGCTCTCTGCCCGCGCGGCGCAAGGGGTGGGGGCCGGGCTGCTCACTGCTCGCCTTGGCCTGCGTACTATAGAGGCGTGCCGCCCGCTGCCCTGGTGTGCGGACGAGAAACCCAAACTCGGCGAGCTGCGCAAGCGGCTGATCGGCCAGCTGGCGGGGTACCTCAACAAATCCTGATAGCCCTGTCTGCAGCTTGCTGCGATGATCCATGCCTCTGTCGTGCTCGCCAAGCCACAGGGGCATGGTTTTAATCGGCAGATCATTGAGTTGGCAGCAGTGCCTGGTTTTGGCGAGGCGCCCGTTTACGGTTAAGCTGGCAGTCAATCTTACCAATCACACTCATCGTACCAATCGGCAAGGATGCCCGATGAACTTTACCTTTCGCCAGATCCGTTATTTTGTGGCCGTGGCCGACAGCTTTTCAGTGAGCCGTGCCGCAGCCGAGCTTCATATCTCCCAGTCGGCGGTCACCAGCGCCATTCGCGAGCTGGAGACCGAGCTCGGCGCCCCGCTATTCGAGCGCAATCCGCGCGGCGTCACCCTCACCACTCAGGGGCACCAGTTTTTGCTCCACGCCCGCCGCATTCTCGGCGCCATGACCGAGGCGAGCCACTCCCTCAAAGCAGTAGCCCAGCAGGATCAGGGACGGCTCACTATCGGTGTGACCACCTTGGTGGCGGGTTACTACCTCTCAGAGGCGCTTGGCCGCTTTCGCCGCGCCTTTCCGGCGGTACAGATCGAGGTGAAGGAGGATGAACAGCCCTTCCTTGAGCACCAGATCGTCAACGGCGAGGTGGATGTGGGGATCCTGATGACCAACCGCACCATCCGGCAAGAGGCGTTTGATACCGAATTGCTGACCCGTTCGCCGCTGCGGCTCTGGCTGGCCGCCAACCACCCGCTCTGCGCCGAGTCGACCCTCTCGCTCACCGCGCTAGGGGAGGAGCCGATGATCTCGCTGACCGCCGATCAGCTCGATCAGATCATCGGTGGCGGCCTGCGTCGCTACGGCATCTCCCCCCGTATCGTGCTGCGCACCGCATCGGTGGAGGCTGTGCGCAGTCTGGTGGCGAGCCAGCTCGGGGTCGCCCTGTTGCCCGATTTTGCCTATCGCCCCTGGTCGCTGGAGCAGGAGCGGGTCGAGGCGCGCCCCATTAAGGAGCCCATTCCCGCCATCGATATCGGGCTGGTGTGGCGCCGTGGTTCTCGGCTGGATTGGACGGCGCGGGAATTTATCGATATTGCGCGGGATCAGAGCCGGTTGCGGGCCCGTCAGGCGCTCCATCGCTAGCCATCTCTTGCGGGGTAGCCACCAAAAATCAGATTCATCTGCACTCGATATCGATTTAGCTGATACCTGAGCCACCAAAAATTGAAATATTCATCGTATTGCCACTCCCCTAAGCTCATTGCTGGTTAACAGGATGTTAACGCCCATGGTGGCGTTCCTTCACCTGATGCAAGTCAACACAATGCAAGGAGTGCATGATGAAATTGACCCCTCTGATGCTGGCTCTTGTTCCGGCGCTGCTGGCAGGCCAGACCCAGGCTGCCCCGACCGAGCTCGGCAAGGGTGAAGGCCAGCTCAATATCGTGGCCTGGGCTGGCTACGTTGAGCGTGGCGAGACCGACAAGAACTACGACTGGGTGACCGGATTCGAGAAAGAGACCGGCTGCAAGGTGAGCGTCAAGACGGCGGCCACCTCGGACGAGATGGTGGCCTTGATGAACGAGGGGGGCTTCGATCTGGTGACCGCCTCCGGCGATGCCAGTCTGCGTCTGATTGCCGGTGGCAAGGTGCAGGCGCTCAATCTGGCGCTCATCCCGAGCTACAGCAAGATTGATCCCCGGCTGCAAAATGCCCCCTGGCACACTGTGGATGGCAAGCACTACGGCGTGCCCTACCAGTGGGGCGGCAATATCCTGATGTACAACACCAAGGTGTTCCCCAAGGCACCGGACTCCTGGAACGTGGTGTTCGAGGAGCAGACTCTGGCGGATGGCAAATCCAACAAGGGGCGGGTGCAGGCCTTTGACGGCCCGATCCACATCGCCGATGCCGCCCTCTATCTGATGACCCATCAGCCTGCCCTGGGCATCAAGGATCCTTACGAGCTGAACGAGGATCAGTACAAGGCCTCCCTCGATCTGCTGCGCAAGCAGCGCCAGCTGGTGGGACGCTACTGGCATGATGCTTTCGTTCAAATCGATGACTTCAAGAACGAAGGGGTGGTCGCGTCAGGCTCCTGGCCGTTCCAGGCCAACGCCCTGATCGCCGACAAGCAACCTATCGCCACCACTGTGCCCAAAGAGGGCGTCACCGGTTGGGCCGATACCAGCATGGTGCACAGCGATGCCAAGAACCTCACCTGCGCTTACAAGTGGCTGGAGCACTCCCTGAGCAACAAGTTGCAGGGAGATCTCGCCGCCTGGTTTGGTTCGGTGCCTGTGGTACCTGCCGCCTGTGAGGGCAATGCCCTGCTGGGCCCTACCGGGTGCAAAACCAACGGTATCGACAACTTCGATCGGGTTCGTTTCTGGCGCACTCCGGTCTCCCAGTGCAAGAGCCAGGGAACTTGCGTGCCCTATTACCGCTGGGTTTCCGACTATATCGCCATTCTGGGCGGCCGCTAAGGCGGGGTGATCAAGGTGGTCGGAACCGCTGCCACCTTGCCAACGGCAGGGGAGCTGCGCCTCCTCTGCACGACTGCCGAGAGCGGATAATCAAGCGGGCCGGACAGGAGTCCGGCCCATCCCAGCACAGACAAGGATGCCCCATGAACGCCGTACAATTTGACCGGGTCAGCCGCCACTATGGCGAGGTGAAGGCGGTCGATGACATCTCTTTCCAGATCCCCTCCGGGGAATTCTTTACCCTGCTGGGGCCGAGCGGTTCCGGCAAGACCACTTGCCTGCGGATGATCGCGGGCTTCGAGTACCCGAGCGACGGGGAGATCCGCCTGTTTGGCGAACCCTGCTCCACCGTGCCGCCCTATGATCGCAACCTCAACACCGTGTTTCAGGACTATGCCCTGTTTCCCAACATGGATGTGCGCGACAACATCGGCTATGGCCTGATGCTCAAGGGGGTCGCCAAGGCGGAGCGTTACCGCAAGGTGGATGAGATGCTGGAGCTGGTGCGACTGCCCGGGGTCGGCAAGCGCCGCCCAAGCCAGCTCTCCGGCGGCCAGCGCCAGCGCATCGCCATCGCCCGAGCCCTCATCAACCAGCCACGCATCCTGCTGCTGGATGAGCCGTTGGGGGCCCTCGATCTCAAGCTGCGCGAGCAGATGCAGCTTGAGCTCAAGGCGCTGCAACGCCAGCTTGGCATCACCTTTATCTTCGTTACCCACGATCAGCAGGAGGCGCTCTCCATGAGCGACCGGATCTGCATCTTCAGTCAGGGCAAGATCGAGCAGATCGCTGCGCCCGATACCATCTACGACGCTCCGGCGACGCCGTTTGTGGCCCGCTTCGTCGGTACCGTCAATCTGTTCGAAGGGGAGCAGGCCAGACGGCTGTGCGGTGACGGCAGCCAGATGATGGTGCGCCCGGAGCGGATCCGGCTCGCTGAGGCGGGCACGCCGGGCTGGTCGGGGGAGATCCGCGAGGTGGAGTATCTGGGTCCCTTCGTCCGTTATCGGGTTGATCTCGGGGAGCAGCTCGAGATCATCGTCAACCACCCCAATGAGGGGCAGGCCCGTCTGGCCCGTGGCAGCAGGGTCAGCCTCAGCTGGCCGGAGCAGGCCATCCATCGCCTGAGCGGCGCCCATCAGGGGGCGCAGCCATGAGTGCCCCTCACAGTGCGAGTCTTGCCATGAACCATCAGCCCGAACCTGCCCGTTTCAGGCCGCTGCGGCGCCTCTCGACCCTGCTCTATGGTCGGCCCGGCCTGCTGCTGGCGATCCTGCTGGGGCCGCCGCTGCTGTGGCTCGGCATCATCTATGTCGGCTCCTTGCTGATGCTGCTCTCCAACTCCTTGTTCGGGCTGGACGAGTTCAGCGGTCAGGTGCGCCACGAGCTGGGGCTGCAAAACTTCGTCGCCCTGCTACGGCCGGAGAATCTGGATGTGATCGGCCGCACCGTCGGCATGTCGCTGCTGGTGACCCTGGCCTGCGCCCTGCTCGGTTTTCCGGTTGCCTACTACATGGCGCGCTACACCAGTGGCAAGACCCGGGCGCTGTTCTATGTGGGGATCATGCTGCCGCTCTGGTCCAGCTATCTGGTGCGGGTCTACGCCTGGAAGCTGATCTTGGCCAAGGAGGGGGTAGTGAGCTGGCTGGCCGACACCATGGGGTTGGAGTGGCTGCTCGATGCCATCCTCTCCCTGCCGGTGATCGGTGGCCCGTCGCTCTCCTTCTCGCGGCTCGGCACCTTTATCGTGTTCGTCTATGTCTGGCTGCCCTTCATGATCCTGCCCATTCAGGCGGCGGTGGAGCGTATTCCGCGATCCCTCTTGGAGGCGAGCAGCGATCTGGGGGCGACACCCGCCCAGACCTTTCGCAACCTGATCCTGCCGCTGGCGTTGCCCGGTGTGGTGGCGGGCTCCATTTTCACCTTCTCGCTGACCCTAGGTGATTACATCATCCCCGGCATCATCGGCAACTCGACCATGTATATCGGTCAGGTGGTCTACATGCAGCAGGGGACGGCGGGCAACTTGCCCTTTGCCGCCGCCTTCTCGCTGGTGCCGATCCTTATCATCGCCATCTATCTGGCGATTGCGAAACGACTGGGGGCTTTTGATGCGCTTTGACCATCTCGCTCTGAACCGGCAGCAAGGAGGCCTTCATGTCAGCTAGCTCAGTGAGCAGTCAGGGAGAGCGCCCTTCGGGTCTGCTCAAGTACGCCGCCATCGGTGGCCTTCTGTTCCTGCACTTTCCCATTCTGTTTATCTTCCTCTACGCCTTCACCAGCGAGAGCAAGAGTTACCAGTTTCCGCCCCCCGGGCTCACCCTCAAATGGTTCGAGGTGACCCTCAATCGCCCCGATGTGTGGCGTGCTATCCAGTTGTCGCTGGAGGTAGCGGGGCTGGCGACGCTGGCAGCCATGATCCTCGGCACCTTGGCGGCAGGGGCCATTGCCCGCAGCCGCTTCTTCGGTCAGGAGGTGGTGTCGCTGTTGCTGGTGCTGCCCATCGCGCTGCCCGGTATCGTCAC
>NZ_JAAKRF010000033.1:0-45113 GCF_049173005.1 Aeromonas sp. 602658 | reverse complement strand
CGATGCTGTGAGTGCCCACACAGATTGCTTGATTCAAATTGTTAAAGAGCGACGCAACAATGTGTTGCTGCGGGAGTTGAATTCTACTCAACCGCCTTCTCGAGTCAAGCCTTATTTTCAAAGGCTTTTCGAGGTTACCGACGAGGTTGTTTGCGTTGCCGCTTGCCCTGTCAATGGAGGCGCATTATAGGGAACAGATTCTTTCTGGCAAGGTTAATTTGCATATTTTTTTGAAAAAACCGCACAACCGTTCAAACAACAAACAAAAAGAAGAAACTTCGAGCTAAATCACACATTCTGGAGGCAGCTGACAGGCAAGCCCCCTCTCAACTCATATAAGCCATTTCGGATTGTTGACGCGCCAGCCAAAGCTCCTCCATCTCCAGCAAGGTTTGATAGATTTTCTCCGCCTGCTCTGGTCGGCTGAACAGATATCCCTGTCCATACAAGTGGATATCGGTCAGGGATCGCAGCACATCCAACTGGGCCTGTGTCTCAATCCCTTCACACACCAGACTCTTGCCCAGCATGGACCCCATCCGGCAAATATTGGCGACCAGTTCGGATGCCTCTATTGAAGTGTCAATGCCCTGTATAAAGGAGCGGTCGATCTTCACCTTGCTGACCGGTAACTTTTGCAGATAACTCAAAGAGGAATAACCAGTCCCAAAATCGTCTAATGCCAGCAGTACCCCCTGCTGATTGAGATCCTGCATCAGTTGCAGCGAGTTCTTCACTTCGCGCATGGTAGTATCTTCCGTGACCTCCAAGACCAGGCTACGGGCAGGCAAGTGGTGCTCCATCAATGCCTTGGCCACCAGTTTGAGCAAATTACGCTGGTACATGCCTGGCGAGATATTCACACACATTTGCAGATCAACCATACCAAGCTGGTGCCACTGATAGAGCTGCTCGCAAGCGGTGTTCAGCACCCAGCTGCCAACCCGTTCGGCAAGCTGGAACTCCTCAGCCACCATAATCACTTCGTTTGGCGGAATGAAACCGAGCTCAGGATGCCGCCAGCGCAGCAGAGCCTCGACAGCTTCGCAGCGGCCACTTTCGAGATTGACGATAGGTTGGTAATAGAGTTCCAGCGCATTGTGTTCCAGCGCCATGATCATGTCCGACGCCAGATGTTTGCGCCGCGCCGTCTCGTTGAGCAGGGAGTTATCGTAAATTACATAGGGGACATGGGTCTTGCGGCTATGGAACAGAGCCTGTTCCGCACGACTCAATAACTCCTGTGTTTTATCGCTGTCCATCGGATAGAAGGCAATCCCGATCCCCACCTCGAGCCGGAAGGGATAGTTATCATAGACGATATCTTGCTTCAGAACGTGCAGCAGTCGCGCTACCAGCTCCCTGACCTGACGCAGATCGCTGCTACCACGCTGGATAATGGCAAATTGATCGCCACCCAACCGACCACTCCACTCCCCTTCTTCACAGAGCAATCTGATCCGTCTGGCCAATTCACTGAGCAAAAAATCGCCCGCATCATAACCAAACTTGCTGTTGATATCTCTGAAGTCGTTGATATCGACCAATACCAATCCGAAAGGTACCTCCTGAGTGGCACAGAGCTCCATCCGTTCCAGCAATGCCACCCGATTGGAGAGACCCGTCAACGGGTCACGCCTTGCTGCCCTAAAGTGACGTCGAGCTTCATATACAAGAAGCGAGCTAAGGAGTAAAACCGAGATAACCAACCCCGACACCATCAACAGCAGAGCATTACGCAATTGACCAAAATGGCGATCATTCTCTGAGTAGATGTTGATGTTCTTCTGCATAACGGAAGCTAGTGCATAGGATAAAGGCTCCTGCAAGGGGACCAGGCGCATCATTATTTGCTGGTAGACAGAGTCTCCGCTCTGCAGCTTGGTAATGACAGGCTCTATATCGCGAATGTTGTTTTCAATCAGTTGCACCAAGCGCAAGGTTTTCTGCTTATCCTGCATGCTTTTACGCAACTGACCGCTCAACAGGATGGGGGTTCTGCTCCAAAGAATGTCATAGCGCAACATCAGGTCATTGTACTCTATTCCACCATAATGGTAGACCTCTACAGCACTGAGGAAACGCCCCAACTCGAGCTGCAGCTGCATCAGCGCCCAGGAGACATCATAGGTATATTTCTCCATCGCTCTGGTCGCATTCTGGAGCTGAACCAGACAATAAAGGGTGCTCCCGGTAAACGACAGGATGGATACATACAGAATGACGAGCAGTGGCCACGCCCTAGTCTTTCCTTTCACCCCGTGCTCCCGTGACTCTTTTATCAGTGTTGAATATCTATCAGATCCAGCTGCCAAATCATCATGTCGGTATATTCAGAGCGCTTCAGCTCCGGATATTGATCAAGAGGCAACATAAACCAGAGCGGCCCCTTGTCACGGACCCTCATGGCTACCCCGTCATCTTCCCAAGCAAGAATAGGGTTATACTTGGCAACTTTGTCCCAATTGATGCGGATCTGGAAACTGTTCAATGCTGTCAGGGTTATGCTCTTGCCATTAGCCCCCACTGCGGCCAGCACATCCGCCACCTTGGGCCCTCTGTACTTGTGAGGTTTATCAACCCAAGGGTTGCTGGAGACTATCTCATATTGCGGCAACGCCTGCAGCGTGGCCAAGTCAAAAAGCACTTTGCCGTCCACCTCATCTGGGGAGCTGATATTGCCGCTTACTTTCAAGATCACAGGCCCCTTGAGGGCCTCGGCAGCCACAAGCGGCATGGCAATCAATGCAAACAGCAGAGTTATCCATCCAAGCACCTTCATCTTTCCCCCTTACACTTTTCTGCTATCAACAGACTCAGTTTAGTCAGATATAAAAAAACGGCCCGCCAAGGCGAGCCGTTTCTCAAACAGAGCCGGGATGATGATTACATCATGCCCATGCCACCCATGCCACCCATATCAGGCATGGCTGGAGCATCTTTCTTCGGCAGCTCGGTCACCATGCACTCGGTGGTGATCATCAGGCCGGCGATAGAAGAGGCGAACTGCAGGGCAGAGCGGGTGACCTTGGTCGGATCCAGGATACCCATGGTCAGCATGTCGCCATACTGCTCGGTGTAAGCGTTGTAACCGAAGTTGCCTTCACCATTCTTCACCGCGTTGGCGATGACGGAGGCTTCTTCACCGGCGTTGATGACGATTTGACGCAGTGGGGCTTCCATGGCGCGCAGGGCAACCTTGATACCGACGTTCTGGTCTTCGTTGTCACCGCGCAGACCAGCCAGTTTGGCAGCAACGCGAACCAGAGCAACACCACCACCGGCAACCACGCCTTCTTCAACGGCGGCGCGGGTAGCGTGCAGGGCATCTTCCACACGGGCTTTTTTCTCTTTCATCTCGACTTCGGTGGCAGCGCCAACCTTGATCACGGCAACACCGCCAGCCAGCTTGGCTACGCGCTCTTGCAGCTTCTCACGGTCGTAGTCGGAAGAGGTCTCTTCGATCTGCTGACGGATCTGGGCAACACGACCTTCGATCACACCGGCATCGCCCACGCCATCGATGATGGTGGTGTTCTCTTTGGTGATGACGATGCGCTTGGCACGACCCAGATCTTCCAGCGTCGCTTTTTCCAGCTCCATGCCAACTTCTTCAGAGATGACGGTACCGCCAGTCAGTACGGCGATATCCTGCAGCATGGCCTTGCGACGGTCACCGAAGCCAGGCGCCTTGACGGCTGCCACTTTCACGATACCACGCATGGTGTTGACCACCAGAGTCGCCAGGGCTTCGCCTTCTACGTCTTCGGCAACGATCAACAGCGGTTTGCCCGCTTTGGCAACACCTTCCAGCACCGGCAGCATTTCGCGGATGTTGGAGACTTTCTTGTCAACCAGCAGGATGAACGGGTCGTCCAGTTCAACGGAACCGGTCTCTTGCTTGTTGATGAAGTAGGGGGACAGGTAGCCGCGGTCGAACTGCATACCTTCAACAACTGCCAGCTCATCTTCCAGACCCTGACCATCTTCAACGGTGATGACGCCATCGCGACCCACTTTGTCCATGGCTTCGGCAATCAGCTTGCCCACTTTCTCGTCGGAGTTGGCGGAGATGGTGCCCACCTGAGCGATGGCATTGCTGTCAGCACACGGCTGGGACAGCGCCTGCAGCTCGGCAACGGCAGCCACCACTGCCTTGTCGATACCGCGCTTCAGATCCATCGGGTTCATACCGGCGGCAACGGCTTTCAGACCTTCGTTGACGATGGCCTGAGCCAGAACGGTTGCAGTAGTGGTACCGTCACCCGCAGCATCGTTCGCCTTGGAAGCCACTTCCTTGACCATCTGGGCGCCCATGTTCTGGAACTTGTCTTCCAGCTCGATTTCGCGCGCAACAGATACACCATCTTTAGTGATGGTCGGGGCGCCGAAGGACTTGTCCAGCACCACGTTGCGGCCTTTCGGACCCAAGGTCACCTTGACGGCATCGGCCAGAATGTTGACGCCTTCCAGCATCTTGATGCGAGCTTCGTTACCAAACTTAACGTCTTTAGCAGCCATTTTTCTTCAATCCTTAAATCAATTCGGGGAAAAAGGAGGATGGATTACTCTTCGACAATCGCCAGAATGTCGGTTTCGGAGAGGATCAGGACATCCTGACCATCCAGCTTCTCGGTCTTCACACCGTAGCCTTCGTTGAAGATCACCTTGTCACCAACCTTCACGGCCAGCGCTTTGACTTCGCCATTATCCAGGATGCGACCAGTCCCCACGGCAAGCACTTCACCACGGGTGGACTTCTGGGCCGCGGTACCCGTCAATACGATACCGCCGGCAGATTTGGCTTCAGCTTCGATGCGCTTGATGATGACGCGGTCGTGCAGTGGACGAATTTTCATCGATAACTCTCCCAAAATGAGTCTCATTGTTGCTTTGAGGAATGGCCGTTCCAGGCCAAATTAGATATGTCCCTGATGTGGGGCAGAGTTGCTAACCCTTCAAGGGCAAATACAAAAAAAATTTTTTCACGTACTATAAACATCTTCGATGGTTCAGCCATGTCTGCACCCTGGTGCAAGGTCGGTTCAAGCCGCCCGTTTTCGATGCCAGAACCTTCAAAGCCAGCTGTAGAGACGAGCCCTTGACCCGCACCAACCCCATGTTGACTGCCCCTATTCCGGTCGTACTGCGCCAGATGACGGGCCCCATGATCTTCGGCATCATCGCCATTCTGGCCTTCAATCTGGTCGATACCTTTTTTATCGGTATGCTGGGAACCGAAGCTCTGGCCGCCATCAGTTTTACCTTTCCCGTCACTTTTGTGGTTACCTCGCTGGCGATGGGATTGGGCGCCGGATTGTCAGCGGTGATCGGTCATACCCTGGGGCAGGGCAAACACGATGAGGCGGCCCATCTCGCCACCGACAGCCTGTTTCTGGCGGTGATCATGGTGGCCCTGCTCTCCGCGGGGGGCGCTCTCACCATCAAACCCCTGTTTACTCTGCTGGGGGCCAGTGCCGAGCTTATCTCCCTCATCCATGACTACATGCTGATCTGGTATCTCACAGTCCCCATGCTGGTGCTGCCCATGGTGGGCAATGCCGCCATCCGGGCGACCGGCGATACCAAAACCCCCAGTCTGGTGATGGCCGTAGCCGGGTTGGTCAACGGAGTACTGGATCCTCTGTTGATCTTCGGCATCGGCCCCTTTCCCGAGTGGGGGATCCGCGGGGCCGCCATCGCCACCTCTATCTCTTGGTTGATGGCGATGCTGGTCAGCCTCTATATCCTGCGTCATCGGGAAGGCTTGCTGCTGTGGCGCCTCTCGCCGCGGGCCCGGTTGCTGTCCCACTGGCGGGCGTTACTCCATGTCGCCGTCCCCGCCTCTTTTACCAATATGCTCAACCCCTTGGCCAATGCGGTGCTGATGACGATCTTTGCTGGCCTGGGTACCGAGGTGGTAGCCGCTTACGGCGCCGCATCGCGGGTCGAGGCGCTGTTGCTAATTGTGATGATGGCCCTCGCCTCCGTACTGGCCCCTTTCATCTCGCAAAACTGCGGCGCTGGCAATCCGGCCCGCGCCAAGGCTGCGCTGCAAAGCTGCATGAGGTTTGCGTTGCTGTTCCAGCTCGCCATCTATGGCCTGACCTGGCTACTGGCGCCACTCATCGCCAATCTGTTCAGCGATCATCCGCAGGTCATTCGCCTCATCATTCTCTATCTGCATCTGGTGCCGATCGGTTACGGCTTTCAGGGCATGGTGATGCTGCTGGCCTCGGCACTCAATGGCGTGCGAGCATCCAGTATCTCGTTTTTGTTCAACGGATTGCGGCTGTTTGGTTTTCTGTTGCCAGGAGCCTGGCTGGGGGCAAAGCTGGGAGGAGAACAGGGGATATATCTGGGGATCTTGCTGGCCAATCTGGCGGCGGGCACCCTCGCATGGTGGTATGCCCGACACCGCTTCGAGGCGTTGTGCCATCAGGGTAAACCCTGATTCAGTCACTCACCTCGGGTTTTCGTTTCGTCGATTACTCTTTACGCTCACTCTTTGCGCTCAAATTCGCCTTCGATGGTGGTGCCGCCCTGCTTGGCGTTCCCCAGATGATCATCGGACGGTGCGTTGCCAAACGGCGATTGAGTACGCTGGAAACCGCCCATCTGCATCCGGAACTGGCTGCTGCCGATCAGCTTGTCAGCCAGTTTGTTGCGCAGCCAGGGTTGCAGCAACAGCACACCGAAAATGTCGGTCACGAAACCCGGGATAATCAGCAGCAGGCCCGCCAACGCCAGCATCATGCCCCCCATCACCTCGCGGCCCGGCATCTCGCCCATCTGCATCTTTTGCTGGGCGCTGAACAGGGTCTTGATCCCTTCACTGCGCACCAGCGAGGAGCCCAATACCGCAGTCAGTATGAGCAAGCCGACAGTCGGCAGCGCCCCGATTACCGAGCCGACCTCGATCATCACGGTGAGCTCCAGCACAACCAGACCCACCAACAACAAAAACAACTTGCCCATATCCACTCCAGCACCGGTAAATTGAGAAAAAGTGGCGCCCATCCAACGATGGCCGGAGGCGATTTTGCCGCCCCGTCATCACCACTTTCTGCCCTGAATAAATGGGGGCCGTCCCCCCTTTTTCAAGTTGGTCAACTGACTCCTACGTCATCAGCAATCTAAAAAACCAGCAAAAAGTCACAAAAATATATAAAAATCATCACGATAAAAACTTCATAACATATGTGTACTTTCCTCAAAGTAATTTGAAAATGTCGCAAATTTAGTGATCCACCTCTAATAACCGATACCTCAATTGGAGTAGTATATTGATTAGTTTTTCGGGAGGTCACTCTCCCTACCGCCCCACTCGATGTGTGGTGCTTCAGGATGAGCTGTGCGCAAGGAACTCGCGACCACTCGGTGAGGATTTTTCCATTTATCTGATTTCTGAGGCATTACAATGAGCGACATCAAGAACGTCCGCATTGAAGAAGACCTGCTGGGCACCAAAGAAGTTTCCAATGATCTCTACTACGGTGTGCACACCCTGCGCGCTGTCGAGAACTTCAAGATCAGCTCTCAGAAGATTTCTGACGTTCCGGAATTTGTCCGCGGTATGGTGCTGACCAAGAAAGCTGCTGCACTGGCAAACGGCGAGCTCGGTACCATCCGTCCTGAAATTGCTGACAAGATCGTAGAAGCCTGCGACCTGATGCTGAACACAGGCAAATGCTTCGACCAGTTCCCGGTCGACGTTTACCAGGGAGGCGCCGGCACCTCCGTCAACATGAACACTAACGAAGTACTGGCCAACATCGCCTTGGAAATCATGGGTCTGGAGAAAGGCCGTTACGACGTCATCAACCCGAACGACCACGTCAACAAGTGCCAGTCCACCAACGATGCTTACCCGACCGGTTTCCGCGTTGCTGTGGTCAACAGCACTGACGTGACTCTGCATGCTCTGGAAGCACTGATTGCCGCTTTTGATGCCAAAGCAGAAGAATTCAAGAAGATCCTGAAGATGGGCCGTACCCAGCTGCAAGATGCGGTTCCGATGACCCTGGGTCAAGAGTTCCACGCCTTCGCCGTCACCCTGCGCGAAGAGATCAAATCCATCAAGCGTTGCCAGGAGCTGCTGCTGGAAGTGAACCTGGGGGCGACCGCCATCGGTACCGGTCTGAACACTCCGCCCGAGTACTCTGCACTGGCTATCAAGCGTCTGGCCGAGATCACCGGTCGTGCCTATGTGCCGGCAGAAGACCTGATCGAAGCGACCTCCGACTGTGGCGCCTACGTCATGCTGCACGGCGCCATCAAGCGTCTGGCCATGAAGCTGTCCAAGATCTGTAACGACCTGCGTCTGCTTTCCTCCGGCCCGCGCACTGCACTGAAAGAGATCAACCTGCCGGAAATGCAGGCCGGTTCCTCCATCATGCCGGCCAAGGTCAACCCGGTTATCCCGGAAGTGGTCAACCAATCCTGCTTCAAGGTATTCGGTAACGACATCACCATCACCTTCGCCGCCGAAGCCGGTCAGCTGCAGCTGAACGTCATGGAGCCGGTGATTGGTCAGGCGATGTTCGAATCCCTGAGCCTGATGGAAAAAGCCTGTATTTCCCTGCGCGAGAAGTGCGTGGAAGGTATCACCGCCAACCCGGAAATCTGCATGAATCACGTGCTGAACTCCATCGGTATCGTGACCTACCTGAACCCCTTCATCGGCCACCACGAAGGGGATATCGTCGGCAAGATCTGTGCCCAGACCGGCAAGAACGTCCGTGAAGTCGTTCTTGAGCGCGGTCTGCTGAGCGCCGAGCAGCTGGACGAAATTCTCTCCATCGAGAACCTGATGAACCCGCAATACAAAGCCAAGCGTTTCACCCGCGAAGCTGCCGTATAAGCGAGTGTGGGCCGGGATCTTCCCGGCCCATAAAGTCAGTTCCCGATTGGTCTTTATCCCCAGCCCGATCGGGAATTGGCTTTTTGCCAAATAAAAACCAAAAAACTAAAAAATGGAGTTATCGCTATGATTGGAATCGAGTTACTTGTCGTGCTCGCCGCTATCTATCTGGGGGCCCGGATAGGCAGCATCGGCATCGGCTTTGCCGGTGGTCTGGGGGTACTGGTATTGACGTGGGGTCTGGGCATGCCCATCCCGAGCGATCAACTGGTCAGCTACATCCCTTGGGATGTGATCATGATCATCGCGTCCGTCATCTGCGCCATCGCCTGTATGCAACTGGCTGGCGGGATGGACTATCTGGTCTTCCTAGCAGAAAAAGCGCTGCGCAAGAACCCCAAATACATCACCTTCGCCGCCCCGGTGGTCACCTACCTGATGACCATGCTGGCCGGTACCGGTCATACCGCCTTCTCCACCCTGCCGGTGATCGCTGAAGTGGCCAAAGAGCAAGGGATCCGCCCATCCCGTCCGCTCTCCATCGCGGTTGTCGCCTCCCAAATCGCCATCACAGCTTCCCCGATCTCTGCCGCTGTGGTTGCCTTCTCCGGCATGCTCGAGCCGTTTGGTGTTGATTATCTGACCCTGCTGGCCATCTGCATCCCCTCTACCTTCCTGGCCTGTATCCTGGGCGCCTTCATTGCCAACATGATGGGCAAGCCGCTGGAGCAGGACGAAGTCTATCTGGAGCGTAAAGCCAAGGGGCTGATCAAACTGCGTGGTACTACCAAGCTCGAGATCAAACCGTACGCCAAGCTGTCGGTCTGGATCTTCATCGCCGCCATCGTTGCTGTCATGGCTTATGCCACTGCCATCTCCGGTAAAGTGGGCCTGATCACCAACCCGCCGATCCCCCGTGACGGCGCCATCATGGGCATCATGCTGGCCGCGGCCACCATCATGACCCTGGTGTGCAAACTAGACGCCACCCAGGTCACCAACATGCCGACCTTCAAGTCCGGTATGTCCGCCTGTATCTGCGTACTGGGTGTCGCCTGGCTGGGTAACGTCTTCGTGAAAGGCAACATGGACACCATCCAGCTGATCGCTGGCGACCTGCTGAACCAGTACTCCTGGCTGCTGGCCGTGGTGCTGTTCTTCGCTGCCATGCTGCTCTATTCACAAGGCGCCACCACCAAGGCCCTGATGCCTGCCGCACTGGCACTGGGTGTCAGCCCGCTGACTGCGATTGCCTCTTTCGCAGCCGTGAGCGCCCTGTTCGTACTGCCGACCTACCCGACCCTGCTGGCCGCGGTAGAGATGGACGACACCGGCTCCACCCGTATCGGTAAGGCGGTCTTCAATCACCCCTTCTTCGTACCGGGCACCGCCACCATCGCCATCGCCGTGGCGCTGGGCTTCTTCTTCGGCGGCATCCTGCTGTAATCCTATCGCCTGCCGATTACCAAACAAAAATCCCCGCCAGTTGGCGGGGATTTTTTTATCTCTTTACTCTGTGCTTGGCTGTCTGCCAGCAAGAGACCTGACCTCTTATCCGGGTGGCTCAACCACGGCGACAGCAGACACCACAACAGCGTGCCAACGGCGCTATAACCACCGCTGCCGGATTGCAGGAGCAGTAGGCCACCATGGTACTCACCACCACGCCAGAAGGCGGGATCCTTTGGATCAGACCGGATCCAGGGTATCCAGCGGCCAACGCGGCACGGCTTTGACCGCCAGCGGTTCGAACACGCCCGCTTTCAGGCGTTGCATACCGGCATAGGCGATCATGGCGCCATTATCGGTGCAATATTCGGTGCGCGGATAGAACACCTCACCCTTGAGGCTCTCCATCAATTCTGCCAGCTGGGCACGCAGATGACGGTTGGCACTGACACCACCGGCGACCACCAGACGCTTAAGACCGGTCTCTTTCAAGGCACGACGGCACTTGATGGCCAAGGTATCGACCACCGCATCTTCAAACGCCCGAGCGATATCGGCGCGAGTCTGCTCATCATCACCATTGGCGGCGATGGTGTTGGCAGCAAAGGTCTTGAGACCGGAGAAGCTCATGTCGAGCCCAGGTCGGTCAGTCATCGGACGGGGGAAGTGGAAGCGTCCGGTGGTGCCCTTCTCGGCCAGACGGGAGAGCAGCGGGCCACCCGGATAATCCAGCCCCATCAGCTTGGCGGTCTTGTCGAACGCTTCGCCAGCGGCATCGTCGATGGATTCCCCCAACAGCTGATAGCTGCCGATGCCGTCAACCCGCACCAGCATGGAGTGACCACCTGAGACCAGCAGCGCCACGAAGGGGAACTCGGGGGCTTTCTCTTCCAGCATGGGAGCCAGCAGGTGCCCTTCCATATGGTGGACGGCGATAGCCGGCTTGTTCCACGCCATCGCCAGCGAGCGGCCAATGGTCGCCCCCACCAGAATGGCGCCAACCAGACCCGGACCCGCGGTATACGCGATGCCGTCGATGTCATCTTTGCCCAGTCCCGCCTCTTGCAATGCGGCCTGGATCAACGGGATCGTCTTGCGAACATGATCCCGACTGGCGAGCTCGGGGACAACGCCACCGTAGTCCGCATGCAGCTTGACCTGGCTGTATAACTGATGGGAAAGGATCCCTTTTTGATCGTCGAAGATCGCGATCCCGGTTTCGTCACAGGATGTCTCTATGCCCAATACACGCATTGCTAAAAAATTTCACTGCTAAAATGAGACGGCTATGGTAACCTTCGCGGGTTTTTTAAACCAGAGCGATCTCTGCGGGTTTACTTTCATTCCCTGTCCAGAGTATAATTTCGCACCATTTTAAGACATGCTGATCGATTGAAGGTCAGCTAACAATTTATCACTGAGGTGAAAGGCACATGCCAGTAATCAAAGTCCGTGAAAATGAGCCGTTTGACGTTGCTCTGCGTCGTTTCAAGCGTTCTTGCGAAAAAGCCGGTATCCTGTCCGAAGTTCGT
Source organism: Aeromonas sp. 602658 (assembly GCF_049173005.1). Taxonomy (NCBI): domain Bacteria; kingdom Pseudomonadati; phylum Pseudomonadota; class Gammaproteobacteria; order Aeromonadales; family Aeromonadaceae; genus Aeromonas; species Aeromonas sp. 602658. Next base: position 33,269 of record NZ_JAAKRF010000033.1, on the reverse strand, counting down.
AGCCGTGAGTTCTACGAGAAGCCGACTACCATTCGTAAGCGCGCCAAAGCGTCTGCTGTCAAGCGTCACGCCAAGAAGCTGTCTCGCGAAAACGCACGTCGTATCCGCCTGTACTAATCGGGAGATATTGCCGTGTCTCTGAAGGATCAACTCAAGGATCAGCAAAAGCTCGCCATGCTTGCCAAAGATAAGGCACGTCTGGGAGCGATCCGCTTGTTGATGGCAGAAATCAAGCAACGTGAAGTCGATACCCGTATCGAGCTGAATGATGAGGATATCCTCGCTGTCGTGACCAAAATGGTCAAACAGCGCCGCGATTCCATCAGCCAATTTGAAGCTGCCGGTCGCCAGGATCTCGCCGACAAAGAGTCCGCCGAGATCGTTGTGTTGCAGGAATTCCTGCCGCAACAGCTGACCGCAGATGAAGTTGCCGCCCTGATCGAGCAAGCCATCACTGAAAGTGGTGCTGCCGTCATGGCTGATATGGGCAAGGTCATGGCTGTCTTGAAGCCGAAAATTCAGGGGCGTGCCGATGTCGGCGCCGTCAGTGCTCAGGTGAAAACCCGCTTGGCGTAACAGGCAACTCTCTTGTTTGGTCGAAGAAGCCGTGCTTCCCTTGGAATGCGCGGCTTTTTTATTTTCTCCGCAATGAAACAGGACGGTTATGGCAGGCAGGATCCCCCAATCCTTTATCGACGATCTGCTCGTACGCACAGACATAGTCGAGCTGATCGACTCGCGAGTGCGGCTGAAAAAAGCCGGTAAGAACTACCAGGCTTGCTGCCCTTTTCATAACGAAAAAAGCCCCTCTTTTACCGTCAGCCAGGAGAAGCAGTTCTACCACTGTTTCGGTTGTGGCGCCCACGGCAACGCCATCGGCTTTGTCATGGAGTACGACGGTCTCGAATTTCCCGATGCCATCGAAGAGCTCGCCAGCATGCAGGGCATGCAGGTGCCTCGCGAGCAGAGTATCGGCAACTCGGCCAATAGCCAGCCCGCTGTCAGCAAGGATCTGTTCGAACTGATGAACCAGATCGCCCGCTTCTACGAGAGCAATCTCAAGAGTGCTCCCCATGCGGTGGAGTATCTCAAAGGCCGCGGTCTGACCGGTGAAGTGGTCAAACGCTTCAATATCGGCTACGCCCCCAGCGACTGGGATCAGGTGCGCCGCCGCTTCGGTGCCAGCCGGGATCACGAGCAGTTGCTTATCTCGGGCGGCATGCTGATCACTCGTGAAAATGGTGGGAGCAGCTACGATCGCTTTCGTGATCGCATCATGTTTCCGATCCGCGACAAGCGTGGCCGGGTCATCGGCTTCGGTGGCCGAGTACTGGGTGATGGCACCCCCAAGTACCTGAACTCGCCGGAGACCCCCATCTTCCATAAAGGGCGGGAGCTGTTCGGTCTCTACGAGGTGAAGCAGGCACACAAGGATCCACGCCGGATCCTGGTGGTGGAAGGCTACATGGATGTGGTGGCACTCGGTCAGTACGACATCGACTATGCGGTGGCGGCGCTGGGTACTGCAACAACCAGCGACCATATCCACACCCTGTTTCGCACCACCGCCGAGGTGGTCTGCTGCTACGACGGCGACAACGCCGGTCGTGAAGCCGCCTGGCGCGCGCTGGATAATGCCCTCCCTCATCTGCAGGATGGCCGCGAGCTGAAGTTCGTGTTTCTGCCCGATGGCGAGGATCCCGACTCGCTGGTACGCAAGATTGGCAAGGAGGGCTTCGAAGCTCTGCTCGATGAAGCCCAGCCGTTCGCCGACTTCATGTTCCAGCGCCTAAGGCGGGACGCAATACTACTAGGTGAAGCAGGCAAGCATGAGATAGCTCATGAGGCTGCTGAACTCATCCGCCGCGTACCGGAAGGCTTTACCCGCGAAGGGTTGATCACCCGCCTCTCCAGCATGATGCGCTGGGGCGAGAACAAGCAGCGCATCGCCGAGCTCTTTGCCCGCAACAGTCAGCCCAAGGCCGAGGTCAACAAACCAAAAGCGATCAAGTTGACTCCACTGCGGCGGGCGCTGGCGCTGATGGTGCAATATCCGGCGGTAGCAGCCAAACTGCCCTCCATGCCGGAATTGGCCGGACTGCGCGTACAGGGCATCAAGTTCCTGCTGCAACTGCACCAGCAGATCCTGGCACAGCCCGGTATTACCACAGGTATCCTGCTGGAACATTGGCGCGGTACCAAGGAGGGAGAGATCCTCGCACAACTGGCAATGTATTACCCATTTGAAGAGATCAATCCGGATCAAGCTCCGGACATTCAGAGGGAACTGGAAGACACTTTCTTTGGCTTTACCAGTCAGGTTTTGAATCAGCGTATAGAAGAGTTACAAAACAAGGAAAGACCAAGCCAAGCGGAGATGCAGGAGTTAATGATGCTACTCAGGGAGATGAAGACTGAGAAAAGAAATGAGTGTGGGGCTTGATATTTGAGTGAATAGTCCCAATATGAATAACGTTGCCCGAATCGACGGGATGAAAAGCAAAATTTTTATAACCGCCTGGCCCCGACAATACTGCGGGCAGGGGTTTCTCATGACCGACGCCGCAACCAGGCATAGCATGTCTGGCGGTTTTCTATTAGAATTGGCTATTTGCGCAGCAGCGCACTGTACGCGCAACCTAGCAACACCAACCGGATGAGTTCTATGGAGCAAACCCCGCAGTCTCAGCTTAAACTCCTCGTTGCCAAAGGTAAAGAACAGGGCTACCTGACCTATGCCGAGGTGAACGATCACCTCCCGCAAGACATTGTCGATTCAGACCAGATCGAAGACATCATTCAGATGATCAACGATATGGGCATTCAAGTGGTTGAAAACGCTCCGGATGCCGATGACCTTATCATGGCTGAAGGTGGTACCGCCGATGAGGACGCTGCCGAAGCAGCGGCCCAGGCTCTGGCATCTGTTGAATCTGAGATTGGTCGCACGACCGATCCCGTCCGCATGTACATGCGGGAAATGGGTACCGTCGAACTGCTGACCCGTGAAGGCGAAATCGACATCGCCAAGCGGATCGAAGACGGTATCAACCAGGTACAAAGCTCCGTAGCCGAGTACCCTGAAGCAATTACTTACCTGCTCGAACAGTACGACAAGTACGAAGCCGAGCAGCTGCGTCTCTCTGACATTATCTCTGGCTTTATTGACCCGAACGAAACTGAAGATATGGCGCCTACCGCCACGCATATCGGTTCCGAGCTCGGCGAAGACGATCTGGCCGACGAAGATGAAGAAGACGAAGAAGACGAAGACGAAGATGGCGACAGCTCTGACGACGACGGTGACGGTGGTCCGGATCCGGAAGTCGCTCGCGAGAAGTTTGGTGAACTGCGTGCCCAGTATGAAGTGACCCGCCTATCCATTCAGAAGAATGGTCGCGCGCACGAAGATACCCAGGCCGCCATCGCCCAGCTGGCCGATGTATTCCGTCAATTCCGCCTGATGCCCAAGCAGTTCGATCGCCTGGTCAACAACATGCGTGAAATGATGGAGCGCGTCCGCGTGCAGGAACGCATCATCATGAAGCTCTGCGTTGAGCAGGCCAAGATGCCGAAGAAAACCTTCGTCGCGGCCTTCACCAACAACGAGTGTGAAACTGCCTGGTTCGAATACCAGAAGCAGGCTGGCAAAGCCTGGTCTCCCCGTCTGGTTGAAATGGACGAGGATATTCAGCGCGCCATCGGCAAGCTGCAGCAGATTGAAGAAGAAACCGGTCTGTCGATTGCCCAGATCAAGGATATCAACCGTCGCATGAGCATCGGTGAGGCCAAGGCCCGCCGTGCGAAGAAAGAGATGGTTGAGGCCAACTTGCGTCTGGTTATCTCTATCGCCAAGAAGTACACCAACCGCGGTCTGCAGTTCCTGGATCTGATCCAGGAGGGCAACATCGGTCTGATGAAGGCGGTAGACAAGTTTGAATACCGTCGTGGCTACAAGTTCTCGACCTATGCAACCTGGTGGATCCGTCAGGCCATTACCCGCTCCATCGCGGATCAGGCCCGCACCATCCGAATCCCGGTACACATGATCGAGACCATCAACAAGCTCAACCGTATCTCCCGTCAGATGCTGCAGGAGATGGGTCGTGAACCGAACCCGGAAGAGCTGGCCATGCGCATGGGCATGCCGGAAGACAAGATCCGCAAGGTACTGAAAATCGCCAAAGAGCCTATCTCCATGGAGACGCCCATCGGTGATGATGAAGACTCCCACTTGGGCGACTTCATCGAAGATACCACTCTGGCTCTGCCAGCGGATGCGGCGACCAGCGAAAGCCTGCGCAACGCTACCCGCGAAGTGCTGGCTGGCCTGACCGCCCGCGAAGCCAAGGTGCTGCGGATGCGTTTCGGTATCGACATGAACACTGACCACACCCTCGAGGAAGTGGGCAAGCAGTTCGACGTTACCCGTGAGCGTATTCGTCAGATTGAAGCCAAGGCCCTGCGCAAACTGCGCCACCCGAGCCGCTCGGAAGTGCTGCGCAGCTTCCTGGACGAATAGTCCTGACCCTGTGTCAAACTGCTCTGCCAAAGCCCCGCCATGCGGGGCTTTGTTTTGTCTGGCATTTACCCTTGCAACCCTCTTTTCGCCCTCAATCAAGCTGGACAATTAGTCGCCAAGTGGTTGATATGCCTATAGACTGCCCTTTCCTCTTCCCCTATAATCCACGCCGCTAAACGCACAATTTGGCCCCTTAGCTCAGTTGGTCAGAGCAGTCGACTCATAATCGATTGGTCGTGGGTTCAAGTCCCCCAGGGGCCACCAAATTAGAAAAGGCCGCTCATCATGAGCGGCCTTTTTGCATCTACGTATCGGGCAATGTCCAGTGATAAGCTCGATGAGGTCATAGAAAAGACCCGCCATGGGCGGGTCTGGGCAGGGTCCGGATCAGGCGCCTCACTCAGAGACAAGGAGCCTAATGCTGAGCCTCAGGTTTGCTCGTTGCTGCCGCTCTGGATGGACGAGCGACGCCCGATGGCAGGCAGCATCCGGGTAACCAGATTGCTGCGCTGACGCCAGGAGGTGAAGACGATGGCCAGCAGGTGCAGACCTATCAGCCCCTGCAGCGCCACCACGCACCACTCATGCCACTCGTCAGCCCCCAGTTCAAATCCCGTCTCGGTATTTTGAAACCAGCCGCTGCCAGCGGTGGCCAGCACAACCAGCCAGAGCGCCCACACGGCCAGCTTGCCGCTACCGTGATGACCCGGTGCCGGAGGCTGCCGCTCACGCATCTCGCGCGCTTGCTGGCGAAAATCCTCACCGCTGGGGATGAGGGCACCAAGGCGGGCGTAGCCACGGGCAAAAGTAAGCCCCCAAAGCAGACGCAAGGAGACCAGCCCAATGGCGCCGTAACCCAGCCACTCGTGCCACTCCTCGCCCGCTTCGTTAACCCAGAGGTTGCCGATGCAGACCGCCACCAAGCCCCAGTGGGTCAGGCGAACAAGCGGATCCCAGCGAAAGGGCTCACCCTTTTTGCTTGGCATATTTATGGTACTCCTTCTTCAGGTCGTTGACCTTGGCCAGATGTTCGCGCGCCTTGGCCTCATCACCCGCCTTGAGTGCGGCCAGGCTGGCGTCCAGCTCGGTCTGTACCTCATTCATCCCTTCAAGGAATTTCTCTTTCTTGGCGGCCGGCATGTTCTTCTGCTTGGCTACATCCAGCTGGGCCTTCATCTCGTTGATGTGCTTCTCCATGGTGGCCGCATCATCAGCCTTGACGGCCTGCTTGTAGTTGAAGCCAATCTTCTTCATCGGCTGTTCCAGATCACCCGCCACGGCAGGCAGGGTCATCAGGCCAAACATCAGGGGCAGCAGCAGGGGGCGGACGGTTTTCAACATGGGATTTCCTTATATAACGACATGCTCGAATTGTTAGGGATACTTATGAATCCAAACAAGAATTCATCACCAGCATGATGCCATGACTCATGGTGAAACGTTTGTGAAAAATGCTGTTTTTTGTGGCAAATAGTGACAGATATACCGCGCTTGTTTGCGCTTGGTAACTGATTGAACGCAGGTGACGTGCACCATGAGGATGGTTGAAAGCGGTAAACAGGGACAAAAAACCCCGCCGTAGCGGGGTCTGGATCAGCTGGCCAATGGCTTGCGTCAGTTACTCCTGTTCGCGAGCAATGGCGCGCCAGCCGATATCCTTGCGGTAGAAGACGCCATCCCACTTGATACGGCCAGCGAGCTGATAGGCACGCTGCTGAGCTTCTGCCACAGTGTGGCCGAGGGCGGTTGCGCACAACACGCGGCCGCCAGCGGTCAGGCTGGTATCGCCCTCCAGACGGGTACCGGCATGAAACACCTTCTCACCTGCCACTTCATCCACCGGCAAGCCGCTGATGGGGTGGTTGGTGCTGTAATCGCCGGGATAGCCTCCCGCCGCCAACACCACGCCGATAGCGGCGCGGGGATCATAGATGGCCTCTTTCTGATCCAGCTTGCCTGCGCAAGCGGCCAGACAGAGCTCCACCAGATCGGATTGCATCCGCAGCATGATGGGCTGGGTCTCGGGATCGCCGAAACGGCAGTTGAACTCGATCACCTTGGGATTGCCTGCGCCGTCGATCATCAGACCGGCGTAGAGGAAACCGGTGTAGACATTGCCTTCGGCCGCCATGCCGCGCACGGTCGGCATGATCACCTGCTCCATCACGCGTCGATGTACCTCGGCGGTCACCACAGGCGCCGGGGAGTAAGCCCCCATACCGCCGGTGTTGAGGCCGGTATCACCGTCGCCAACCCGCTTGTGATCCTGACTGGTGGCCATCGGCAGCACGTGCTCGCCATCGACCATGACGATGAAGCTCGCCTCTTCACCCTCCAGAAACTCCTCGATCACCACCCGGGAGCCCGCTTCGCCAAAGGCATTGCCGGAGAGCATGTCGCGCACCGCGTCTTCCGCTTCCTGCAAGGTCATGGCGACAATCACCCCCTTGCCCGCCGCCAGACCATCGGCCTTGATGACGATGGGGGCGCCCTTCTCGCGCAGGTAGGCGAGCGCAGGCTCCACTTCGGTGAAGTTCTGGTACTCGGCGGTCGGGATGGCGTGACGGGCCAGGAAATCCTTGGTGAAAGCCTTGGAGCCTTCCAGCTGGGCAGCGGCAGCGGTCGGGCCAAAGATCGGCTGACCGGCGGCGCGGAAGGCATCCACCACCCCTTTCACCAGCGGCGCTTCCGGCCCGACGATGGTAAGGCCGACCTGCTTCTCTTTGGCAAAGGCCAGCAGCCCTTCGATATCGGTCGCCTCAATGGCGACGTTCTCGACACCCGGCTCAAGCTGGGTGCCCGCATTGCCCGGCGCCACAAAAACGTGACGCACCAGTGGAGAGTGTTTGGCCTTCCAGGCCAGGGCGTGTTCGCGGCCACCGTTGCCAATGATCAGTACTTTCATCGTATCGCTCGCTTCTATTTGTGGTCACTGGACGGCCACCCGGGCCGTCAGTCAGTGGAAATAGTCAGTTGAAAAGAGACAACAAAAGGGCCGCCATCGGCAGCCCCTGACCCATCAATGACGGAAATGGCGCATGTTGGTGAACACCATGCACATACCGTGTTCGTCGGCGGCATCGATCACCTCCTGATCGCGCATCGAGCCACCCGGCTGGATCACGCAGGAGATACCGGCCTGCGCGGCAGCATCGATACCGTCGCGGAACGGGAAGAAGGCATCGGAGGCCATCACGGAGCCCGCCACGGTCAGCCCTTCGTCCGCCGCCTTGATACCGGCGATTTTGGCCGAATAAACACGGCTCATCTGGCCTGCGCCGACGCCGATGGTCTGGCCATCTTTGGCGTAGACGATGGCGTTGGATTTGACGAACTTGGCCACTTTCCAGCAGAACAGCAGATCTTGCAGCTCGGCCTCGGTCGGCTGGCGCTTGCTGACCACGGTCAGATCACCCAGAGTCACCATGCCGAGATCCCGCTCCTGTACCAACAGGCCGCCATTGACGCGCTTGAGGTCAAAGCCTTGCGCCGGTGCCGTCCACTGCCCGCATTCGAGCAGACGCACGTTCTGCTTGGCAGCGACCGCATCGCGGGCCTCCTGGCTGACTGTCGGGGCGATGATCACTTCGACAAACTGGCGGGCAACGATGGCAGCGGCAGTGGCGCCATCCAGCTCGCGGTTGAAGGCGATGATGCCGCCAAAGGCGGAGGTGGGGTCGGTCTGGTAAGCGCGATCGTAGGCACTCAGCAGGTCGCTACCGATGGCCACACCGCAGGGGTTGGCATGCTTGACGATGACGCAGGCCGGCTCGTCGAACTCCTTCACACACTCCAGCGCCGCATCGGTATCGGCGATGTTGTTGTAGGAGAGCGCCTTGCCCTGCAGCTGGATAGCGCTGGAGACAGAACCCGGAGCGGCATGCTCTTCGGCGTAGAAGGCGGCTGCCTGATGGCTGTTCTCGCCGTAACGCATGTCCTGCTTTTTGATGAACTGGCTGTTGAAGGTGCGCGGGAAGCGGGACTCCTCGTCACCCTCCTTGTTGTCGCCATAAGAGGGCACCATGATGCCGAAGTAGTTGGCGATCATGCCGTCGTAGGCGGCGGTGTGCTCGAAGGCTGCGATGGCCAGATCGAAACGGGTCGCCAGTTTCAGACTGTTGCCATTGGCATCCATTTCGCGAATAACCCGATCATAGTCGGCAGCTTTGACGACGATAGTGACATCTTTATGGTTTTTAGCCGCAGAACGCACCATGGTCGGGCCGCCGATGTCGATGTTCTCGACCGCATCCGCCAGGGTGCAGCCCGCTTTGGCCACGGTAGCAGCAAAGGGGTAGAGGTTGACGACAACCATGTCGATGGGGGAGATAGCGTGCTGGGCCATGATGGCGTCATCCTGATCCCGACGGCCGAGGATGCCGCCATGAACCTTGGGATGCAGGGTCTTGACCCGGCCATCCATCATTTCAGGGAAACCCGTGTAGTCAGAGACCTCGGTCACCGGCAGACCCGCCTCGCCAAGCAGCTTGGCGGTACCGCCCGTGGAGAGCAGGGCAACACCACGCTCGTTGAGTGCCTTGGCAAATTCCAGAATGCCAGTTTTGTCAGACACACTCAGCAGTGCACGGCGAATGGGTCGAGCTTGTTCCATCACACTATCGTCCTCAACATAACGGGGACCATTCCATGGGAGGCGAGGCTCAACACAGAGAGTCCCCAAATAAATGGAAGTGGGGGATTTCGCAAACCACTCTCGCCCCGACATCCGGCAAAAGCGTTTTAGGAAATGCCCGCTTGGTGCGGCGCTCTGTTATGGGCGCGTATTCTACACAAAAAATGTGACCTGTGGTGGATTTTTTGAAACAGCAAATCCTTATTTGGCGCGGCGTTAAACGTTTTCCACTTGATTTTCTCGAAACGTTTGCACTTTCAGTGTTTTATGGGAAAAAGGGTCGCCAGGAGATGTTTATCTGCCCCTTTTATGCCCTTGGCTGGCAATCCATGGGCAAAGGGGTGATAGTGGATTCCGGTTTTTGTGGCGGCATACATTCAAGGGGAGAGAGAGCATGTATCGGATCGGTGAACTGGCCAAGGCGTGCGGGGTCAAGGCAGATACCCTGCGTTTTTACGAGAAGAACGGGCTTATCTCACCGGGGATCCGAAACGAATCCGGCTACCGCCTCTACAGCGAACAGGACAAGCGGCGGCTGGAGTTCATCATTCGCGCTAAGTCGGTGGGATTCTCGCTGGCCGATATCGGCGAACTACTCGACCTCGATACCAACAAGGCCAAAGTCACCTGTCAGGAGGTGAAAGCGGTGGCCGACACCAAGCTGGCCCAGGTGGAGCAGAAGATCATCGAACTGACCCGCTTTCGCGACAATCTGCGCGAGCTCTCCAATATCTGCTGCGGCGGCCCTCGCTCGGCGGAGCACTGCGCCATCCTCGAGACGCTGGAATCTGGCGCCCCGGCCCATCACGAGCATCACAGCCACGACCAGCATGACCCGGTTCATGGCTGACATGTCATGCCTGACTGAGCGTGCCTAGCTCAGTGTGACTGACTCGGCGCCGCCGACGCATTGCTCCGGCGGCGATTTGGTGACAAAATCGCCGCGTTTTTAACCGGTGCCAGTCCATCCGGTTGCTGGGCGCTAGCCTAGACAGGTGCCCGCAGCGAAAACCGCCATCCAGACACAAGTATCAACACACCAATAGAAAAGAAGAGGAGCCATCATGGCCAAAATTCGGGTCGACCAACCCGCCCTCCCCCGTGAGGAAGATGCGCAAGGGGGCAACTATGCCCATCAGCACGGCGAGATAAAGGATAACCATCTGCACGCCCTGCTCTCCGATCCGCTGTTTCGCAGCCGGGTCGAGCGCAACAAGAAGGGCAAGGGGAGTTACCAGCGCAAGGCCAAATTTGGCAAGCGGTGGGAGCCCGGCCAACAGCAGATGATCCGCGTCTGCTGCTGAGCGGGTTTCTACCGACCATAAACAATCAGGGCGCCATGGGCGCCCTGATTGTTATCTCGAAACACGGTTCGCCAAAACTGCCTCACGACCTGTTGCGAGAAGCTGTCAGCGAGGTGAAGAGCAGCGCATGAACCTTGATCACGGCTTCGCAGCCAGATCGTGAGCCAGTTTTCACTCATCCATAAACAGTTCGAGCAACACGTTCAGATAGCGATGGCCGAGAGAAGTGAGCTGCCAGCTATCCCCCAGATCCTCGATCAGCTCCTTGCTTTGGGCGATGGCGAGCACTGTCTCGACCCGCTCCAGCGGCAAGCCGGTATAGGCCTCGAACTCCGCCTTGGGGGCCGGTTCAAACAGGCGGAAGCGGTTCATAAAGTATTCGAGCGGCAGATCGTCTGCCGTCACCTGCCACTGCTCGTCCAGATAGGGGCGACTCTTGTCCAGATACCCTTTCGGATGCTTCACCTTGGCAGTGCGCAGGATCTGCTTATCCGCGAGATCGGTCACCTTGCCGTGGGCACCACAGCCGATCCCCAGATAGTCGCCAAAGCGCCAGTAGTTGAGGTTGTGATGGCACTGGTAGCCCTCTTTGGCATAAGCCGAGATCTCGTACTGGCGATAACCGCTGGCGGTGAGCATGGCGTGACCCTGCTCGTAGATGTCCCAAAGGGTGTCATCTTCCGGCAGCTTGGGTGGTTTGGAGGCAAATGCCGTATTCGGCTCTATGGTGAGCTGATACCAGGAGAGGTGCGGTGGTGCACAGTCGATAGCCTGTTGCAGGTCATAAAGGGCGTCATCCAGACTCTGATCCGGCAGACCGTGCATCAGATCCAGATTGAAGGTAGGCAACTTGATGGCATGGGCCAGTGCGGCGGCCTTGCGCGCCTCTTCCGGGCCGTGAATGCGGCCGAGGCGGGTCAGCTTCTCCTGCTGGAAGCTCTGCACCCCGATGGAGATACGGTTGATGCCGGCGCGCTGGAAACCGGCAAACTTGTCCGCCTCCACCGTGCCCGGGTTGGCCTCCATGGTGATCTCGCAATCCGCGGTGAGCACAATGCGGGCCCGTACTCCGTCCAGCAAGGTTTGCATCGCCTCCACCGTCAGCAGGCTGGGGGTGCCGCCGCCGATAAAGATCGAGGAGAGCGGCCGCCCTTGTGCCCACTTCAGATCCTGAGCCAGATCCTCCAGCAGGGCAGCGACATATTCGAGGTGAGGCAACTCCCCCTTCTGGGCATGGGAGTTGAAGTCACAGTAAGGGCACTTCTGGACGCACCAGGGCACATGAATATAGAGAGAGAGCGGCGGCAGTTGCAGCATGGGGCTTCCAATAAAACGGGGGCTCAAGGCCCCCATTGTAGATGACTATGTGTGATTGACCGTGTGTAACCGACAAGGTGGCGAAGTAACTCAGTGCGCCGCAGCCAGCGCCGCTTTGAGCTTGGCCAGCGCCTGACCGCGATGACTGAGCTGGTTTTTCAGCTCGGCGGGCATCTGGGCGGCGGTGCAGTCGTGATCCGGCACGAAGAAGACGGGGTCATAGCCGAACCCGTGCTGACCGCGCGGCTCGTCGATGATCATCCCTTCCCAGCTCGCCTGACAGATGATGGGGGTGGGATCGTCGGCGTGGCGCATATAGACCAGCACGCACCAGAAGCGGGCGCTCTTCAGGTACTCGGGGGCACCTTGCAGCTCGCCGAGCAGCTTCTCGATGTTGGCCTTGTCACCGGCACCCACACCGGCAAAGCGGGCGGAGTAGACGCCGGGGCGCCCTTGCAGCAGATCGACTTCTAGACCGGAGTCATCGGCCACGGCGGGCAGACCAGTAATGCGGGCGGCGTGGCGGGCCTTGATGATGGCATTCTCGACGAAGGTGGTGCCGGTCTCATCGGCATCGGAGACCGCAAACTCGCTCTGTGGGATCACCTGGATCTTCATATCGGCCAGCATGGCGGCCAATTCCTTCACCTTTTTCTGGTTACCTGTTGCCAGGACAAGCTTGTTCATCGAGCACCTCCGCAAAAATAATCTGCGCATTCTATGCGGCGCAAGCGTTTAGTAAAAGCGCCAATTACACCCGCTGTGATGGGGTTGCGGGTGATTGGAAGCCATCGAATAACCAGCTTTTTAATACATGTTTCCATAATGGAATAACCAAAGTGATTAAATACCATTTCTATTCATTACTGTGAGTCAGTAGACTCGCGCCCCAATTCAATAACCTGGCTGACTAAAGAGGTGACAGATGCCATTGATACTTTTGCTCGTACTACTGGTGCTGTTCAGTCCGCTGGCTATCGACATCTACCTGCCCGCCATTCCGCAGATGGCCGAGCAGCTGGGCGCCGAAGTAACACTGATGCAGGGCACCATCACCTGGTTCCTGTTCAGCATGGGGCTGGGGCAACTGCTTGTTGGCCCGCTGGCCGATCGCTACGGTCGCAAGCCCATCGCGCTGGGCGGCGTGCTGCTCTATGGCCTGAGCGCGCTGGGGGCCGGTTTTGCCGCCAGCCTCGGCGAATTGATGCTGGCCCGGGTGCTGCAGGGCTTCGGCGCCTGCGCTACTTCGGTCGCCGCCTTCTCGGTAGTGCGTGACAGCTATGGCCCGAAAAAGAGCGGCCAGATGATCTCCTATCTCAATGGCGCCATCTGCTTTATTCCTGCGCTGGCGCCCCTGCTCGGTGGCTGGCTCACCGCCAAGGCGGGCTGGTCTGCCAACTTCTGGTTTATGGCCGGTTATGCGCTTATCGTCGGCAGCTGGCTGATGTGGCGGATGCCGGAGACCCGCCCGGAGGAGACCCGCAGCGAAGGGGCCCTCATCAGCTGGTCCCGCTACAGCCCGGTGCTGCGCTCCCCCAGCTTCCTGTTCAACGCGGCGCTGTGCATGCTGGCGATGGCGGTGATCCTCGCCTATGTCACCGCCGCGCCGGTACAACTGATGGTGAAACTGGGGCTCGATATGAGCGGCTTTAGCTACTGGTTTACCGCCAACGCCGCGCTCAACATTCTGGCCTGCTTCATGGCACCACGCTTTATCGCCAAGGTGGGGCCAAGACGCACTCTGCGCATCGGCCTGCTGGTGTTGATGCTCTCGGCCATCACCCTGACTCTGGCCATGCACATCGAACATCCGCTGGCGATGATGGGGCCGGTATTCCTCTCCAGCATCGGCTTTGCCATGATTCTGGGCTCGGCCGCCGGGATGGCGCTGGCACCGTTCGGCCACTGCGCCGGTACCGCCGCTGCCCTGCTCGGCCTGTTCCAGATGAGCGGATCCGGCGCGTTGGTTGGCCTGACCGGCGCCCTGATGCACGACCCGCTGAGCCAGCTGGCGCTGCATATGTGGCTGCTGCTGCCGCCCTTGGTGATGCTGATGACCCGACGCGGTCGCCGCTTGTGTTTGCAATAAATCCTGTGCTCTGATGGGCACACTCAGGGGGCCATCGGCCCCCTTCTCGTTTGTATCGCCTTTACAACGAATGGCCATCCGGCAGAGAGCCTGCGATGGCAACCCCACTCACTCGATGTCAGCGGAGAACTCCCGATGAGCCACACTCTCAACGCAGCCCTAGTGGGCTATGGCTTTGCAGGCAAGACCTTCCACGCCCCCTTCCTCTCCACCACCCCGGGCTTGTCCCTGAGCTGGGTGGTAAGCCGCGATGCCGCCAAGGTGCAGGCCGATCTGCCCGACTGCCGGGTCGGCTCACTGGAGGAGGTGCTGAGGGATGAGACCGTCGATCTGGTGGTGATCACCACCCCCAACGACACCCATGCTCCTCTGGCCCGCCAGGCGCTGCTGGCAGGCAAACATGTGGTGATCGACAAGCCCTTTGCGCTGGATCTGACCGAGGCGCAAGCACTGGTCGAACTGGCCGAAAAGCAGCAGCGACTGCTCAGCATCTTCCACAACCGCCGTTGGGACGGGGATTTTCTCACCGTGCGCCGTTTGATTGCCGAGGGGACGCTGGGGCAGATCGCCCAGTTCGAATCCCACTTCGATCGCTATCGCCCCGAAGTGCGCCAGCGCTGGCGCGAAGCGGGTGGCCCGGGTTCCGGCCTCTGGTTCGATCTCGGCCCCCACGTGCTGGATCAGGCATTGCAGCTGTTCGGCCAGCCGGACTGGCTGCAGGCCGATCTGGCCGAGCAGCGCCCCGGCGCACTGGCGGACGACTACTTCCATGTGGTGCTGGGTTACGGTGCTCTGCGGGTTATTCTGCATGGCAGCTGTCTGGTCTCGGCCTCCATGCCGCGCTTTGTCATTCACGGCAGCCAGAGTTCGTTCGTGAAATTCGGTATGGATGTGCAGGAAGAGCAGCTCAAGCAGGGCTTGCGGCCGCCGGCGGCGGATTGGGGCATGGATAGCGAACCAGGTCAGCTCAGCCGCATTGTCGATGGTCAGTTACAGCAGCAGAGCCTGGTGGGTGAGGCGGGGGATTATGGCGCCTACTATCGCGGTGTCTGCGCCGCCATCAAGGGCGAGGAAAGCAACCCGGTGCCAGCAAGTGAAGCGCTGGCGGTGATGGCGCTGCTGGATCTGGCCCGTCAGAGCCACCTTGAGGGAAAACGGCTGCCCTGTCAGAAGCTGTCTGACTAAGGTACGGGTCATCGGCCGCACTTGATCAACCTTGACCTTGTTAAACCGCCACAAGATGGCAGCAAAGTGGTGCTTTATTGTACAATTGGCGCTATTTAACGGCATTTTGTATTGATATCAGTCGTTGCAGTGGAGCTTTTTATCCACGGCACGAAAAAATGTTATTGTGATATCCGTTTTCATCGGTAGCTAATGGGGCTATATTGCGCCCGCCCGCTGCCTCCCGGCTTCTTGTTTCGATACCGGGCAACGGTGGGCGCTGTGATGGTTGCACAGACCATCTCTCCATATTTATTTGAGGGAATGCACATGAACAAAGTACTGGTAGCCGGTATCCTGGGTCTGATGTTGACTGCTTGCGGTCAGAAAGAAGAAAAAGCTGCCGCTCCTGCTGCTGCTCCGGCCGCCGAAGTTGCTGCCACTGTAGAAAAAGCCGCTAGCGAAGCCACCTCTACCGTAGAGAAGGCCACCTCCGAAGCGACTGCAACCGTAGAAAAAGCTGCTACTGAAGCCGCTACCAAGGTTGAAGCTGCAGTGAGCGATGCCAAGGCCAACTAAGCCTGCACCTCATTCGAAGACGGGTCCGAAGGCAACTTCGGGCCCGTTTTTTTATCTGCCGTTCAGGGCGCCGGATTAATCAGCGAGGTGAGGATGTGATCCTCCCAGCGGCCATTGATCATCAGATACGCCCGTGCAAACCCCTCCCGCTCGAAGCCGAGCCGCTCCAGCAAGGCGCCACTGCGCTGATTGGCTGGCATATAGCAAGCCATGATGCGATGCAGATCGTGCTCCCGAAACAGGTAGTCGATGGCGGCTGACAGCACCTCTCTCATCACCCCCTGCCCCTGATGCTGCTGGTCGATGGCATAGCCCAGATGACACGCCTTGAAGACCCCCATCAGGATATTGCTGAAGTTACAGGTGGCGATCACCCGCTCGCCAGCCGGATCGAGGGCCACCAGATTGACGCCGGTGCCGTTGAAAAACTGGCTGTAGCTGTCCTGCAGCCGGGCATGCCAGTACGAGAGGGTGTAAAACTGCTCGTCCCGAAGCGGCTCCCAGGGGGCGAGATGGTCGCGGTTGCGCCGATAGAAGTCGAGCATCATGGGGGCCTGATCCGGCGACAGTATGGTCAGGTGGGTGCGGGCCGTCTTGATATGTGGCAGCGCCATCAGGACTCCCTCTGTCTTAGCCACTCATCGCGCAGCAAGCTGTAGTGGGCATGGTCCACAATCCGGTTGCCCAGCCGCTCTGCGCGCCGGGTCACCCCCTCAAGCTGCATCCCGAGCCGTTCACAAACAGCCCTGCTGGGCTCGTTATCGGTGGCGGCGCTGATCTCCACCTTCTCCATCCCCATCTCCTCGAAGGCGTGGTGGATCAGGGCCTGACAGGCCCGGGTGATGATACCGTTGCCCTGCCAGCGCTCCGCCAGCCAGTAACCGATGACCACCTTGCCAAGGTCGTGATCGATGCTGTTGTAACCTATGACCCCCACCACCTCCCCCTGATACTCGATGGCGGTGGTTAGCCCCTCGCCCCGGGCGAACTTCTCGATGGTACTGCGAATGAAGAGGGCGCTGTCGACGGGGCGCTGGATCAGTGGCGGCCAGGGTAGCCACTGGGAGAGGTACTCCCGGTTGTCATTGCAGAGGGCAAACAGTTCGCTCGCCATATCGGGCTGCAAGAAGAGCAGCGCAAGCTCGTCGTCCAACTGCCATGAAAACATGGGATTCTCCTTTCAAATCAGTGATCAAATCGCGAACCAGCCACCCAATGTAGCCAATCGCCACTGGCCGCGCCAGCCACTTTTACGGCCCTCCTCCGGCAGGCTTCGCAGAGGGTGACTGCGCACGTACTCTCCTCCCTCAAAAGAGGAGGGTGGGTGTCTGAAACCGGATAATGCTCTCCACATGGCGCCGACGAATGCCCACAAACGGCACTTTGGCAGATCCTGCTACCCCTTTGTGCTGCGCTGTCACTTTTGACAGGGTGCACTTTCCCCCACCGGCACTAGCTTCAAAACGCCCGACCTTCGGTCGGTTTATCAACCTCATCGATTTAAGGAAAGAAGAGATGAATAAAATTTATCTGGCCGTTGCGCTGGCCTGCTGGGGAAGCGCCGCACTGGCGGCGCAAGAGGTAGAGATCAACGTAACGGCAAACGGCATCCGGGCCATGACCGGCCTCAGTGCCGCGAGTGGTACATTGCAGCTGGAAGATGGCGAGTTTCGTCAGGTGCGGGTGGTCAAGCTGCCCAACGGCCAGCAGCGGATCCGCTACGAGCAGGTCTGGAACGGCATCCCGGTAATGGGTCAGGTCGTCGTGGCTGACAAGAGCCTGAACGGCCAGCTGCAACAGGCCAGCGGGCGCATGCTGCGCCAGATCGATCAGGATGTGGCAAGCCCGGCCGCCACCCTCTCACCACAGGATGCCGCCAGCAAAGCCAAAGCGGGCAGCAAGGGGAGCAACGATCAGGTCAAACTCTACGTAATGCAGGATGAGAACGGGCTGGCCCGGCTGGTTTATCAGGTCTCCTTCATCGCCGAAGGTGACAAGCCAAGCCGCCCCTTCGTCATTCTTGATGCCCAGAGCGGTGAGGAGCTCAAACGCTGGGAGGGAATCAACCACAAGGACGCCAGCGGCCCGGGGGGCAACATCAAGACCGGCAAATACGTCTACGGCACCGACTTTGGCCCGCTCATCGTGGATGACAACTGCCGGATGACCAGCCCCAACGTCGATACCATCAACCTCAACCACGCCACCTCAGGCGGTGCCATCCACCAGTTCACCTGCCCGGAGAACCGGGTCAAGGAGATCAACGGCGCCTATTCGCCCCTCAACGACGCCCACTACTTCGGCAACGTGGTGTTCGACATGTACCGCAACTGGTACAACACGGCGCCCCTCACCTTCAAACTGAAGATGCGGGTTCACTACAGCAAGAATTACGAGAACGCCTTCTGGGATGGCAGCCAGATGACCTTCGGTGACGGCGCTACCACCTTCCACCCGCTGGTGAGCCTTGATGTGGCGGCTCACGAGGTGAGCCACGGCTTTACCGAACAGAACTCCGGGCTGATCTATTCAGGACAATCCGGCGGCATCAACGAGGCCTTCTCCGATATGGCGGGTGAAGCGGCCGAGTTCTACATGAAGGGGAGCAACGACTGGCTGGTCGGCGCCCAGATCTTCAAGGGCAACGGCTCCCTGCGCTACTTCGAGGATCCGACCCGGGATGGCAGGTCCATCGGCCATGCGGCGGATTATCAGGAGGGGATGGATGTACACCACAGCTCCGGGGTCTATAACCGCGCCTTCTACCTGCTCGCCACCAGCAGTGGCTGGAACACCCGCAAGGCATTTGAAGTCTTCTTGCTGGCCAACCGCCTCTACTGGGGCGCCAACACCAACTATCAGCAAGGGGCCTGCGGCGTCAGCCGGGCGACCGCCGATCTGGGTTACAGTCAGGCGGATGTGGCACGGGCCTTCCAGACCGTCGGGGTCGATGCCAGCTGCGGCAGCACGCCGCCACCGAGCGACAACGTGCTGCAAAACGGCGTGCCGGTGAGCAACCTCGCCGCCAGCAAGGGTGGCAAACTCAACTACACCCTGAACGTACCGGCGGGCACCAGGTCGCTGCAGATCAGCAGCAGCGGCGGTACCGGTGATGCCGACCTCTACGTCCGCTTTGGCAGCGCCCCCACCAGCAGCAGTTACGACTGCCGCCCCTACAAGGGGGGCAATAACGAAAGCTGCTCGTTCACCAATCCCAAGGCGGGCACCTGGCATGTGCAGCTGTCAGGGTTTGCAGCGTTCAGTGGCGTGACCCTCAAGGCCAGCTACTGATCCACCCGGTGCGGGCCTTGTCCCGCATCGCTCTACTCATTGCGCCACCGTTTCGCCAGCGTGCGGGCGGTGGCCAACACGGTTTCCCGGGCCGGGTTGGGCCGCTTGCCACCTCGCCAAGCCATCATCACATCCCAATGCTCTTGCGGCAGATTGCGCACATCGAGCCTGACCAGCCGCCCCACCTCCAGATCCCGCTTGATGGCCAGCTCCGGCATCAGGGTGATAAACCCGTGTTCCAGCGCCAGATCCCGCGCCGCACTGGCGGGCTGCACCGCATGCAGGGGGCTGGCGGCCCGCCGCAGCCGCCGCAACTGCTGGATAAAGACGTCACACCCCGGCCCCCATACCTGAGGCGCCAGCCGCTGGTCGGCAATATCCTCCAGGGTGAGGCCGTGACAACCGGCCAGCGGATGCAATGGCGAGGCGATAGCGATAATGGGGGAGCAGCAGAGCAGCTCCATCTGCAGGCCAGCAACCGGCGGGCGCTTGAGTACAAAGCCGATATCGGCCTCCCCGGTCAGCAGCGACTGCATGATCTCGCCGGAGTGATCCGTGGTGCAGCGGATTTCGAACGGCTCGTCCACCAGCTCCATCAATAGCGAGCCAAACACCACCGAAGTGAGGGATGGCAGGCTGGAGAGACGGATACAAGGTAGCGCAGGCGCCCCCTGCAGTGCCAGCCGCCCTTCGCTCAGGATCGCCAGCGCAGAGCGGGCCGATGGCAGAAACTCCTCGCAGGCACGGGTCGGCGTCACCCCGCGCCGATGACGCTGAAACAGCGGCGCCCCGAGGCTCTCCTCCAGCTGGGCAATCCGCTGGCTCACGAGCGGCTGTGACCAGCCACGAATGGCCGCCGCCTGACTGAAGCTGCCCAGCTCGGCCACATCCAGCAGCAGTTGCAGATCGTCCAGATCCATAGACATAAATAATCCTGATATGAAATATAGGTAGTTGTCGTCTACCACTATATCTAAACCCTCTCCAGAATGAAGGTATCTGTGAATGAGAGGGCGTTATGGTCGATAGGGCGAGGTTTTGGGGGCGTTGGTTTCTGGCGCTGGATACCACACTGGTGATCCTGGGTTTCTTTGTGGTGATGCCGATGATCAGCCTGCGCTTCGTCGATCAACTCGGCTGGGCGGCCGGTCTGGTGGGGCTGGCCCTCGGCCTGCGCCAGCTGACCCAGCAGGGGCTGGGGATCTTTGGCGGCTCCCTCGCTGACCGCTTTGGCGCCCGCCCGCTCATCGTCACCGGCATGCTGTTGCGCGCCGTCGGCTTTGCCACCCTGGCCTGGGCCGACAGCGGTGCCATGCTGATCTTCTCCTGCTTCCTCTCCGGACTGGGCGGTTGCCTGTTTGACCCGCCACGGGCCGCACTGGTGATCAAATTTACCCGTCCCCATGAACGGGGCCGCTTTATCTCCCTGCTGATGATGCTGGAGAGCGCGGGAGCCGTCACCGGTGCCCTGCTAGGCAGCTGGCTGCTGCGCTTTGACTTCACCTATGTCTGCCTGCTGGGTGCCGGGCTCTTCACCCTGGCGGCCCTGTGCAACTGGACCCTGTTGCCCGCCTACCGCCTCTCGGTCAAACCGACTCCGATGCGGGAAGGGTTGGGGCAGGTGCTGGCGGATCGCGCCTTCTGCCGACTGGTGCTGATCCTGAGCGGCTACTACATGCTGTGGGTACAGGTGATGCTGATTTTCCCCATTCTGGTCAAGCAGCTCTCTGGCACCACCACGGCAGTGGGCTGGATGTACAGCCTGGAAACGGCGCTGTCACTGGCGCTGCTCTACCCTATCGCCCGTTTCAGCGAGCGGCGCTATCGGCTGGAGAGCAGGCTGATGGCGGGTATCCTGCTGATGACGGTGGGGATCGGGCTGGTCGCTTTCGTCAACACCCTCTCCGGCATCTTCGTGCTGCTGGCCTGCTTCTATCTGGGGATCATCATCTGCGAACCGGCCCGGGAGACCCTGATGACCCGGCTTGCCAACCCCACAGCCCGCGGCAGCTACATGGGCTTCAGCCGCCTCGGACTGGCGCTGGGGGGCATGACCGGCTACGTGGGCGGTGGCTCCCTCTATGACTTCTCGCTGCAACAGGGACAACCGGCCCTCCCCTGGCTGGTGCTCGGTACCATAGGCGTCGCCACCATGTTGCTGCTGGCCCGCTGCTTCTCCCGCCGCCCGGAGCTAGCTATCAGAGCCGCCGCCTGACGACCCCCCTGCCTACGGCAGCCCCGCCAACGGTGCTGCCGCTCACCCCATATTCTGCAAGTCATCACAGCAAAAGGTTGCGAATTACAACTTTTACGCTATTTTAGTTGTCATGCACAACTAAACAGGAAACCACGATATGGATCCCCGTCCCCTGCGCGCCCTGTCGCGCGATCTGGTTCGCGAACTCGGCATGCTCTCCCAGCAGTGCGGCAATCTGGCCCTCACCCCCATCGAGGCTCACCTGCTGATCGAGCTGGAAAACGCCCCGGCCACCAACCAGCAGCTGGCAGAAAAGCTGCACATCGACAAATCCAACGCCAGTCGTCCACTGGCCCGCCTCGCCGAGCGGGAGCTCATCAGCTGGCACCCGCACCCCTCCGATGGCCGCAGCAAGGAGGCCCGCCTCACCGTCAACGGTCAAGGGATGCTGCTGGAGTTGCACCGGGAGATGGACGGGGCGATGGAAGAGATGCTGGCGCAGTTGAGCTTGCCCGAGCGGGAGCAGCTGTGGCAAGGGCTGCGGCTCTATCGCAGCGCCCTCTCCCGCGCCCGTCGCCAGCGGGGTTACCGGATCCGCCCCATCACGGCGGCGGACAATGCCCAGATCGCCTTGGTGATCCGCGCCGTATCAGCCGAATATGGCCTCACCGCCGACAAGGGGTATGGGGTCTCGGATCCCAATCTCGACACCCTCTCCCAGAGCTATCAGGGGAAGAAGAGTCGCTACTGGGTCATCGAAGGACCGGACGGTTCCATCCTCGGCGGTGGTGGTATCGCGCCATTGGCAGGAGAAGAGGGAGTCTGCGAGCTGCAGAAGATGTACTTTATGCCAGCACTGCGCGGACTGGGCCTTGGCAAGCGGCTGGTATTGCAGGCACTGGACGAGGCGCGCGCGCTTGGTTATCAGCGCTGCTATCTGGAAACGACCGAGGTCTTGCGCGAAGCCACCAACCTCTATGAATCACTGGGCTTTGAACACCTGCCCAGCCCCCTTGGCTGCACCGGCCACGGGGATTGCGAGATCTGTATGGTACTGACACTGGGGTAGCCCCCCTCATCCCCAACCCTTCTCCCGCAAGGGGAGAAGGGGGCAAAAACAGTTCCGCGATCTTTCAGGCAGACCTCTGATGGTTCCCTCTCCCTCCGGGAGAAGGCTAGGGTGAGGGCTGCTTGCGACTGGTATCTGCTGAACCATTACCCCCCTGCATCCCTCCTTAAACAGGCAAAACGGCACAAAACAAGAGACCCCGCCGAAGCGGGGTCTCTTTGATTATCTGCCAATAAGCAAACCAGCGGTGATCAGTGCTCGCGAGTCTGGCGGAACTCCACGTCCGGGTGGCGCTCCTGAGCTAGGCGCAGGTTGACCATGGTCGGTGCGATATAGGTGAGGTTGTCACCGCCATCGAGGGCCAGGTTGACCTCGTTCTTGCGCTTGAACTCTTCGAACTTCTTGACATCGGTACCTTCCACCCAGCGGGCGGTGGAGACGTTGACCGCCTCGTAGATGGCCTCAACGTTGTACTCGCTCTTGAGGCGCGAAACCACCACGTCAAACTGCAGCACACCGACCGCACCGACGATGAGATCGTTGCTGATCAGCGGACGGAACACCTGCACCGCCCCCTCTTCGGAGAGCTGCACCAGCCCCTTGAGCAGCTGCTTCTGCTTGAGCGGATCGCGCAGGCGGATGCGGCGGAACAGTTCCGGTGCAAAGTTCGGGATACCGGTGAACTTGAGATCTTCACCCTGGGTGAAGGTGTCACCGATCTGGATGGTGCCGTGGTTGTGCAGACCGATAATGTCACCAGCGAAGGCGTCTTCCGCCTGCTCACGGTCACCGGCCATAAAGGTCACGGCGTCGGAGATGTTCACATCCTTGCCGATACGCACGTGGCGCATCTTCATGCCCTTGCTGTAAGTACCTGACACGATACGCATAAAAGCGATACGGTCGCGGTGCTTCGGATCCATGTTTGCCTGGATCTTGAACACGAAACCGGAGAACTTCTCCTCGGTCGCCACCACTTCGCGGCTCTCGGCCTTGCGCGGCATGGGTGCCGGCGCCCAGTCGGTCAGGCCATCCAGCATGTGGTCAACACCGAAGTTACCCAGTGCGGTACCGAAGAAGACCGGGGTCATCTCGCCAGCGATAAAGGCATCGTGATCGAACTCGGGAGAGGCGCCCTGCACCAGTTCCAGCTCGTCACGCAGTTGCTGGGCCAGATCTTCGCCGACGGCAGCATCCAGATCCGGGTTGTTCAGCCCCTTGACCACCCGCTTCTCCTGGATGGTGTGGCCCTGACCGCTCTGATAGAGATAGGTCTCATCCTTGTAGAGGTGGTAGACACCCTTGAAGGATTTGCCACAGCCGATAGGCCAGGTGATGGGGGCACACATGATCTTCAACTCGCGCTCCACCTCGTCCATCACTTCCATCGGATCGCGCACTTCGCGGTCCAGCTTGTTCATAAAGGTGAGGATGGGGGTATCACGCAGACGGGTGACTTCCATCAGCTTGCGGGTCCGGTCTTCAACACCCTTGGCGGCATCGATAACCATCAGGCAGCAGTCGACCGCGGTCAGGGTACGGTAGGTATCTTCGGAGAAGTCCTCGTGACCCGGGGTGTCGAGCAGGTTGACCAGACAATCGGCATAGGGGAACTGCATCACCGAGGTGGTGATGGAGATACCACGCTGCTTCTCCATCTCCATCCAGTCGGATTTGGCGTGCTGGCCCGAGCCACGGCCCTTGACGGTACCGGCGCGCTGAATGGCCTGTCCGAACAGCAGGACTTTCTCGGTGATGGTGGTTTTACCCGCATCCGGGTGCGAAATGATCGCAAAAGTGCGTCTCTTGGAGACTTCACTCAGAAATTCAGCTGACATAATTCAACGTTCTTCTATTGAGCGGTGGCATCGGCCACCGTGGGAATAAATCCGGAATGCCGCTCACGGCACATGTATACGCAACGAAAGCCACGCCAGCTGGCGTTTTGCCAACCTGGTGGAGAGAGGGAGGAGGGTTGCGTTACATGGGTCTTCTCGCCTGAGTCAAAGCAAAATTGCGCGACATTATACCCGCGCGAGTGAAAAATACCCAGTCCGTCAGTCGTCTGTTTCCACCCGGTTGCGCCCGGCCCCTTTTGCCCGGTAGAGAGCCTCATCCGCACGCCGGATCAACGCGGCCAGATCCTGATCATCATCGCGCTGGCAGGCACACCCGATGCTGATGGTCACCGGATGGGACAAACCGGGCAACGCCCGTTGGCCGACCCTGGCGCGGATCCGCTCAGCCAAACGGGACGCCTCCTCCAGCCCCGTCTCCGGCAGCAGTGCCAAAAACTCCTCTCCACCGGTACGGCCCAGCAGATCCTGCTGCCGCAACTCTCTTGCCACCATTCTGGATACCCACTGCAGTACCCGATCTCCCTGATGATGACCCAGCGAATCGTTGATCCGCTTGAAGTGATCGATATCAAAAAGCAGCAGAGAAAAGGGCATTCGCTGCCTGCGGGCCAGCTCAAAGTGCTCGCGCCCATCCACCAGCACCCGACGCCGGTTATCGATGCCGGTCAGCTCATCGGTAAAGGCCAACCGATGCATCCGACGATTGCGCTCCAGCAACCACCTCATCGTCAGCAGAGCCACTCCACCGCAGAGCACCATCACCACCAGCAACCAGAAGCGACGCTCCTTGATCTGCGCCAGCTCCTGCCGCTGCAACTGCTGCTCGACCCGCAACCGCTTGTTCTCTTCCGCCTGGCGGGTCAGTTCAAACTGGCCGCGCACCCAGGCTGTACTCTGCTCTCGCTGCATCTGGTCGAGGCGCTGCTCTTGCACCAAATGATCCCGCAAGGCCGCCAGCGCAGCCGGATAGTCCCCTTGCAGCTCGAATGCTTCGCTGCGCACTGCGTAGAGATCCATCAGGTAACGAGTGTGCCCCTCAGCCTTCAGGATCGGTTCAATCTTCGCCAGTGCGCTCAAGGCCGGGACCGGATCCCGCATTTTCACCTGCAGTTTGGCCATTACCAGCTCGAGATGGGCGTGGAGGATAGGATCAACTTCAGGGGTGAGCACGCCTGCTGCCTGCGCCAGCAAGCGTCCGGCCTGCTCCAGGCGCGCCAGACCGAGCAGAGCCTCCGCCAGCATCACTTGACGATCCGCATGTTCAATCCGGTACTCGGGTTGTTGCAAAAAGGCGAGACTACGTTCGAGCTCCTGCTGCGCTTCCTGATAGCGCCCCGTCTCCAGATAGACCAGAGCCAGCTGCTCTCTCATCCTGGCCAAACCGAACCCGTCATGGTTGTGGGCAAAGTGTTCATGCAACCGGTTCAGGGTAGTGAGCGCCTCGGCATAGAGACCCATGCGGCGAAACGCGGCGGCAATCTCGAGCTGCGCCCGGTTATACCAGGTGGTCAATCCCAACCGTTCGTAGATGTCGTGCGCCCTGGTGAGATCCACCAGCCCCTGCCCTGACGCCCCCTGAAACGACAACATGGCTCCCCGGTGGGACAGCGCAAGCGCCTCCAGCTTGAGCACAGCGGCCTCCCCTGCCAACCGCAGCCCCTCATCATAATCCCGACGGGCCTGTGCCACCTCGCCGAGCAGCTGATTGAACCAGCCACGACAGATGAGTAACTCGGCAATGGCTGCGTCATCTCCCCGTTGTTGAGCCAGCACCAGTTGGCTGTCGGCATACGCAATCGCACGGCGAGACGCCTGGATGTCATCGGCAGATTGGGCCCAGCAAGCCAGACGACTGATCCGCATCAGCTGGGACGGTGGATAGTCGCTGCCATCCCGCAGCAAGCGAGCAACGCGCTCCCGCAGCAACTCGATAGGCTGATGGACCTGCTCCATCTCCTCCAGTTCATTTTCCAACTGCTCGGGGGACAAGGGTCTGGCTGCCAGCCCGAATACCGCCAGCAACAGCAGCAAGGCAAGTCGGCTCATAAACACTCCGGATGAATGGGGAAAGAGCAGCAGGCGACCCGATACCGGAAAATCACCCTGTAACAACGGCTGTAAAGGCTACCGCAAGGAGAGAGGACTTGAATGGGTTTCATCTCACATTTTACAGCAATATCATAACGTTGGAATGAGGAGGGGGATACAGAGCGAAAGAGGGGGCTGGCTCCCTCCCGGTAACTAATGATGCTGCCAGCGCCGCAGTAGCCGGCCGCGCAGACCGCAATCGAGCAGCCAGCTGTTGTCAAAGACCCGCAACAGTGCCGGTTTGGCGTGCCGGGACATGGCCACTGCGTGAAAGCGGGTCTGGCGCTGGCGATAGCGGTTCATCTGCTCGAGCAGGGCATGGGGCAGACTCTGAGCGATAAAGTCCGAAATAACCAGCACATCTGCCTTGGCAAAAGCGGGCTCATCGAGTTTGACCAGCGCCTTCTCCAGACAAGGCACCAGATCGGTACCACCGTGAAAGCTCATGGAGAGGAAGCGCTCCGCCTTGTCCAGTCCGGTATCGGCGGTGATCTCAAGGGTCGCCACCTCGGTAGAGAAGAGCATCAGGTAGCAACCGCGCTTCTCATCCATCGCCACCTTGAGCAGCGCAAGAAAGAGTGCCTTGGCACACTCCTCGGGATAGCCCCCCATGGAGCCGGAGGTATCGACACAGACGATAAAGGGGCCCCGCTGCTGCAACTGCTGCCCCCCCTGCTCCGGGGTGCGCAGCATGATGCGCTGGCGCGGCAAGGTGCCGCGTGACTGGTAACTGAGCAGGCGCCGCTCCAGATAGCGGCGGTAGAACTCCAGCTCCAGCTCCGGCAGCCCCAGCATCACCGCCTCGCTTGGCAGTAGCCGCATCAGGTCGCTCGCCTGGTGGATGCCCACCAGGTCGTCCGGCACATCGTCGCTGGGGGCGGGCTCCAGCTCCAGCACCTGAACCGGTGGCACCGGCTGCTCCTGCGCCCGGCGATCCCGCTCGCTGCGCCCGAGAAGAGCGGCAATCTCCGCCAGCAAGGGCTCGCGCTGCAACATACGGGCGTATTGCTTGACCAGCACCAGACTGCGTTTGTGCCAGTGCCCCTGCGCCAGATCCCAAAGACCACCGGCTGAGATCTGGTTCGGATCGAGGGCATCGGCCAGGGTGCGGCTCGCCAGCAGCTGATCTTCAATCTCCTGACGCTGCTTCTCCCGCTCCGCCTCGGCGATCTGCTGCTGCAGTTGCAGCAGGCTCCCCACCAGACTGGCACGCCACTTGTCGATAAAGAGCTGGCGCAGCCCCTCGGTGGGGTGAGCCATCAGCTGGCGAACCAGCGAACGGGCCTCACCGGCAAAGGGGCTGTAGTGATCCAGCGACTCCAGCAGGGCGGGCAGGCGACCAATCAGCTCGGTCATCGGCAACTGCCGGTGCGCCTGATAGAGCAGGTACTCCTGCTCCAGCGCCACCGGCACCGGCTTGTGACGGATCTCCTCGCCAAGCTGCTCACCCCAGCTCTGCAGGCGCTTTTTCAGCAGCTTGCCCTGCAGCGGGGAGCGCTTGATGAACTCGGAGATCTTGGGCGACGCAGCAAGCAAAAGTGCCACCTCCCCTGCCAGCTCCCCTTCGCCAATCAGCAGTCCCAGATCCAGCATGCCAATCTCAAGCATGAGCGCTCCTTACTCGTCCAGCCTTGGCAACCGCTCGCGCCACTGTGTCAGCTCGCCGCGCAGCAGTTCAAGATCCCGGCTCAGCACGAAGAAGCTGTCCTCCACCTGTTGCAGCCAGCGCTGGGCAATAAAGAGGTGCTGCCGATGACGATCGAACAGAGTACGCTGCTGTTTAAGCTCCAGTACCACCTTGCCAACCTGGGCAAGCAGCTCATCAAGCGCTTGCAGCCAGGGCTCCAGCACCACCTCGGGGATGGCGTTGCGCTCCATCAATACCAGTGGGATCTGCTGGCGCTGGATATCGAGCACCTGCAGGCGCAGCTCATCGTCAAGTACCAGCTCGTAGTGTCCCTCTTTCGGGTTGCCATATTGATAACCCACCAGCGCCTCGCCGGTCGGATGCCAATGGGAAAGCAGGGTACGATCGAACACCAGGGTGCTGGTGAGACGCTCGGGATCGCTGCCATCCAGCGGTGCCGGGGTGAGCAGATGGAAGTGCACCTGCTTGCCAAAGGGTCTGGCGTTGGCGAGGGGGATCTCGATCCCCCTCGCCCGTCGGCCAAACCACTGCTTGCGCTTGCGCGCCTTGCAGCAGAGACGTTGTGCCACGCCCTGTTTGAGCTGTTTGAATTGATCCCGCAGGGCAAGCAGCTGGCGGGTCAAGGCCAGTTGCTGATAACCGTAGAGACGGGAGAACTCGGTCATCATCTCCAGCAGGGCGGTGCGGGACTCCTCGTCATGCCAGAGACAATCCTTGAACAGCAGCAGATCCACCGGTGCGACCTCATCGCGGCCATTGAAGAAGGCGCTCGCCTTGATGAGCCGTACCGCCTTCTTCCAGCGGCGATCCGACACATAACAGCGATGGGCCAGCTGGCTGTCTAGCTGCTGGCGCAGCTGATAGATAAGTTCGAAACAGGCATCCGGCAGGCGCACCTGCTCAATCTGGCTCTGCCACTGCTCGTACTCATCCCCCCGGATCTGCAGGGATTCCGGCAGATTCTGGTGGGCGTGACCGTCGCTGGCCAGCATGGATTGAAAGTTGGCTTTCTCCTGCACCCGGTCCATCCAGATCCGCACCAGCATCCGGTCGTAGAGCGCTTCCAGCCCGCTGTCCGGCGCCGGCAGCTCGTTGGAGGCGGTCACCAGCAGCCGCATGGGGATTGGATGCTGGCTATCACCATTGCGGAACTGCCGTTCGTTGATGGCGGTGAGCAGGGTGTTGAGAATGGCGGGACCCGCCTTCCAGATCTCGTCGAGGAACACCACCTCAGCCTCCGGCAGATAGCCGGCAGTGAGGCGCAGGTATTTGCCATCCTCTTTCAGCGCCTGAATGGAGAGGGGGCCAAATACCTCCTCCGGTGTGCTGAAACGGGTCATCAGATATTCAAAGTGGCGGGCGTCGTGAAAGGCCAGCTTGAGGCGACGGGCAATCAGACTCTTGGCGATACCGGGTGGCCCCAGCAAGAAGACACTCTCACCGCTGAGGGCTGCCAGCAGACCGAGGCGCAGGGCATCCTGCCGTTCATAAAGCCCCTCACCAAGGGCTGCCAGCAGCCGGGGCAGGCGCTCCTGGATGGGAATAAGACGCGCAGGGTTCTGGGCTTGAGCTAAAGACGACATAGAGAGTGTTCCGAAGCTGGGATGATGTTAGCCCCAAGGCGTGATATCCATTTGCTCGACCTTGGGTTTTGTCTTGTTATGATGTTTATTCTGGTATCTCTTGCCGCACAATACCCGCCTCTGGCAGGAAAAAACGCAAAGGCAGTGCGATACCGTATCGGCAGCGTGCTGCGCCCATGCATAGCCAGTGTCGTGATGGCACCATGCCCGCATGCGCCAGATGATGCGTTGCAAAGGGTGCAGCAAAAGCGGTTCGAGTGTACCCTGCGCAACACAATTTTCCCCAACGCAGATCAAGAGTGAGTCGCCCCAGATGCAAGATCCCGTTCGTCAGAGCATGTTGGCCCGCATGGGCATTCAAAGCTGGCAACTGCGTCGTCCGGCATTGCTGGGTGCAGATCTCGTACCCGAGCTTGCGCAAGATGCCGTGCAGCCCGACCAGACAGCACCGGCCACCCGCGCTCCGCTGCCCAGCGGCAAACTCTGGTTGCTGGCGCCTCAGCTGCCTGCCACCACGCTGCTGGCGGATATCTGCCAGCTGCTCGGCATGACCCCCGACGAGGTCTCACTGCTCAGCGAGCTGCCGCCTGCCAACCTGCAAACGGCGGATGCCTCACCGCTGCTCTGGCTGACGGAGGCCAACCCGGAACGACCCGATGCGTTGATCTGTCCGCTGGCCCCCAGTGCCGCACAAAAGCGCGCCCTGTGGCAACAACTACGCCGACACCTGGCGAACAGTACGGCATGATCCTGCATCATGCCTTCAACGCCCTCTTGGAAGCCGCTCTTTTTACCTGATTTTACAAAAGTCGTCTTTGCCAACCCCGACATCCTCCACCCAGTCACCCGGAGTCAACATGCCTGAGTTTCGTCCCCTGCTCGAAGCCGATTTCGACCTTGTCTATCCCATAGAGCAGGCCGCCCACAAGGAGCCCTGGAGCCAGGCCAACCTGCTATCCTGCTTCGGTCCTCGCTATCTCAACGGCTTGATGCTGGTCGATGGTCGCCCGGCCGGCTTCTATATCTCGGATCTGGTGGCCGGAGACAGCTCGCTGATGAATATCTGTGTCCACCCCGAATTTCAGGGCAAGGGGTTGGGACGGACACTGCTGCAAGCCTACCTGACTCGCAGCAAACAAGCCGGGGCAGAGGCCTGGTTTCTCGAGGTGCGGGCAGGCAACCAGACCGCCATCAACCTCTACGAGAGCGCCGGCTTTGCCGAGTATTGCCGCCGCGCCGACTACTACGGCACCGGCAATGATCGGGAAGATGCGGTACTGATGTCCCGCCTGTTCGACTTCAGCTGATCCCGCCTCAATCGAGGGGGGCATTGTCCATCGCCGGATCCTGCAAGGAGAGAGTGGTGTGAACCACCGCCTCGAATCCGGCGGCGGAAAGCGGCATATAGAAGCCCCGCAGCCAGGTTTTCCCCGGCATCCAGATCTGCTGTATATCCACCACTATCTTGATCGGTTTGAGGGGTTGACCCGGCTGCTGGATATAGATGCCGGGCGGTGTGGCCACCTTGGGAAAACGGCGCAGGATCTGTTCACTACCATCCCCCTTGCCCGGATTGAGCCGCACCTTGACCAATCGGCTCAACGGCACTCTCATCTCTTCACTGCGCCAGAAGCGTTCTTTCAATGCCTTGCAGCGACGGCACTTGGGGGTCTCCAGCACATAGAGCAGCGGATAGCCCAGCGCCAATGCCTGCTGTTGGGCCTGCTGGTATCCCTCCGCCCCTTCATACCAGGGATTCGCAGGCTGCTGTGTCTTGCCCAGAAAGTACCAGGCCGCCCCGCCCCCCACCATCATGAGCCCGATCACGGCCAATGCCCCTTTCATCCATAGATTCATATCGTTAACTCTCCCTTTGCTCCTTTGCAGTATCGGCCACTCTGCACAAAGGAAGAGCTATTTGCACTCTTTGTGATCCAAGACAAACAGCGAACACTTGTAAGCTGTAATCTTGGAGTTTAAACTCTAGCCCGATTTTTAGTGCCCTTGCGGGCGTACAACTGTAATTAAAGGATGTTTAACTGATGCCGAAGCTTCATCTGGTTCGACTGATGCGTGAACGTATTGCCCAGCTTGGCAACAAGGCTGCCCTGCGGGTTCAGCAGGATGGCCAGTGGCGCGCCATCGGCTGGCGTACTCTGGGCCAGGCCATGGACTACTGCGCACAGGCGCTGATCCGTGCCGGCCACCAGCCCACCGAGATGGTCGGCATCTATGCCCGCAACATGCCGGAATGGACTCAGGCCGATCTCGGCATCTTGGCCGCCCGCGGCGTCAGCGTCCCTATCTATCCCACCAGCACCCTCGATCAGCTGCGCTACATCGTCAAAGATGCCGGCATCAAGGTGCTGTTCGTTGGCGAGCAACCCCAGTTCGATCAGGCGCTGCAACTGATTGAAAACGGCGAGATCCGCCAGATCGTCGCCCTCGATGGCAGCGTCAACCTGCGCGACTGCGGGCAGGCGAGTCACTTCCAGACATTTCTGGTCTCCGGCAACCATCAGCCCAGTGAGCAGGAGCTGCGCGAGCGGGAAACCCAGTACCGGATGGATGATCTGCTGACCCTGATCTACACCTCCGGCACCACAGGCGAACCCAAGGGGGTCATGCTCGACTTCAACAACATCGCCGCCTGCTTCGAGATGCACAACAGTCGCCTCGATCTGAATGAGCAGGATGTGTCGCTCTGCATGCTGCCACTCAGCCACGTGTTCGAGCGGGCATGGAGCTACTACGTGCTCTACTGCGGCGCCGAGAACGTCTATATCCGCGATCCGCAGAAGGTGATGGATGTGATTGGCGAGGTGCAGCCGACCGTGATGTGCGCCGTGCCGCGCCTCTACGAGAAGGCCTATGCCATGATCCAGGCCAAAGTCGCTCAGGCTCCGGCTCTGCGGCGCGCCCTGTTTGGCTGGGCAACCCGTGTCGGCAAGCAGATGGTTGCCACCCGTCAGACGGGCAAGTCCGCTTCCCCGCTGCTCTACGGCCAGCTCTGGCTCGCCGAGCGACTGGTGTTTCGCAAGCTGCGCGCCCGCTTTGGCGGCCGCACCCGCTTCCTGCCGGTGGCGGGCGCCCGTCTGGCCGACGATGTGAACCTCTTCTTCCAGGCGATGGGGCTCAACCTCAAGTACGGCTACGGCATGACCGAGACCACTGCCACCGTCTGCTGCTACGAAGACAGCCAGTTCAAGCTCGGCTCCATCGGCACGGCACTGAACGGCATCGAAGTGAAGCTGGGTGAGAACAACGAGCTGCTGGTGCGCTCCCCCACAGTGATGCGCGGCTACTACAACAAGCCGGACGCCACCGCCGAAGTGATGACCGAGGATGGCTTCCTGCGTACCGGCGATGCCGGTGAGCTCGACAGCCAGGGCAATATCTACTTCACCGAGCGCCTCAAGGAGCTGATGAAGACCTCCAACGGCAAGTACGTGGCCCCGCAACTGGTGGAAGGGACCATCGGCAAGGATCGCTTTATCGAGCAGATCGCCATCGTCGCCGATGCCCGCCACTTCGTCTCGGCGTTGATCGTCCCCTGCTTCGAGTCGCTGGAGGAGTACGCCCGCTCCATCAACCTGCAGTACCAGTGCAAGACCGAGCTGCTGCGCCACTCCCGGGTAATGGAGTTCTTCGAAGCCCGCATCGCCGATCTGCAAAAAGAGCTGGCCAAGTTCGAGCAGGTGAAGAAGTTTACCCTGCTGCCGAGCGCCTTCTCCATGGAGCTGGGTGAGCTGACCCCCACCATGAAGCTGCGCCGCAAGATCATCGAGGCCAAGTACCAGAGCGAAATCGAGGCCATGTATAACCACGTCTGATATCGCTCAGGTTCAGATGTCTAGTCCTGAAATAGGTTTACACATTTTCAACTAGCATTTCTCTACTCAGAACCCCCTATGTACCGCATCGGG
>NZ_JAAKRF010000032.1:0-45500 GCF_049173005.1 Aeromonas sp. 602658 | reverse complement strand
TTGTCGCGTTGAGGAGGCGCATATTACGCTTCTCACTTCGAAAGTCAAGCGATAGTTTTCGCTTTTCTTTCGGCGCCCACTTCGCTAAGAAGCTGGCTCATCAGTTCGGCGTGTTCCGCCGTGCTGGTAGGGGCGCATTATAGGGAGCCGCGCCGGGATGACAAGGGCTTTTTGCAAAAATGCGCTCGTTTGCTGAAAAAGCGAACTGAACGCCCCAAAACAGCCCATTGGCACCTCTTTTACGCCGCTTTTTTACTCAACTCTTCGTTTTGTGCCCGGATATAGTTGACCCAGCTGGTTGCCTTCTGTTGCCAGTTATTTTGTTGCTGCAGCTCACGGGCCAGTTCCAGCGCCTGGGCATACTGCTCCTTATTAAGGTGTGCCTGCACCAGCAACGCTTTGGCGCGATTGCCTTGCTCGCCCTTCACAGACTTGATGGCGGCAAGTTGGGTCATAGCAGCATCAGTCTTGCCCTGTTGCAGCAGCAGTTCGGCGGCGCGCATGGCGGCTTTGGGCTGACCGTGCAGGTTGGCCAACTGTTGCCAGCTATCGACCGCTTGTGACCACTCCCGGGCACCTTCCCATAATTGGGCAAGCAGTTGACGATTTTCAGCACTTTGCTTCATCTGTCCCTTGGCCATGGCCGCTTCCAGCAGACGAGCACCACGATAAGGCAACCCTTGCCAGGCATAGAGGCGGATCAGCTGATTGCGGGCAGATGCATCATCCATCAGTTTTCTGTCGATGGCAGTTTGCAGCAATGCCAACGCCTGATCGCCACGTTTGGCGGAGAGGTTGAGCGATACCGCCTGTTGCCACCATTTGCTCTCTTTGGGTTCGTGGCTGATCAACTCGGCCGCCTGATCGGCAGCCACGCCATAACGTTGCTGAGCGGTGAGGGCGGAGAGGCGAATGATGGCGGCCTGCTTCTGCCAACCCTTCTTCAACAACTGTTCGCTCTGGCTGGCAGCGTCACCGTACTGTTTGTTGTGGTAATAGAGGCCGGCCAGACGCAGGCGCAGCCCATCGTCTTGCTTCAGTGCCAGCGCCGCCTTGTAGCTGGCGATGGCACCAGACCAGTTGGATTGCTGGGCCTGAATATCGCCGCGCAGTCGCAGCAGCTGGAGCTGTTGTTGCTCGGGCCACTCTTTATAGGCAAGGGCCTGTTCGACATAACGGCTCGCCTGGGCGGTCTGTTGCAGATTGGCCGCCAGCGAGGCTTGCAACTGCGCCAGCCAGGCACGCTCGGCATCGCTATTTGGCTTGAGGCCGGATGCCTTACTCTGGGCTTGTTGCCACTGACCGGACTGATAGAGCTTCATAACGGGTTCAAGCTGACGGGAGAAGTGGGGGCTGACCTCCATCGCCAGACAGGCTTGGCCGACCAGGGCCAGCAGACAGATCCAGATCCGCAACATAGCTATGACTCCAGTTTGAATTTGAGCGTGATGACTTGCACCAGCTTGTCGGTGGCGCCCGGTCTCGGCTGATAGCGCCACTTGTTGATCGCCTGAATGGCCGCCCGCTCGAACTGACGCTTGGGTTTGGCCTCGACCACTTCCACATCCTGCACGCCACCTTCGGCATTCACGCTAAAGCGCAGGGTGACGAAACCTTCGATCCCTGACTGCTGGGCACGATAGGGGTAGACCGGCTCGATCCGTTGCAGCGGCATCAGCATGTCACCGGCGCCGATACCTGCCCCCTGCTGCTGGCCGTGGTAGTTGCCACTCAATACCGGTGCGGTACTGGTCGCCACACCGGGGGCATAGACCTGCACCGCACTGAGGCTGGAAACCAGATCCAGACTCGGCTCAACGGCCGCCAAGGGGGCCGCGGCAGGCATCGGCAGCGGTGTCGAGGCCAATGCCGCGGGAGGCTCTGGCAGAGGTTCAGGCTCCTGCGGTACCGGACGCTCGCGCACTTGCACCTCGGTCACCTCGTTCTGCATATTGATGACGATGGGCTTCTGTTCGCTCGCCACCTTCTCGCCCCGGGGCGGTTCAACCAGCGTGGCCATAAACAGCAGGATGCCCAGACTGAGGGCGATCCCCAGCCCCAGGCTCATCAGCTTGTATTTCATTTCGGCGCCACCGCCACGGCGATATTGGCGATGCCTGCCGCCTTGGCCTCATCCATCACCCGCACCACCTTGCCATGGGGCACTCGCTCGTCGGCCTGGATCACCAGGCTGGCATCAGGTTGCTCCGCCAGCAGACGGGCGATGGTGGCCTGTACCCGCTCCACATCGATCTGCTTGCGGTCGAGGAAGATCTGACCCTGAGCCCCGATCGCCAGCATGATGCTGGAAGATTTCTGCGCCTTGGCCTGA
The DNA here is from genome assembly GCF_049173005.1 of Aeromonas sp. 602658. NCBI lineage: Bacteria > Pseudomonadati > Pseudomonadota > Gammaproteobacteria > Aeromonadales > Aeromonadaceae > Aeromonas > Aeromonas sp. 602658. The sequence goes on along the minus strand of NZ_JAAKRF010000032.1, from coordinate 43,168 downwards.
CTGGCCTGAGGTCTGTGTACCTCGAGCCCGGCTTCGCGCACGAAGGAGGTGGTGACAATAAAGAAGATCAGCATGATGAACACGATATCCAGCATGGGGGTCATGTCGATCTGCACTTCGTCACGCTGGCGTTTGGATTGCCGTCTCATTGCATTACCTTCTCTTCTCGCAGGCCGTCCCGGGTCTTGGCCAGCGCACGCTTGGCCTGACTCTCGAGCCGACTGAGTAACAACACGCCGGAGAGCGCCACCACCATGCCCGCCATGGTGGGGATGGTGGCGCGGGAGATCCCGCCTGCCATGCTCTCCGGGTTAAAGCGGTTGGCCGCAGCCAACGCATCGAATACGCCGATCATGCCGGTCACTGTGCCCAGCAACCCCAGCATGGGGCAGAGCACCACCAGGGTGCGGATGAAGATCAGATGACGGTTCAGTTCCAGCTCCGCCTGCGCCAGCCAGCGGCTGCGGATTGCCCGGGCGTGCCAACTGTGGCGCTCGCTGCGGGCCTGCCAGCGGCCGAGCAGCTGTTGCTGCAAGGGGCCAAAACCCAGATTGAGGTAGAGCAGCCGCTCGATCATCAAAATCCACATCAGCACCAGCAGGGCCAGAATGACCCAGAGCACAGGGCCGCCACGGCCCATGAAACTCTGCAGCTGTTGCCAGATGTCGAGCATCATGCTGCTCGCTCCATCCCGCCGTTATTGCTCTCGGCGCGCTCGGCCAGAATGCCGGCTACCTGCTGCTCCAGCACATTGGAAAGCTCGGTGAAGCGCGATTGCAGCAGGCTGTGGGCCAGGATCAGCGGAATGGCCGCAACCAGACCCTGTACCGTGGTAACCAGCGCCATGGAGATGCCGCCCGCCATGATCTTGGGATCGCCGGTGCCAAACTGGGTGATGGCCTGGAAGGTGCCGATCATCCCGGTCACGGTACCGAGCAGACCCAGCATGGGGGCGATGGCCGCGATTACCTTGACCATGCCGATGCCGCGCTCCATGCGAGGAGTCTCCTGCAGGATCGCCTCATCAAGACGCAGCTCGAGGGTCTCCATGCTCAGCTCGGAGTGTTTGTCTGCCACCGTCAGCACTCGGCCGAGGGCGTTGTCGGCGTGATACTCGCCGCTCTTGAGCTGGCGGCGCACCCGACCCAGTTCGCGGGAGAGGCTCCACAGCCGTACCGCAGCGATACCCAAACCGATGGCGGCCAACAGCACGATAATGGCGCCGACCTGACCACCTTGTTGTACCTGCTGCCAGAAGGTGGGCGCCTGTGCCAGCATCGCCAGCAGAGTGCCATGCGAAGGATCCAGCGGCAGCGCTTCCCCTTCCTGACCCTGATAAGCCGCAACGGCAGAGAGCACGCTGCCGGGCAGACCCAGTACCGGGCTCAAGCCTTCGGCGGTCGGTTGCAGGAAGCCGTCACTCCCCAGCAGGGCAAAACTGCCAACCCGGGTCAGCGACTGCTCGCTGGCAGCCCCCTGGGCATCGAGCACCTTGCCGTTGAACTGGGCAATCCGGCCAGATTCGCGGATCTCCTGCAGCAGCGTGGCGGGTAGCAGGGCGAGGGCGGCGCGATCCGGCACCTGTTTATCCTGTGCCATTGCTTTCAGCGGGGCGAGACGTTCCGGGTACTGGCCCTCGACGGCGGATTCGCTCAGCAGCTTGACCGCATCGCTGGCGCCCTGACGGGTGACAGCGAAGATCTCGTTCATGTCGCCGGAGGCTTGCTCCCACTGGGCGTTGAGCTCGACCAGCTGCTTCTCGTTGCTGGCGAACTTGCCAGCCAGCTCCTTGCTCAGGCGCTGGGCCTCGGCCAGTCTGGTGCGGGCAGTGCCGAGCTCCTTGGCAACGGTCGCCAGATCTTGCTGAGCCTGCTGTTCACGAGCCTGTTCCTGCTGCTGCCACTCATCGGCGACAGCGGTGTTGGTACCGCAGGAGAGGGCAATAAGGAGGGGGAACCACTTCATGGTGACTCTCATGATTGGGCCTCCTGACTACGGCTGACAGAGAGGGGGACATTGAGCAACTGGGGAACTTTCTTGTCGGCGGCCACATCCATCGCCTCGGCGATGGGGGAGAGCCACTGGCTGTCGAGGGCTTGCCACTGCTTAGCCTCGGCAGACCAGCGCCATGCCTGACTACGATCGGCCGTCATCGCCAGCAGGGAGACCCGACCCAACGCCAGCACATCGACCCGACGCGGAGCACCATCCAGCTCCAGCTCGGCGGAATAGCTGTCCATCCGGCTGCCGTACTCGGCTTCAATCTGATAGGCCTGCAGCAGCTGACGGAATTTCTCTGCCTCGCTAACGTCTGCGCGGGCCAGGGTCGCTTTCAACTGTTCAACCCGCGCCAGCCGATCTTCCTTGCGCAGCGGGATGTCGTTTTGCACCAGCTGTTCCAGATCTGCCTGCATCTGCAGCATCAGCGGGATCAAGCCCTGACGGGTCTCTTGCACCGCTTCCAGCTGCTGACTCAATTTACCCAGCTCATTTTGCTGATCGGCCACCAGAGATTGCATGTAGCGGTTGTAGGCTTCGAGGTCGCGCAGTTGAAGCTGGGCATTTTGCAGCTCCAGTCGTGCGGCAACGGCGGCATCGGCGGCTTTTTCCACCCGCTGCTGGGAGGCTTTCCCGGCAGCTATGCTGTTCTTGAGGGCGGTAGCAACCAGCTCATCCCCGATGGCAGCAAAGTGGACTGACAGTGGCAGCAGGGCCACACCCCATAATTTGTTCATTGAAATACATCTTACTAATGATAACTATTATCATTATCTCAAATGTGGGGCGGACTGGCAACGAGAGGATTTTCTTGGCCTTTATGCACAAAAACAGGATAATTTTTAGACACGCACGGAATAAGTGGCGCCAATAGCCACCGCACAAATATAAATAACGAGAAAAAATCTTTTCGATCAGTGTGATAGAGATCGAAAAAGGAGAAAGTCATGCTCAACGATGCGATCTGGGAACATATCGACAAGTTCACCAAGGCAACAAAAACCAGCGATATCCAGCAACAACTGGAACGCTTCAGTCATCAAATGGGCTTTGATTACTTCCGGCTGTTGATTATTTTCCCCATCAGCATGCAGAAATCCCACGTGGCACTATTCAACAACTGTCCGACCAGCTGGTTTGACGCCTACAGCGAAAACCAGTATCTGACCCAGGATCCGGTGGTCTATCTGGGGCTGAAACAGACCCAGCCTATCTTCTGGAACAAACTCGACTGCGACTCGCCCTGGCTGCCCAGCGCCAGCCGCGATGTGATGAATCTGGCTGCCGATTTCGGGGTGCGCAACGGCGTATCCTTCCCGCTCCACACCCCGCAGGGGGAGCACGGTATCCTCTCATTCATCACCAAGGAGAAGTCCAACTCTGATCTGATGTTTGAAAACGTTCCCTTGCTGTCATTCTGCGCCAGCTACATCTTCAACTCCGCGCTGCAACTGATCAAAAGCCGGCCTGACCTGATGAAGTACCTGACCGAACTGTCGGATCGGGAGAAGGAGTGCCTGTTCTGGGCCAGCGAGGGCAAGACCTCCTGGGAGATCGCCACTATCCTCGGCATCAGCGAGCGGACGGTCAACTTTCACCTGACCCAGGTGACCAACAAGACCGACTCGAAGAACCGCAGCCAGGCCATCGCCAAGGGGATCACCAGCGGCATCATAGTGCCCTCCCTCGATGAGGTCACCATCACCAACCTGCGGCTGTCGTAACCCCTCAGCCGAAACAAAAAGAGCCGCAATAGCGGCTCTTTTTCATTTCAGAAAGTGACTGATCAAAAGTGACTTACTCAACAGTCACCGATTTTGCCAGGTTGCGCGGCTGGTCGACGTCAGTGCCCTTGATCAGGGCGACGTGGTAGGAGAGCAGCTGCAGCGGCACGGTATAGACGATAGGGGCGATCACCTCTTCCACATGGTTGAGGTTCATGACCCGCATGGTCTCGTCGCTCTTGAAGCCGGTGTCGGCATCGGCGAACACGTAGAGGATACCGCCACGGGCACGCACCTCTTCCACGTTGGACTTGAGCTTCTCCAACAGATCGTTGTTCGGCGCCACCACTATGATGGGCATCTCGGCATCGATCAGCGCCAGCGGGCCATGCTTCAGCTCGCCAGCGGCGTAGGCTTCGGCGTGGATGTAGGAGATCTCTTTGAGCTTGAGCGCCCCTTCCATGGCGATGGGGTACTGGCTGCCACGACCGAGGAACAGGCTGTGCTGCTTGTCGGCAAACTCTTCGGCCAGGGTTTCGATATCCTTGGCCAGCGCCAGGCTCTCTTTAATACGCAGCGGCAAGGCTTGCAGCGCCTTGACCAGTTCGGCCTCGGCGGACGCGCTCAGGTGGCCACGGCAGTGACCGACCGAGGCCACCAGCATCAGCAGGCCAGCCAACTGGGTGGTGAACGCCTTGGTGGAGGCCACACCAATCTCTGCCCCCGCGCGGGTCATAAAGGCCAGATCCGATTCACGCACCAGCGAGGAGCCCGGCACGTTGCAGATAGCCAGCGAGCTCATGTAGCCGGATTCCTTGGCCAGACGCAGCGCCGCCAGGGTATCGGCGGTCTCGCCACTCTGGGAGAGGGTCACCAGCAGGCTGTTGGGACGCACTACCGATTTGCGATAGCGGAACTCGGAGGCAATCTCCACATCGCAGGAGACGCCGGCGATCTCTTCGAACCAGTAGCGAGCCACCATGCCGGAGTGATAGGAGGTGCCGCAGGCAACGATCTGCACGTGCTCGACCTTGTCAAAGATGGCGCGCGCGCCGTTGCCGAACGATTCGACCACCACGTGATCGCTGCCCAGACGCCCTTCCAGGGTGTTGGTGATCGCTTTGGGCTGCTCGTGGATCTCCTTGAGCATGTAGTGACGGTATTCGCCCTTGTCACCGGCATCGTGGGAGAGTTCGGACTCCTGCTCTTCGCGCACCACGGCGTTGCCGTTGGTATCGAAGATGTGCACGTCGCGGCGGGTCACTTCGGCCACATCACCCTCTTCCAGAAAGATGAAACGGCGGGTCACCGGCAGCAGCGCCATCTGGTCGGAGGCGATAAAGTTCTCGCCTATACCGCGGCCGATCACCAGCGGTGAACCGGAGCGGGCAACCACCACGCGGCTGTCGTCGCGGCTGTCCATCACCACGGTACCGTAGGCACCGCGCAGCTGCTTCACCGCAGTTTGCATGGCGGCCAGCAGGCTGCCGGCGCTCTTCAGCTCGTGATGGACCAGATGGGCAATCACTTCGGTATCGGTGTCGGAGCTGAACACATAGCCCAGCGCCTTCAACTCTTCCCGCAGCTCTTCGTGGTTCTCGATGATGCCGTTGTGCACCACCACGATATGCTCGGAGACGTGAGGGTGAGCGTTGCGTTCGGAGGGCTCGCCGTGAGTGGCCCAGCGGGTATGAGCGATGCCGGTACCGCCGTGGACGGACTGCTCGTCGAGCGCCTTGGCCAGCTCGGCCACCTTGCCCAGACGGCGAACCCGCTGCAACGGCTGGTTGGCGCTGAACACGGCCACACCGGCGGAGTCATAACCGCGGTACTCCAGACGGCGCAGGCCCTCTACCAGAATTTCAGCCACATCACGTTGGGCGACAGCCCCGACGATGCCACACATACACTTCTCCTTGAGATGCAAATCGTAAAGTCAGTTGGATGGTTCAGAGCTCGATGTCAGCAAGTGACCGGGGCGCAGATAAGCGTCACCCCCTGGGCTTGAATCTGTTCTCTGGCCTCGCTGGCCAGCCCCTCGTCGGTCACCAGGGTATGGATGCTCGACCAGGGAAGTTCGAGATTGGGGATCTTGCGGCCGATCTTTTCCGATTCGACCATCACAATGACCTCCCGCGACACCTCGGCCATGACCCGCGACAGGCCCACCAGCTCGTTGAAGGTGGTGGTGCCACGCTCCGGGTCGATGCCGTCGGCACCGATAAAGAGCTGGTCAAAGTCGTAGGAGCGCAACACCTGTTCCGCCACCTGCCCCTGGAAGGATTCGGAGTGAGGGTCCCAAGTGCCACCGGTCATTAACAGGGTAGGCTCATTTTCCAACTCGCGCAGGGCACCGGCCACATTGAGGGAGTTGGTCATCACGATGAGGCCGCGCTTGTTGCCCAGCATGGGGATCATGGCGCTGGTGGTGCTGCCGCTGTCGATGATGACGCGGTTGTGATCACGCAGCCGCTCGGCCGCCGCACGGGCAATGGCTAACTTTCGGTTCGAAACTTGTTCAGGGTTGACCTCGACCACCATCTCGTTCGGCAAGGGAACGGCACCACCATAACGGCGCAGCAGCAGACCGCCGGTCTCCAGTACGGCCAGATCTTTACGGATAGTCACTTCGGAGGTAGAAAAGTGTTTGGCGAGGGCGTCGACGCTCACTTCACCCTGCTCTTGTACCAGGGTCACTATGGTGTGACGGCGTTGTTGAGTATTACGTTTGGTCATTTTTAAGTTTCGATTCGAAAGAACATCGAAATGTTAGCCCCTTTTTTGGAAAAATAAAACAGCAAATAGGATCCGTTTTGCTTCAATGCCAGAATGAGGAGCCGATTTGCGACGAGGATGCCATGCAAAAGAGAGTTATCTGGCTGGTGGAAGATGAGGCCAGCATCGCCGATACCCTGATTTATGCCCTGCAGACCGATGGCTTCGAGGTGGAGTGGTTCACTCTGGGCCAACAGCTGCTGAGCCGGTTGGCCCAGAGCCGGCCCGACTTTCTGATCCTCGATGTGGGGCTGCCCGACATCAGCGGCTTCGAGCTCTGCAAGCAGGTCAGAACGCTGACCGACACTCCCCTGATGTTCCTCACTGCCCGCAGCGAGGAGATTGATCGGCTGATCGGGCTGGAGATTGGCGCCGACGACTATGTGGCCAAACCCTTCTCGCCACGGGAGGTGTGTGCCCGGGTGCGGGTCATCCTGCGCCGCAGCCAGCCCTCGGCCCAGCCAGCCCCGCTACTGGCACTGGATGAGGAACGAGCCCGTATTCACTTTCGCGGTCAACCGCTGGCCCTCACCCGTTACGAATATCTGCTGCTCAAGACCCTGATGCAGGCGCCTGGCCGGGTCTACTCCCGCCAGCAGCTGATGGATCTGGTATGGCAGGATGCCGAAGAGAGTCTGGATCGCACCGTCGATACCCACATCAAGACCATCCGCGCCAAGCTGCGCGAGCATGATCCCGAAGCCAACCTGATCCTCACCCATCGTGGACTGGGCTACAGCCTGGAGCTGGCATGAGACTCGGACTGCAACTGTTGTGCGGCCTGCTGCTGATCTTCGCGCTGGCCGCCTGGTTCGTGCTGGAGATCTTCGTCGAGGAGATCAAACCTGGGGTGCGCAGCGCCACCGAGGATACCCTGGTCGACATGACCCAGCTGCTGGCGCCGCTGGCGCTCGATGATCTGCAAGAGGGCAACATGATGAACGGGCGGCTGGCCAGCGCCTTCGCCCGCCTCAACCAGAATCCCATCAATGCGATGATCGACGGCCATCTCAAACAGCAGGCGGAGTACCGCATCTATGTGACGGATCGGCAGGGGATGGTGATTTACGACTCCGACGGCACAGATCTGGGCAAGGATTATTCCCGCTGGAACGATGTCTACCGCACCCTGCGCGGTCAGTATGGCGCCCGCAGCACCCGCACCGATCCCGACGATGCCGCCAGCTCGACCATGTATGTGGCGGCACCGCTGCGGGAGGGGACAGAGATCATCGGCTCTCTCACCGTCGCCAAACCCAATCGCACCCTGATGCCCGCCATCGAGCGGGGTGAACGGGAACTGCTGCAGGCCGCCGGCCAGATGCTGTTCATCTCGCTATTGATCGGCAGTCTGCTGGTTTGGTGGCTCAACCGCTCCATCGGCAAACTGGTGCACTATGCCGAATCGGTCAGCAAGGGGGAGGCGGCGCCACTACCGCAACTGCACACCGTCGAGCTGGATCGGCTCGGCCACGCCCTCGAAACCATGCGCCACCAGCTCGATGGCAAGAGCTATATCGAGGGCTATGTCCACAGCCTGACCCACGAGTTGAAGAGCCCGTTGGCCGCCATTCGCGGGGCAGGGGAGATCCTGGCCGAAACGCCGCCCCCCGAGGTGGCCAGGCGCTTTATCGGCAACATCAATCAGGAGAGTGCCCGCATGCAGCAGCTGATCGAACGGATGCTGCAACTGGCTCGGCTGGAGTCGGGTCAGGGGCTGGATCGGCAAGCGGTAGATCCAGCCGGGCTCGGCAAGCGGGCGCTCGATGCCCGCCAGATTATCGCCCAGCGCCGGCAGGTAGCGCTGATGGCCGAGCTGGCCAGCGCGCCGAAACAGAAGTGGGACCCGCTGCTGGTGGAGCAGGCCATCGGCAACCTGCTGGACAACGCCATCGACTTTTCACCGGCAGGCGCCAGCGTCACTCTCAGCGGCACTCTTCAGGAGGATGGCTACTGTTTTCGGGTCACCGATAGCGGCCCCGGCATTCCCGACTACGCCCTGCCACGGATCTTCGAGCGCTTCTACTCCCTGCCGCGCCCCGACAAGGGCAAGAGCAGTGGTCTCGGGCTCAGTTTCGCCCATGAGGTGGCCCACCAGCATGGCGGGCGTCTGACCCTCGCCAATCGGCCGGAAGGTGGCGCCATCGCCGAATTCTGGCTGCCGCTCATCTAGCAACGGCCACTTCACATTCACCACACAGAGTGGCGCTATCCTGCCGCTCTTTCACTTATCAACCCAAGGAATCGCCCCATGTCTCGCCTGCTTCTTTCCGGCCTGCTGGCTACCGGTCTGCTCTGCGCAGTGCCGGCCTCCGCCGCCAGCGGCTGTTTTCTCTATGCCGACGGCAACGGTCAGACCCTCTCCAGCGAAGGGGACTGCTCCAGCCAGCTGCCGCCCGCATCCACCTTCAAGATCCCGCTGGCACTGATGGGTTATGACAGTGGCTTTCTGGTGGATGAAGAGCATCCGGCGCTGCCCTACAAGCCGAGCTATGACGGCTGGCTGCCCGCCTGGCGCGAAACCACTACCCCGCGCCGTTGGGAAACCTACTCTGTAGTCTGGTTCTCCCAGCAGATCACCGAGTGGTTGGGGATGGAGCGCTTCCAGCAATACGTCGACCGCTTCGACTACGGCAACCGGGATCTCTCCGGCAATCCGGGCAAGCATGACGGCCTGACCCAGGCCTGGCTCAGCTCCAGCCTCGCCATCAGTCCGGAGGAGCAGGCTCGCTTCCTCGGCAAGATGGTGAGCGGCAAGCTGCCGGTCTCGGCGCAGACCCTGCAGTACACCGCCAATATCCTCAAGGTGAGCGAGATCGACGGCTGGCAGATCCACGGCAAGACCGGCATGGGCTACCCGAAGAAGCTGGATGGCAGCCTCAACCGCGATCAGCAGATCGGCTGGTTCGTCGGCTGGGCCAGCAAACCGGGCAAGCAGCTGATCTTCGTCCACACAGTAGTGCAGAAACCGGGCAAGCAATTCGCCTCGCTCAAAGCGAAAGAAGAGGTGCTGGCCGCCCTGTCCGCACAACTCAAGAAGCTCTGATCCCCACATAACCTGACGACAGGGCTGGAGGCCAAAGCTTCGCAGCCCGCTCCGATCATCAGGGTCAGCCCGCCGACACCGGGCTGACCGCCATCCGCACAAGAGACAAAAATGAAATTATTCCTGTGGCTGCTCTGGCTTCCGGCCAGCATGGCACTGGCCGCCTGCGACCTCTCCGATCGCCTGAGTCGGCAAGGGGGAGTCATCCATGATCGGCTCAACCAGCTCGAATGGCAGGCGTGCAGTCTGGGCAGCGAGTGGCAGGAGGGGAAAGGGTGCGTGGGCACACCGGCCCTGCTGACGCTGCTTGAAGCCAAGGATGAAGCGGCCCGCCTTGGCGAGGGGTGGCGACTCCCCACCATCGAGGAGATGCCGGAACTGGTCTACTACATCGACTTTATACACGGAGTGATCGATGGTCATACCGATCGCTTCGCGCAAGCCGCCCGGCTGGTGCGCTCCCGCCCCTGAACAATCCCACGGCGCCTGATGGCGCCGTTTTGCTCAGTTCACAGCCACTTCACACAAGCCCATCACCACTTCACGCCGGACTGACAGACTCGCTCCACAGAACAAGGAGACGTGTCATGGTCAAACAGATATTCACCCACAAGATCTTTCTGCTGCTGTTGCTCAGCCTGCTGCTGATGGTACCGGTGCAATCCATCATGGAGCTCAACCGGGAGCGGCAGATTTACCGCAATCAGGCGATCCAGAGCATCATGGCCAGCAGCAGTGGCCCGCAACGGCTGATGGGGCCGGTTATCGTGCAGCCCTATACCCGTTCGGTGACGGTCGAGCAGGATGGCAAGCGCTTCGTCCGTCAGGAGCAGACCTATCGCTACCTGCTGCCGGAACAGCTCGACGTGCAGGCCACCATGGAGGTGACCCCGCGCAAACTCGGCATCTATCAGGCGCAGGTCTATCAGACCCGGCTCTCCCTCTCCGGCCGTTTGCCGACAGCCGCTCAACTACAAGAGAGCGCGCCGCTCGCCGGGGATGACGAGCTGGTGGCAGGCAAACCCTACCTGAGTCTGGTGCTCTCCGATGCCCGCGGCATCAACAGCGTGCCCGAGTTGCAGCTCGGCAAGCAGCGCACCCCCTTTGCTCCGGGAGCCCGCCTCGGCAGCACCCTGGCCGGGATCCATGCTCCTCTCGACAGCCTGCCGCAGCAGGATGGCACCTTCCATCTGGAGCTCAATCTACAGGGGATGAACGCCCTCGACATAGTCCCGCTGGGCAAGGAGAGCACCCTGCAGCTGGCGGGCAACTGGCCCCACCCCAACTTTATCGGCGACTTCCTGCCGACCAGTCGCAGCCTCAATCAGGAGGGGTTCAGCGCCAGCTGGCAGACCAGCTGGTTCGCCACCGATATGGAGAGCCGCTTCAACCGGGCGATGAACGGCGGGGAGGACGTGTTGCCCACCTTCAGCGTCAGTCTGGTGCAACCGGTGGATCACTATCAGCTCAACGAGCGGGCGGCCAAATATGCCCTGCTCTTCATCGGCCTCACCTTTATCAGCTTCTTCATGTTCGAACTGCTCAAGGGGCTGCGGGTCCACCCGATCCAGTACGCGCTGGTGGGCATGGGGCTGGCCATCTTCTATCTGGTGCTACTGGCCCTGACCGAACACCTCGGCTTTGGCTGGGCCTATCTGGTGGCCGCGCTGGCCAGCGTGCTGCTCAACGGCTTCTACCTCAGTCATGTGCTGGGTGGCCCGAAGCAGGGGATCGGCTTTGCTGCGCTGCTCGGGCTGGTCTATGCCATCCTCTACAGCCTGCTGCAGGCCGAAGAGATAGCTCTGCTGCTCGGCGCCCTGCTGCTGTTCGCCACCCTGGCGCTGATCATGATGCTGACCCGCAAGCTCGACTGGTATCAGGTGATGGGGCAACAGAGTGTCGAGTCCCGCCCAGCCGGACATGACAATGACGACTGAGGGCACAACCTCCGTCAATCTCTGACCTAGACAACAAAGGCTTCAGTCGGTTCTTCTCGAAAAAAGCGGAACCGGCTGGGCCTTTGTCCGCCAATTTCCTAGCATGCAACCATGTTCCACAGGCGGACGATCACATGAAAATGCATCCGGGCAGGATCCTGCTCTATTCCGGCTTGCTATGGGCTCAGGGAGCTCTGGCCGGTACCCTCACCATTCATCCCGAACCGGTCGAAGACCTCTTGCACAATCCCGGCGTCGGTATCGAAGAGTTTCACAACAGCTGGGGTCATCCCCTCTCTCTGGCTGAACATCCGGTCAGCACGGTCGACTACTTCCGCTTCTACTGGAGCGAGCTGGAGCCACGGGAGGGCGAATACAACTTTGCCCTGATCGACAGGGCCATCGATCAGGCACAGCACGCCACCCCGAAACAGTCGATCGCCCTCAGGGTCATGACCCTTGATGAGCCCTTCTCTGGCAGCAAGATCCCGGAGTGGCTCATCAACAAGGGGATTCGGGGAGAGTGGGTGAACAACCACCAGACCTTTGTGCCCGACTACAGCGACCCGCAGTTCCTCGCCAGTGCCACCCGGCTGTTTCAGGCGCTGGGCGCCCATTACGATGGCAACCCGGCGCTGAGTCATGTCGACATCGGCATGATAGGTTCATGGGGAGAGTGGCACATGAGCAACTTCCCCGGTCCGACGCTGGAGCAGCGCTACAGCAGCGAGCAGCTCAAACCCTATGTTGACCTGCAGATGGCCGCTTTTCCGCGAACCCCCAAGCTGATGCTGATCAACAACCTGCCCATGTTCGAGTATGCCGTGGGCAAGGGAGCCGGCTGGCGGGCAGACTGCCTCGGCGACTGGCACCACTTCTCCCAAAACTGGAGCCACATGCGCAATGCCTACCCGGAACGACTGGCGAGCGCCCGCGCCGATGTGGCGAACTTCGATTCCAGCTGGCAGAGGGCTCCGGTCAGTTTCGAGGTGTGCGGCAAGCTGAGCGAGTGGCCAGGCCAGCAGCAGTACACCATGGAGGAGGTCAAGGCCACCTTTGACTGGGCGCTGGCCCAACACGCCTCCACCATCAATCTCAAGTCGGATCCGGTTCCACCCCAATATCGACCCATCGTCGACAATGCTCTGCGCAAGATGGGCTATCGCATCGTGCTGGACCAGCTGACCCTCAAGGGAACCATGAAGCCGGGGGCTACCCTTACCCTCAACGGCGACTGGCACAACGACGGGGTAGCGCCGGCCTATCGCAACTGGCCGCTCACCTACCGGCTGGTCAACGAGGAAGGCCTGGTCGGCGCCATGCTGGTGACCCGCAACGACATGACCCGCTGGATCCCGGGCAGCAAGGCTACCACTCGCGACAGCCTGACTCTACCGGGCCGGATGGCACGCGGTCACTACTATCTCGAGCTGGCCTTCATCGGTCAGGACAAGCAGCCCGCACTGCAGCTCGGTATTGCAGGCCTGGAAGAGAGTGGCTGGTATCGTCTGGCCGAGATCGACATCCAGTAACGCAAGAGGGCTCCCGCAGGAGCCCTCTTTCATCACATCAGCACGCTCTTTTTGAACAGATCCCACACCCCGAACGAGAAGTGCTTGAAGATGTCGATGCCAAGGGCCGACTTCACCAGATAGAGCAGCAGCACCATGCCGCAGATCCCCAGAAGCAACAGCAGGGTAGTCAGCAGCACCTTGAGGTGAAAGCGAAAGCCGCTTTCCCGCCCGCGATGACGGCGATCCCGTCCCATCAACACCACCAGATAGCAGCGCCAGCGACCGATGCCGAAGGCGCTGTTGACGTTGATGGCGTGTGACTTGCCATCACTCATCAGCCGCAGCGCCTGCTCGATACCGTCGCGCTGAGTTTCACTCAGGCTCTCGGCCACCTCGGGGGAGAGAGCACGGTAGAAGCGGTCGATCGCCCCCTGCGGTTTCTGCGGTAATTGGCTCATTGGTTTTCTCCTGCGGGTATGCCCAGAGCCTTGCGGTAGACCGCCATGGTCTGGCCAGCGATCCGCTGCCAGTCATACCGCTGCAGATAGTCGCTGTAATCGACCTTGCCGCGAGTCAACTGGGTGTTGAGTCGCTCAGCCAGCGCACTCACATCGCCGACCGGAAAATAACACTCCTGTTGCAGCGCCACCGCCAGATTGGCGGGAATGTCGCTCACCACCACCGGCAGGGAGAAGGAGAGCGCCTCCAGCAGGGCGATCGGCAGCCCCTCGTGATAAGAGGGCATGGCAAACAGGGCCGCCTGTGAAAAGACGCTGATCAGCGCCTCGCCATTGAGGAAACCGGTACGGATCACCCCTGGTGTTTCATCCGCTATCCGCTGCAAGTGCTCGCTGTAGGGGGTTGGGTGATCCGTATCCCCCACCAGTACCAGCGGCATCTCGGTATCGAGCTGGCGGTAGGCGGCGATGAGATCGTGCAGCCCCTTCTCTTCGACGAAGCGGCCCACCGCCACCAGATAGCTGCCAGCGGTCAGTCCGAAACGGGCCAGCGTCAGTTCCCTCTTGTCCACTGCAGGCAGCTCGACCCGTTTCACCCCGTTGTAGATGAGGTGGGCATCCTGGCGATCGTACTGTCGGCGGATGGCCTCGTTGATCACTTCGGAGATGACGATCACCTCACTGGCATAACGTACCGCCCAGCGCTCGCCAAGACGCAACACCCACTTGGCCAGCGCCCCCCACTTCTGGCGGTCATAGTCGGGACCGTGATGGGTAAAGACCACCCGCTTGCCAAGCAACCTCAGCAGCGGCACCACCAGCCCCGGGCCGATGGCATGGACATGCACCAGATCGCAGGCATGGCTGCGGCAGTAAAAAACCGCGAGCAGAGAGTGGAGGATTGCCTCCAGCGACTTCTTTTTGGGGGCGGGCAACGCCTCGAGAGCCACCCCTTCAAACTCGCCGCTTCGGTAATTCACATAGGGGGCACGAGCCAGCACGGTCGCCGCCACTTCGAACTGGCGGTGCAGCTCCGGGTAGAGGGACTGACAATGGGTTTCGACACCGCCCAGTACATGGGGGATCCCACGGGTACCGAGCACGGTCACACTAATCTGCTTCATGATCTTCTCGAATGATTCTGGCGGGATTGCCCGCAACAACGGCGCGAGCCGGGACGGAACGAGTAACGACGGCGCCGGCACCGACACAGACATGATCACCAATGGCGATGGCCCCGATAACGATGGCGCCGGTGCCGAACTCGACCCCGTCCCCCACGCTGGGCGAGAGAAGCTGGCCGCTTTGGCGATCAGGCTTGTTGCCCAGGGTGCAGTTGTGGCGCAGGATGCAGTCACGCCCCATCTGCACGCCGTCACCGATGACGATATTCTGCGGGTGATAGAGGCGCAGGCCCCAACCCAGCCGGGCTCTTGGCGAGATATCGAGGCCGCACAGCAGCTTGAATACCTTGAGCAGCAACAAGCAGGGCAGCCTCATAAAGCGGCCTCCCTGTGCCAGCCGGTAGCAGAGCAGGAACAGGCGCGCCGTCTTGCTCGGATTGAGCGCCAGTTCGGCTTTCAACTCGTGCCAGAAGCTCATCTCTGCTCCTCCAGCAACGACTGGTAGAGCGCCAGCAGGGCTTGTTGGTGGCTAGCGAGGGAGTAACTGTCGATCAGCCGCTGACGGGCCGAACGCCCCATGGCCGCCGTCTGCTCCGGCTCGGCCACCAGCCTATCCATGCAGCGGGCCAGCTCGTCGGCATTACCCGCCTCGAACAGCAAGCCATCGAAACCGTCGCGGATCTGCTCCGGAATCCCGCCAATTCGAGCCCCGATCACCGGTTTGCCATAGGCCATCGCCTCCAGTACCGACATGGAGCAGTTCTCGTACCACTCGGACGGCACCACCACTGCCTTGGCGTGACGCAGCAGATCGAGCAACGCTTCCCCCTGCTTGAACCCCAGCAGTTCGGCATTGGGATAATGCTGCCCGAGGTGCGCCTGCAGCGGGCCACCGCCCACAATTTTGAGACCCGCCGGCCGCGTCATGCGCTGATGGGCACGGGCAAGCGTCTCGACCCCTTTCTCGGCCATCAGGCGCCCGAGGAACAGAAAGTACCCACGATCCTCTCCACTTTCGCGGCTCGACTCGACATCGATACCATTGAGGATCACCTCGATGCGGGAAGCAGGCAGCCGGGTGCGAAGCATCCCGGCCATGAAGGCGCTCGGCGCAACCAATGCATCAACCTGCTCGTAGTTGCGACGCCACTGCTGCCAGGCCGCCTCGGCAGAGAGCAGCAGGCTCTTGCCCCACGACCCCTCCTGCCACTGATGGCGAAACAGCTTGAGCCAGGAACCCTCGATCCGGGTCAGATCGAACGGCTCGCCATCGACCAGCATGCTGTAATTGGGACAGGCCACCTTGTAGTCGTGGGCTGTCAGCACCGTCTTGCAGCCCAGGGATTTGGCCACCCGGATGATCGCCGGGGTGAGCTGGTGGTAGATGTTGTGAAAGTGAACGATATCGGGCCGCTCTGCACGGATAAGCTCCGCCAGCCGATCACAGGCCTCCTGATTGTGGATGAAGCGAACGGCGATCTTCAGCCGATCGAAGAGCCCGTGCCGCTGGTGATAATCGACGTTGGCCGGAAAGTAGCCACTCTGGGGCGAGGGGAGGTTATCCGGATGCTGCATGGCAAAGTCGATCACCTGATGACCCGCCTGACGCACCATCTCCCGCTCCTGAAAGAGGACTGTCTCGGCCCCCCCCTTCATGAAAAAGAACTTGTTGGCAAAGAGCACCTTCACGGCAATGACTCCTGGATCAGACGATGGGCGGGCGCCTCGCGCGCAGAGCGCTGGGGCAACAGCAGGCCGCGCACCAGCCCGGCTGCATAGATGGAGAGGTTCATGACACTGCGCAGGGCATCTTGCAGGGAGCGGTTCTTCAACCACTTGAGAGCGATGAAGCCACCCAGCGGTGTCAGTGCCAGCAACGGCAACCAGAACGGCAGTCCGGCTACGAAAAGCAGCACGCAGAACAGGAGTGTCAGCAGGTAGAGTCCGAACAGCAGCTCGGAGCGGATCACCGACAGCACCTCGCGAAAATAGGGCTGCCCCCACGCCGAGCGCACCAGCTCGCCGCTGGCAAACAGATACCCCATGCGCCAGCGGTAACGGATCAGGGCAAGGGAGTCCATGGTGTGGGAGGTGTGAAAGAAGAAGGGGACATCGAGCCGCTCCAGCCGATAGCCCGCCTGACGCAGCCGGATACCCAGCTCCGCCTCTTCGTAACCGTGCAGGTTGCGATTGGTGAGATAGCCGATCTGCTCGATGGCGCTGCGTCGAAACAGGCCGCCACCACACAGCCAGCGCGAATCGCCCAGCGGATAGATCTGGTTGATGCGCTGCTTGCGCGACTTGAACTCATAGCTGTGGGCATCATCCATCTCGGCCCGCCCGGCCACGCCACCGCATTCGGGGTGGGAGTGCATGTGCGCAAGGGCGGCCGGCACAAACTCCGGCTCCAGCTTCATATCGCCATCGAGCAGCAGCAGGAACTCCCCTTCGCTGAAGAGGTAGCCAAGCTGTGGCCCCACGCCGCAACAGCGATCGGCCGGGTCGGTCAGGCTCACCACAGTCCCCCCCAGCTGGCAGGCAATCGCCTGGGTGCGGTCGGTCGAGAGACTGTCCGCCACGATAATCTGGTGGGAATAGTCGGCCAGAGCGCTCCTGATGCTTGCTATGGTGTCGGCAATCCCTGCCTCCTCGTTGTAGGTCTTGATGATGACGGAGATAAGGGGGGATGGAGTCATGACACCTCACAAGAGCTGGTGGCCTGCCGAACCGAAGAACGGATCACCAGGGCGGCACCCAGCACGAAATAGAAGAGGAACTGCTGTACCGGGATCAGCATCAGCAGCTGGCTGTAAGGCAAACTCAGCAGGCAGGCGATCCCGAACGCGATGAAAGCGGGTTGGTAGCTGAGCAGACGCACATCTGCCGCACTCAGCAGCTGGCGATCCAGCAACGGTCGGGGACGGCAGCACCAGAGCAGCAGAACGATCAGCGCGATGAAGATCAGGGTGCCCATCAGTCCCACCTCCCACAGCAACACGCTGAGGGAAGTGGAGTCGAGCAGCACGTTGAACAGGGGGTTGAGAAAACCGGGCAGGGTGCTGCCATGGTTAGTGGTGTTGAGGCCATAACCAAACAGCAGATTGCTGAGACCGTGGTGATCACCGTTGCTGGCCCAGAAAAAGAGCGTCGTCACCCGCCCCAGCTCGCCGGTTTCCGGATTGATGTGGTTGGGATCGAAGATATAGCCGAGGGAGTCGATAAACAGCTCAATGGCCCCCTGTTGTCCGGCCCCCTCGAACGCCGATGAGTAGGAGGCAGCCAGCACCAGAACGGCCACCGCTACCAGTGCCGTCATCGCCAGTGCAATCAGCAGCAGACGCTTGAGGTCATAGCTCTTCATCCCCCTGACATAGCTTGGCGAGAGCCAGACCCAGGCCAGCAGCAAGGGGGACAACAGGATGACGAACTTCACCTCGGCCAGCACGCAGATGGCAAAGGCGGCAAGAATGTGAAAAGCGACCGAACGACGCGAAATGAGGCCGTGGCGAAACTCGGAGAGCTTGATCAGCATCACCAGCAGGCAGAAGAAGCCGAGTGCACCGGTATTGCCGCCCCCCATGGGATCCCCCCCGAAGGTGCCGACCACCGAGTCCCACTTCTCAAACTCGCCGCGCATTGCCACCCGCTTCGGCACCACCACCAGCACCTGAAACAGCACCACCGGGATCTGCAGGTAGAAGACCCACTCCACCAGCTTCATGATGCGGTAAATCTGTGACTCGCGGCAAAAGCCGAGCAACAGGCAGGGAAGCAGCAGAGAGAGCGCCAGCTCGTTCTTGAAACCGATGATAGTCACCATGCCCCCCTGCTGAAGCAGGGTGCCCAGCAGCGCCAGCACCAGCAAGCCACAGTAGAGCAGCAGCAGCACCTTCTCCTGATAGTCGAGCCGCAACGGGCTGTAACGCGTCTGCAGCGGCAGCAACATCAAGGTGGCAATCGCCAGCAGGAAGGGCAGCCAGAGGAAGGCCGTAATACCGGTGACGTACTGGGCCAGGCCGCAGATCACCAGCGACAGCAGCAGATTGGCCTGCATGATGAGGGCACTGTTCACGAGGGCAGCTCCATCCGCCCCTGCAACTCGGCAGCCCGGCGGTTGACCCGCAAAAAGACGAAGCCGTAGCGCACCGCAGTCAGCAGAGAGAAGGCCAGCACGCAGAGCTCGTACTCCTGCTGCAACCAGGGCAACAGCACGAAGGCAATCACTACGACCAGCAGCTGCTCAAGCTGGATCTGCAAAAAGTAGCGGGGCGAGCCGAACACCAGCTCGATTACGGTCAGCGGGCAGATGGCCACCGCAGTAAAGACATAGGGCAACATGTAGCGGGAGGTATCGATGGAGGCGATCCACTCCGCATTGAAGAACCACTTCATCACCAGCGGATAGCAGATGAGGATCCCGAGGGTGGCCGCACTGCCCATCGCCAGCAGCAGCCGCTTCACCTTGCGAAACTCCTCCCCGTTGAAACGGCGCTGGCGAAAATCCTCCGACCATCGCGAGAAGATGGAGTGGCGGATGGCGTTGCCGACAATCACCACGGGTGCCAGACAGAAGCGGTTGACCACGGCAAAGTAGCCCGCCACCAGAGGGGAAAACCAGAAGTTGATCAGCACGGTCGGCAGATTGGCCGTCACCATCGCCAGCACCTCGGCACTGCCGACACCAGCCAGATGCGCTTTATGGCGGGAGAAGAAGTGCAGCAGGTGGCGCGGGGCAGCCTCCCTCAGCATGGCACTGTGCCAGGTAAAGGCAGACCACAACCAGCCCCCGATCACCACCAGCAGCAGACAGGCCCATAACTGATAGAAGTGCGCCATGTCAGGGGCCAACAGCAGACAGAGCAGCACCACGGCGGAGGCCGAGATACGCTGCAGACCAAGCCGCTGGTAGTGGCCGGCCCGCAGGGCCAGATTCTCGGCGATGAGGATCAGCCCGTGGGTCACGGTCAGCAGGTAGAGCGGCCAGAGCGACAGCGAGAAAAAGCAGACCACCACCAGCACATAGGGGATGGGGAGCAGCCAGACCAGCAACAGGGAAAAGATCAGGTTGCCGGGCAGCTCGGTCTCCTCCAGCTTGGGCAACAGCAGTTGCGAGGCAAAGGTGGCAAGCTGGGCACCGATCAGCACCAGACTGTAGCTGAGGGCATAGAGCCCGACCGCAGCCATGTCGAACTTGTGCGACAGTGACCAGACCGAGAACGCCCCGATCAGCTGGGATAGCACGGAAGCACCACCTATGGTGGTGATGCTGCGCAGCAGTTTCATAGCGCACCCCGGGTGGGTGCACCACAGAATCTCAGGTTCTCTGCCCCTTCCAGATCGCGCTCGGAGACCTGGGTCAGCACTGTCCCCAACACCGCCACTCTGGCATCCCGCAGCTGTGCCAACACGCTCAGCACCCGACTGGCCGGCAGCTGGCCGGACTGAACCACATGAATGGCACCATCCAGCGGCTGCCCCAGCAGCAGGGCATCCTTGCCGACTTCCAGCGCAGGGGTGTCCACTATGATGCGGTCAAACTGCCCGGCAAGGGTTACCAGCAGTTCGCTCCAGCGTGGCGAGCCAAGCAGTGCCAGCGGGGAGGAGACCGGCTGGCCAGCCGGCAGCAGGGTCAATCCCTCTTTAGGCACCAGACAGGCAGCCAAATCGGCTTCGCCTGCGAGCAGCTCGGCTAACCCCGGTCTGGCTGCCTGCCCCAGCAACTGGCGACCAAGGGAGCCCCGGCGCAGATCCCCATCCACCAGCAGCACTCGCTCATGGCGGGCAAAGCTGGCGGCACAGAGAGCCGCCAGCGTCGACTTGCCCTCACCAGCACGGGTCGAGGTGATCATGATGCGCTGCAGCTTACCCGGCTCCAGCCGCATGATGGCGTAGAGGTCATCGGCACTGGCCCCCACTCTGGGATTGACCGCCCCCACCCGCAGCAGGGCACTCTGATCCTGCAGGGCAGCCAGCCGCGGGATTTCGCCAAGCACCCGCCCACCGAGCTGGGAGGCCAGCTGGCTCAGACGATCCAGGGTATTGCGCAGCGCTCCGGCAGTGATGACTACCAGCACGGCAACCATGCCCGCCACGATCACCACCATCAGCAGAAAGAGCATCTTGTTTGGCTTGGCTGGCAACAAGGGCACCGATGCCGCATCGTATAGGATGGCATTCGACTCGTGCAGCTGAGCGTTCAGGCGGGTCTCTTCCTGACGGCGGAACAGCTCGTTATAAAGCTGACGGGTCTTGTCGATATTGTTCTTCAGGTTGTTGTACTCATCCTTCTTGACTGCCAGCGAGGAGAACTCCCGCTTCTTCTCGTCAAGCTGGGCGAGGTATTCCTGCTCCTTGCGCTGGCTGCTCTGGTAGCGATCCTCGATACCGTCGGCAATCTCCCGCATCAGCTGGTTTGACTGGGTATTGAGCGCCTTGATGCGTGCTTCGGCCTGCAGAATACGGTCATGCTTGGGGCCATAACGCTTGGCCAGCTCGGAGAGCTCCTGCTGGGCCTTGATGAGGGCGATGCGCAGATCCTGCATCTGGGGATGGTTGGAGACCTCGGGCAGGGAGGCCAGCGCCGCCGGATTGCGACCGTACTCCTGAATGGACTGGAATTCGGCCTGCGCCGCCAGCCGCCGCTCGCGGGCATCCGCGTACTTGTTGGTGATGATGCCGAGCTCTTCGGTTTGCAGACCATCTACGCCGCGAAACGTCAGCAGATCATTGCGGGCAAGAAAATCGCCGAGTTGCTTCTCTTGCTTCTCCAGACTGGCCTTTATCTCCACCAGCCGGCTCTGGTTCCAGTGCGATGCCGTGGTGTTGGCATCGACCCGCTCCTCCACATTGAGATCGATGTAGGTCTGGGCCACCTCATTGGCGACGCTGGCGGCCAGCTCGGGAGAGCGGGATTCGAACCCGATGCTGACCAGCTGGGTATCGCGCACCGGCGAAATAGAAAGATGTTTAGCCAGATACTCCATTGCGTGCTGGTTGCGTGAGGAGGCATCCTCCTGATGTCCGGCACTCCAGAATCCCTTGATGCGGCTAAACCAGCTGTCGGGATTGGGCTGCCCGTTGAATTCCGGCAACTCGGCCAAGCCCAGATGAGTGACCACCTTCTCGGCCACCCGGCGTGACTTGAGCAGCTCGAACTGGGTGTTGTAGTACTCGCGGCGGCTGGTATCGACCCGATAGACGGGCTCGATAGGGGAAGCGCTGTTGGCATCTGCCTTCAGCAGCAGGGTCGCACTGGATTGATAGTAGGGCGGCATGCTGAGGATAAAGGGGGCTGCCGC
Source organism: Aeromonas sp. 602658 (assembly GCF_049173005.1). Classification (NCBI taxonomy): domain Bacteria; kingdom Pseudomonadati; phylum Pseudomonadota; class Gammaproteobacteria; order Aeromonadales; family Aeromonadaceae; genus Aeromonas; species Aeromonas sp. 602658. The sequence continues at coordinate 21,294 of NZ_JAAKRF010000032.1, read as the reverse complement.
CAGGGTCACCACGGCGGCAAACAATACCACCTTCCACCAGTTTGCCTTGAGCACCCGCCAGGGGCCGCTGAAATCGAGGCGGCTCTCTAGCGCACGGCCATTTTCAACCAACAATGAAGTCATGAAGAGCGTCCTGGATCAGAAGAAACTTTGTTCGATGATGATGATGTCGCCGGGATTGAGCTGCCGTTGCAGGCTCACCTCTTCCAGCAACTGATCGCAGCCATTGAGGCGCAGGCTGATATCCCGTCTGGCGGCGCGATCGGTGAAACCACCCGCCAGCGCGACGGCCTTCTCCACCGTCAGGCCGGGCTGGTATTCGTAGCCCCCCGGGTGAGCCACCTCGCCAGCAACAAACACCTGGCGGAAAGTGGTCACGTTGACCGTCACCATGGGATCGAGCAGCACGCCGTGCTTGAGCCCTCTGGTCAGCAGCTCGGCCACCTCAGCGGTGGTATGGCCCATCAGCAACACCTGACCCAGATAGGGGTAATTGACGTGGCCACTGGTATCGACCTTGAACTTCATCGACAGATCCGGCTCGCCATACACCCGGATTTCGACCTCGTCCCCCGGCGCCAGCCGGTAGGCGGAATCGTTGCCTTGCGGGCTCTGGCCAGCCCAGACCGACAGGCTGAACAACCAGCCAAGCAGAAGCACCATCACGCTTTTGTTCATGTTAAATGGCTACCTTGAGTGAAAGAGAAAGCTGTTGTTTGTCGTAACCGAGGGCACGGCCATAGCAATTGCCGCCGATGTCGATGGGCTGCCCGGCAAAGCTGGAGCCGGAGTCGGCCTGCTGGTAGTGGAGCCCCAGATTGACGGAGGGACGAATGTCGTAGCTGATGCCCATGCCCCAGCGATGGATGTCGTCCTGACGGTGGCGGTTGTCGTTACCACAGACCACCGACTGGTGATAATCATCCCGGATATCGTGATAAGAGAGCGTGGTCGCCACTCCGGGTGACCAGTGGTGCTGCCACTCGGCGCCATATAGCTGGCTGCTGACATAGCCGCCGTCACCACCCGGATCACGAATGGTCCGGCTGGAGAGCAGCGCGAGCTTGCTGTAATCGAGCGGTTGCCACTCCAGACGTAGATCCCAGTTCAGCCCTTTGAAACTCTCTGCCTGCGGATCGTTGACGAAACGCTTGTAGATCCCGCCGATATTGGCATCGATCCGGGTCTTGCCGGTCAGCTGGCTCATCACCCCGGTGATGAGGAAAAATTCGTCGGAATCCTTGCGCGGATTGGCCGGATAGCGTCGCAGATTGGTCTGCAGGGTGTAACGAAAACGGCTGACATGGCTCACCTGATCGAACAGCTCGACAATGGCGGTGTTCTCCTGCCACTCCTGCTCGGCCATATAGCGTTCAAAGTCATGCTGGTAGAGGTGCTTGTCGAGATAGCCCAGATCCTTGTGGGAGAGCGCCAGCTCCAGCTTGCCTCTGGCATCGGGTGCACCGTAACTGTAGCGGCCACCCACTTCGCTGCGTTTGAAGCGCAACGGCTCATTTATCTGAAATCTGCCGAATGTGGCATCACCACAGAGCGCACGACCTTTCTTATCAGCGTCGCTGGGACAAGGAGAGGCATCTCCCTGCAACATAAAGCCTTCGGTCAGCCCCTCGCCACGCGCCTCATGGCCCAGCCGATACTGGTACATCAGTTTGAAGGCGTTGCGCAGGGAGAAGCGCCAGCTGCCGTCAAACTGGAACTGGTGATCGGCATAGTCATCCGCATGGCTGCTGCCATAGCGACGATAATCACCCAGATAGCTGAACTGATAGCGATCCAGGCCGCGTTTGCCCACCATGCGAAATTCCGGGGTGATTCCGATGAAATCGGAGCCAATCGCCTGACCACTGTCACGCAGCCACAGCAGGTTGCTGTCGTGACCATAACGACTCTCCATCTCGGTCTGGACCTCCAGACCCAGCGGCCCCTGATGGGATACGGGAGTGACCTCGGCACGGACTGAAAGAGAGGGGGAGAGCAGCAGTCCGACGCAAACGAGGCTAGTAAGCGGATGCACCGACAAACCCCTTGAATACAGTCAGGAAAATGACTTTGAAATCCAGTCCGAGCGACCAGTACTGGATGTACTTGAGATCGAACTTGACCCGCATCTCCATCTTGTCGAGGGTGTCGGTTTCACCACGAAATCCATTTATCTGGGCCAGCCCGGTAATCCCCGGTTTGACCTTGTGGCGCAGCATGTACCGCTCCACCAGTGAGCGGTACTGCTCGTTGTGCGCCACGGCATGGGGACGTGGCCCCACGATCGACATGGTGCCCTGAATCACATTGAAAAACTGCGGCAGCTCATCCAGCGAGGTGCGACGCAAAAACGCACCGAATGGCGTCACTCTGGGATCGCCTCTGGTTGCCTGAGTCACCACGGCATCATTCTCCATGACGCGCATGGAGCGGAATTTCCAGACCTGGATCCGTTTCCCCCCCAGGCCGTAGCGATCCTGCTTGAAGAGCACGGGTCCAGGGGAAGAGAGACGCACCCCGAGAGCCACCAGCGCCATAACCGGAGAGATGAGCAGCAGGATGAGTGAACCCAGCACCAGATCTTCAATGCGTTTGAGCAGGGCGGCGCCACCTTCAAACGGGGAATCGAAAAAGCTGAAGGTATAGATATCGCCCACCCGATCGATGTGGGATACGGTCAGGCCGTACTCATAGAAATCGGGAACCAGATAGGTATTAACCGTGGTGTCGGAGAGTTCGTAGAGGTAGTGATTGATACGCTCCCGGGCGGTCAGAGGCAGCGCCAGATAGATTTCGTCGACCAGCCCTTTGCGTGCCAGCTCGAGCAGCTCGTCGACATCACCCAACAGAGGACTGCGAGTCGGGTAACCGAAGCGCTCTTCGCTACGGGCATCGAAAAATCCGAGCATCTGAATATCGTGACGCGGGCTCTCCCACAGGGATTTTTCCAGCGCCAGTCCGGCCGGAGTTACGCCAATGATGGCCACACGCCGACAGCAGGAGGCATCGCTGAACCAGAGGGTCACCAGTCGGTACAACACCCGATAGCCGGTGGAAATGAGGCAGGCCATGGCAAGCCAGAGCACCGCCAGCTCCAGCGGGAAGGGGTGGTAGGGTTTAAAGATGGGAACCAGATAGACCAGCAGGTAGAGCAGGGTAGCAGTTACCAACCAGGAGAAGATGAGGCGCAGCAGAGACTGCGCCAGATGTTTACGAACCCGGCTGCAATAGAGCCCGGTATTCTGGGAGACCAGAAAGAAGACCACCATGCCCAGCGTGACCAGGGACATCTCGTCCAACCCATGAAACAAGCCAAAGTGCCGTGCGAGCAGCACCATTGAGACTGAAATTCCCACCAGATCGACAAAGCGGGAAAACAGACGGTGGCTCGCGTCTGCGAGCTTGATGATTCGCTTGTTCATGGGTCGCCTTCATACTGATATCACTTATCAGTTTTCTTGACCGGACGAGCCCAGTTCTTGATGTGACGCTGGGGTACCCGGGTAATCACGAGTTCATTTTCACCCACGTCCTTGGTAATAGTAGAGCCGGCCCCCAGGGTGGCCCCCTTGCCGATGCGAACAGGCGCTACCAGTTGGGTATCAGAACCGACGAACACATCGTCCTCGATGATGGTCTGGAATTTGTTGACCCCGTCGTAGTTGCAGGTGATGGTACCGGCACCGATATTCACCCCGGCTCCGATCTCGGCATCACCCAGATAGGTCAGATGACCGCACTTGGAACCAACCCCCAGACGGGCCTTCTTCATCTCGACGAAGTTGCCAACGTGCGCATCCTGCTCCAGAACCGCCCCCGGACGCAAGCGGGTAAACGGACCCACTGAGCACTGATCTGCCACCTGTGCACCCTCGATAACCGAGTAGGGTTTCACCTCGGTGTGATCGCCAATGACACAATCTTTCAGTACGCAACCGGCTCCGATACGAACGTGATTGCCGAGAGTCACCTTGCCCTCAATGATGACGTTTGCATCAATAACAACCTCTTCACCAATTTCCAAAACCCCACGCAAATCAAAGCGTGCGGGGTCGATCATGGTTGCACCTGCAATCATCAGTTTCTCGGCCTGCATCTGCTGATAGCTGCGCTCAAGATGAGCCAATTGCACCCGATTGTTGGCCCCTTCCACCTCGGCGGCACGCTCCGGATGAACGGCGGCAATCGGGCAATTATCGCCGTGAGCCATGGCGATCACATCGGTCAGATAGAACTCGCCCTGGGCGTTTTTGTTGTCGAGACGAGACAACCATTGACGCAACTGGCCCCCATTGGCCACCAGCACGCCGGTGTTCACCTCACGAATGGCCAGCTGTTCGGCATTGGCATCCTTCTGCTCGACGATACCGACTACCTGACCATTTTCACGGACGATGCGGCCATAGCCGGTGGGGTTGTCCAGCACCACGGTCAGCAGTGCCATCCCGTTTTCAGCCTTGGCGGCGAGCAAGCGCTGCAGGGTCTCGGGCTGGATCAGCGGGGTATCGCCGTAGAGCACCAGCACATCGTCTTCATCCTTCCAGAACGGGATGGCCTGGGCGACGGCATGACCAGTTCCCAGCTGCTGAGCTTGCAGCACCCAGTTCACATCAGCCGCCACGATCCGCTCTTTCAGCAGCTCGGCACCGTGGCCATAGACCAGATGCAGCTGCTCGGCACCGACCTGACGAGCGGTATCGATCACATGGGAAACCATGGGTTTGTTGGCTACCGGGTGCAGTACCTTGGGCAGGGAAGAGCGCATACGGGTACCTTTACCCGCAGCCAGGATCACGACGTTGAGGGACATAAATTGGCCTTTGGAACATGAAAAATACTCGGCGGAGTCTATCCAACGGGTAAAAAAAAAGCGACCCGAAGGTCGCTTTTTACATCACCGTTATTAGCGGTAATTCTTTTTGACGATATCGATGACTCGCAGTTGAGCCATCGCCTTGGCCAGCTCTGTGGCGGCCTGGGCGTAGTCGATATCACCATGGGAGCTGTGGATCCGCTCTTCGGCTGCGCGCTTGGCTTCCTGGGCTTTCGCCTCATCCAAGTCGTCAGCACGAATCGCGGTGTCCGCCAGCACGGTCACGGATTCAGGTTGTACTTCCAGCATACCGCCGGAGATGTACAGCACCTCTTCAGTTCCATTCTGCTTCACCAAGCGGACCAGGCCCGGCTTGATGGCAGTCAGCAACGGAGCATGACCGTGGCGGAGACCCAACTCACCTTCGGAGCCTGATACCTGAGCGGATTGCACGCGACCGGAAAACAGTTTTCCTTCGGCGCTCACCACGTCCAGGTGAAAGGAGATCATCTCTGCCATGGGCCCTCCTGTCGAGGCTTACAGTTTCTTGGATTTCTCGACGACTTCGTCGATACCGCCAACCATGTAGAACGCCTGCTCGGGCAGATCGTCATACTCGCCTTTCAGGATGCCCTGGAAACCACGGATGGTCTCTTTCAGCGGCACGTATTTACCCGGAGAACCGGTAAACACTTCTGCAACGAAGAACGGCTGGGACAGGAAACGCTCGATCTTACGGGCACGGGCTACGGTCAGTTTGTCTTCTTCTGACAGTTCATCCATACCCAGGATGGCGATGATGTCCTTCAGCTCTTTGTAGCGCTGCAGTACGGTCTGAACGCCACGAGCGGTCTCGTAGTGCTCTTTGCCAACCACCAGCGGATCCAGCTGACGAGAGGTAGAGTCCAGCGGGTCAACGGCCGGGTAGATACCCAGTGCCGCGATTTGACGGGACAGTACGACGGTCGCATCCAGGTGGGCGAAGGTGGTCGCCGGAGACGGGTCAGTCAAGTCATCCGCAGGAACGTAAACGGCCTGTACGGAGGTGATGGAACCGGTCTTGGTGGAGGTGATACGTTCTTGCAGAACACCCATCTCCTCGGCCAGGGTCGGCTGGTAACCTACTGCGGAAGGCATACGGCCCAGCAGTGCGGATACTTCGGTACCGGCCAGGGTGTAACGGTAGATGTTGTCCACGAAGAACAGCACGTCACGACCTTCGTCACGGAACTTCTCGGCCATGGTCAGGCCGGTCAGCGCAACGCGCAGACGGTTTCCGGGCGGCTCGTTCATCTGACCGTAAACCAGAGATACTTTGTCCAGTACGTTGGACTCCATCATCTCGTGGTAGAAGTCGTTACCCTCACGGGTACGCTCACCTACACCGGCGAACACGGAGTAACCGCTGTGCTCGATCGCGATGTTACGGATCAGCTCCATCATGTTTACGGTTTTGCCTACACCGGCACCACCGAATAGACCAACCTTACCACCCTTGGCGAACGGACATACCAGGTCGATAACCTTGATGCCGGTCTCCAGCAGCTCGGTGCTGTTGGACTGATCTTCGTAGCTGGGGGCTTCACGGTGGATTGACCAGCTCTCTTCTTCACCGATCGGGCCTTTCTCGTCGATTGGCTCGCCCAGTACGTTCATGATCCGACCCAGTGTCGCAGTACCGACCGGAACCTGGATGGATTTACCGCTATTCATTACTTCCAACCCACGACGCAGACCGTCGGAGGAACCCATGGTGATGCAACGAACGACGCCGCCACCGATCTGTTGCTGAACTTCCAGCACCAGACCCTGGCCTTGACCTTCGCTAACGACCTTCAGTGCATCGTACACCTGGGGCACGGCATTCTGCGGGAACTCGATGTCCACTACAGCGCCGATGATTTGGACGATGAAACCGTTACTCATGTCAAATCCTCTAAACCTTTGATAACCCTTGCCTTACACCGCAGCAGCACCGGATACGATCTCTGTCAGCTCCTGGGTAATACTGGCCTGACGGGCCTTGTTGTATACCAGTTGCAGATCGTTAATCAGGTTACCGGCGTTGTCAGTCGCGGCTTGCATGGCAACCATTCGGGCTGCCTGTTCACTGGCCAAGTTTTCCACTACACCCTGGTAGACCTGAGATTCGACATAGCGAACCAGCAGGGTATCCAGCAGCTTCTTGGGATCCGGCTCATAGAGGTAATCCCAGTGGTGTTTCTTGGCCAGCTTGCTGTCTTCAGTTACGGGCAAAGGCAGCAGTTGATCGACCCGTGGTTGCTGCACCATGGTGTTGACGAACTTGTTGTACACCAGATACAGCTTGTCAATCTCACCGTTGTCGTAAGCCTTCAGCATGACCTTGACTGAACCAATCAGGTCATTGACGCTCGGGTTATCGCCCAGTCCTGCGACGTGAGCTTTCACCTTGGCGCCGTGCCGTTCAAAGAAGTTGGAGGCTTTGTTGCCGATCAGAGCCAGGTCAACCTTGGCACCTTTCGCGCTCCATTGCTTCATATCATTGAGGGCAGCCTTGAACAGGTTGATGTTCAGACCACCACACAGGCCACGGTCGGTGGAGACGACGATGTAACCCACTCGCTTGACCTCACGTTCGATGAGGTAGGGGTGTTTGTATTCCAGGTTCCCCTGAGCGATATGGCCGATCACCTTGCGCATGGTTTCAGCGTACGGACGGCTGGCAGACATGCGATCCTGCGCACGGCGCATCTTGCTTGCTGCCACCATTTCCATAGCGCTGGTGATCTTTTGAGTGTTTTTAACACTCCCGATCTTGTTACGTATCTCTTTTGCGCCGGCCATCTCTTCTCTCCATCAGGTGGCAGCTTGCGCTGCCACACTCGCTTACCAGGTCTGGGTTGCCTTGAAGTCATCCAGCAACGCAGTCAGCTTGCCAACGATCGCGTCGTTGTAGTCAGCCTTGGCATTGATTTCAGCCATCAGCTCAGCATGCTGGGTATCGGCGAAAGAGAGCAGAGCGGCTTCGAAGTCGAGGATCTTGCTCAACTCGACATCAGAGAGATAGCCTTTTTCCGCGGCGAACAGCACCAGAGACTGGTGAGCCACGCTCATCGGAGAGTACTGCTTCTGTTTCATCAGCTCGGTCACTTTCTGACCGTGGTCCAGCTGCTTGCGAGTTGCATCGTCCAGGTCGGAAGAGAACTGGGCAAAGGCAGCAAGTTCGCGATACTGGGCCAGCGCGGTACGGATACCACCAGACAGCTTCTTGACGATCTTGGTCTGGGCGGCACCACCCACACGGGATACGGAGATACCCGGATCAACCGCAGGACGAATACCGGCGTTGAAAGACTGGGAAGTCAGGAAGATCTGACCATCGGTGATGGAGATCACGTTGGTCGGAACGAACGCGGATACGTCGCCCGCCTGGGTTTCGATGATCGGCAGCGCGGTCAGAGAACCGGTTTTGCCCTTCACTTCACCCTTGGTGAACTTCTCTACGTACTCGTCGTTGACGCGAGCTGCACGCTCCAGCAGACGGGAGTGCAGATAGAATACGTCGCCCGGGAATGCTTCACGTCCTGGCGGACGGCGCAGCAGCAGGGAGATCTGACGATATGCAACGGCCTGCTTGGACAGGTCATCATAAATGATCAGGGCATCTTCACCGCGGTCACGGAAGTACTCACCCATGGAGCAACCTGAATACGGAGCCAGGTATTGCAGGGCAGCCGCTTCGGAAGCAGAGGCAACCACTACTATGGTGTTGGCCAGGGCGCCGTGCTCTTCCAGCTTGCGCACCACGTTGGCGATGGTGGAGGCCTTCTGGCCAATCGCAACGTAGACACACTTAATGCCGGAGTCTTTCTGGTTGATGATGGTGTCGATCGCAATGGCAGTTTTACCTACCTGGCGGTCACCGATGATCAGCTCACGCTGGCCACGACCGATAGGGATCATGGAGTCGATGGCTTTCAGACCGGTCTGGACAGGCTGGTCAACAGACTTACGCTCGATAACGCCCGGGGCAATCACTTCTACCGGAGAGAAGCCATCGTGCTCGACCGGACCTTTACCGTCGATAGGCTGACCCAGGGTGTTGACCACCCGGCCCAGCAGACCACGACCGACCGGCACTTCCAGAATGCGGCCAGTACCTTTTACTTTCATCCCTTCGGCCAGATCGGCATAGGGACCCATAACTACGGCACCAACGGAGTCACGCTCCAGGTTCAATGCCAGAGCGTAGCGGTTGCCCGGCAGCTCGATCATCTCACCCTGCATGGCATCGGCCAGGCCGTGGATACGAATGATACCGTCACTCACGGAGACGATGGTACCTTCGTTACGCGCTTCGCTCTTTACATCAAACTGCGCAATGCGCTGCTTGATCAGCTCGGCGATTTCAGTGGAATTCAGTTGCATGCTCTAATACCCCAATCAAGATTGCAGCGCGTCAGCCATGCGATCCAGCTTGCCGCGGACAGTTCCGTCGATAACCAGATCACCGGCCTTGATGAGCACCCCGGCCATCAAGGACGCGTCGATGCTGCAATTCAGCTTCACTTTGCGCGCGAGACGTTGTTCCAGAGAAGCCTGAATATTGGCTTTCTGCTGGTCGGTCAGTGCAATCGCCGAAATCACGTCAGCCTGAACTTCTTTGTCCAGTTCAGACTTGAACACCACAAATTCGGCAACGACCGCCGGCAGCACACCCAAGCGACCATTCTCTGCCATTACCCGGATCAGGTTCTGGCCATGCTCGTCGAGTTGCTCCCCGCAGATGCTGACAAACAGTTTTGCCAGCTCGTCGGCAGCCACAGAGCCGTTAACCAGGGAGTGGATGGTCTCGTTCTTCACTACTTCCGCAGCGAAGCTGAGCATCCCCAGCCACTGATCAACCGCCTTGTGCTCAACGGCAAACTCGAAAGCAGCCTTGGCGTAGGGGCGAGCGATTGTAGTCAGTTCAGACATAGCCCCGTTCCCGTTACAGTTCAGCTACCAGTTTGTCGACGATGTCGCTGTTGGCAGCCTGGTCGATTTGGCGCGCCAGGATCTTCTCTGCACCCGCAATGGCAAGAGCAGCAACCTGCTTGCGCAGTTCCTCTTTGGCACGATGACGTTCAGCTTCAATCTCGGCACGGCCTTGAGCCAGGATTTTTTCCCGCTCAGCCTGAGCACCGACAGTTGCCTCATCAATGATCTGGGCCTTGCGTTTGTTGGCCTGTTCAATGATTTCAGCAGCCTGCAGCTTGGCTTCTTTCAGCTGATCGACGGCGTTGGCCTTGGCCAAATCCAGATCTTTCTTGGCTCGTTCGGCAGAAGAGAGACCGTCAGCAATAGCTTTCTGACGGGCTTCGATGGCAGCCATCAGCGGCGGCCATACATACTTCATGCAAAACACAACGAAGAAGAAAAAAGCAATTGCTTGGCCGAGGAGGGTGGCGTTGATATTCACAGCCGATGTCCTCTTTAGTTAGTTAATGGGTTATGCCTGGAGATGTCGTAACGACTTAGCCAGCAACCGCAAACATCACATACAGACCCAGACCAACGGCGATCATCGGGATCGCATCCACCAGACCCATTACGATGAAGAACTGGGTACGCAGAACAGGGATCAGATCAGGTTGACGAGCAGCACCTTCCAGGAACTTGCCACCCAGAATACCGATACCGATGGAAGCGCCGATAGCAGCCAGACCCATCATCATTGCAGCAGCGATGTACAGCAGGTCCATGTTCAAGTTTTCCATGAGGATCTCCATTTATTTAGATGTAATTGATTGTATAAAAAGGATTATTTGAGTCGCATCAACCATGGTCTTCCTGTGCCATCGACAGATAGACGATGGTCAGAACCATGAAGATGAATGCCTGCAAAGTGATGATCAAGATGTGGAAAATTGCCCAAGGCACGGACAGGATCCACTGTGACCACCAGGGTAGCAAACCCGCAATCAGGATAAAGATCAGTTCGCCAGCATACATGTTGCCGAACAGTCGAAGACCCAGAGAGACCGGTTTGGATACCAGCGTAACAGTTTCCAGGATGAGGTTAACCGGGATGGCCGCCGGGTGGTTGAAAGGCTGAAGCGTCAGCTCCTTCACAAACCCGCCGATACCCTTGACCTTGATGCTGTAATACAGGATCAAGAAGAACACGCCCAAAGCCATGGACATGGTGATGTTAACGTCAGCAGAGGGAACCACACGCAGATAGGGAATACCCATCAATTGTGCAGCGTGAGGGATAAAGTCAACGGGGATCAGATCCATCAGGTTCATCAGGAAGATCCAGACAAACACAGTCAACCCCAAAGGTGCGATGACCTTGTTGCGACCATGAAAGATGTCTTTGACGTTACCATTCACAAACTCGACCAGCATCTCCACAAAGCACTGCAGCTTACCCGGCACCCCGCTGGTAGCGTTAACGGCTACTTTGCGGAACAGCAGGATAAACAGGGCGCCTAGCACGACGGAGAATACCATTGAGTCGATATTCACCGTCCAGAACCCGGACCCGACTTGAAGGTGGGTCAGGTGGTGGGAGATATATCCCTGAGGAGTCAGGACTTCTCCGGTTGCAGACATGAGTTTTCCTAATAGTGGTTGTTAAGCGTGAATGAGACTATCCACTGTACAACGAGGGCGAGGATATAAGTGGCAAAAAACGAGACGGTAACGACCTCGACTTTCGCACCAAACAACAGAGCAAACAGACCTGCTGTCGAAACGAGCTTAATCCCAGCCCCACCATAAAAGTCCCGCAAAACCAGGCCCACACTCTCGGTTGTCACCTTGCGGCGCAGCACCCAGACAGTAAACAAGGCTTGAGGAACCCAGTACATCCCCCCTCCGTAAAGGGCGGAATAACCGGCGCTGGCACTAATCTGATAAAACCAGACAGCACTCATCGCCAGGATCAGGATGAGCTGACAAACGAGCATAACCCAGGCTAGCGTAAAACCTTCCAAGGCTATTTTCTGCTTCACCAACCTACCCCTGAACATTACAGAACTGTAAAAAATCGGGATCCGAAGACCCCATGTTAACAGCTCTTAAAGCCGGTCAAATTATACCCTTGAGGGCCGCTATTGCAATATGACAAAAATCCTTAATTTTTGCGGCTTTCCGCGGCAAATCAAGGTTATGGCCATATCAAAAGGAATGGATGTTTTATTACTACAAAAAGCGTAAGAATCACGATTCTGACACGCCAAAATAGCCCAATATACGGTCCAAATCGGATAAATTCTCGTAACTTATTACTAACTTTCCGCTATCCCGCTTGCCAGGCTGAAGTTGCACCTGATTGCCTATTTTTTCTGCCAACTGGCGCTCCAGATAGCCGATCTGAGGATCTCGAGCCGGTTCGACCCTGGCTTTTGCCGGTTCAAGCGCTTTTTGCACCAGCTTCTCGGTATCGCGTACAGTCAGCCCTTTCTGGGCAACCAGCTTGGCCAGTTCGGACTGAGCCTGACCGCTCAGGGCCAGCAGGGCTCGGGCATGACCCATGTCGAGGTCGCCATGCTCGACGAAACGCTTCACGTCGTCGTTGAGCTGGTTGAGACGCAGCAGGTTGGTCACCGTGGTGCGGGACTTGCCCACCGCCTCGGCCACCTGCTGGTGGGTGAGTTCGAATTCGGTCAGTAGTCTTTGTAAAGCGACCGCCTCTTCGATGGCATTGAGGTCTTCCCGCTGGATGTTCTCAATCAGCGCGATGGCAACGGCAGCCTCGTCGGGTACATCCTTGACGATGCAGGGCACCACCTCGAGCCGCGCCAGCTGGGACGCGCGCCAGCGCCGTTCACCGGCGATGATTTCGAAGGATTGTTCGCCGAGAGGGCGTACCACGATGGGCTGGATCACCCCCTGGGCGCGGATGGAGTTGGCAAGCTCTTCCAGTGCATCCTGGGACATATCCTTGCGGGGCTGGTACTTGCCGGACTGCAACCACTCCACCGGCAGCTTGCGCAGCTCGCCCTGATTGGTGGGGGCCATGGCCTCTTCAGTACGTTGATCGCTCATCACCTGTTTCTGGCGGGCAGCCGTGCTGGTACTGAGCAGGGCATCCAGCCCCTTGCCCAGTCCACGTTTTTTCGGAGTCATATGCTCTCTCGGTCTGCGATGGTCGCCTGACGTTCCTGCTCCTGGCGGCGCAGGATCTCGCCAGCCAGTGCCAGGTAGGCCTTGGCGCCCACCGATGATTTGTCATAGTGCATGGCCGGGGCACCGAAACTCGGGGCCTCAGCCAGTCTAACGTTGCGGGGAATGATGGTGCGGTAGACTTTGTCGCCAAAGTGCTGTTTTAGCTGATCGGACACATCATTGGCCAGCCGGTTGCGATGATCGAACATGGTGCGCAGCACCCCTTCGATCTTGAGCTCCGGATTGACCACTGCGGCCAGCTTGCTGATGGTGTCGACCAGGGCGGTGAGCCCCTCCAGCGCGTAATATTCGCACTGCATGGGCACCAGCACGGAGTCGGCGGCGGCCATGGCGTTCACGGTCAGCATGTTGAGAGAGGGCGGGCAGTCGATGAAGACGTAGTCGTATTTGTCCCGCACCGAGGCCAACGCATTGCGCAGGCGGATTTCGCGGGCGAAAAATTCCATCAGACGGATTTCAGCCGCGGTCACGTCGGCGTTGGCGGCAATCAGGTGATAGCCCCCGGTGGTTTCGGGGATGATCACTTCGCTGATGGGGGCATCCTCGATCAGCAGCTCATAGGCGGTGCGCTCGACATCATACTTGTCGACACCACTGCCCATGGTGGCATTGCCCTGCGGATCCAGATCGATCACCAGCACCTTACGCCGGGTGGCAGCCATGGAGGCGGCCAGATTCACACAGGTTGTGGTTTTACCCACTCCACCCTTCTGGTTGGCTATGGCGATGACTTTTCCCACACGATCCCCTAAATGAAACTGCGACCCTATTCGGGCTGGATATGTTTGAATTCCAGCAGATGACGTTCGCCTTCCAGCTCCGGCACCCGCAACTCATGACAGGCTACCAGACGGATATTGGCAGGCAACTGGGCCAGCTCCTGCTCGGGATATTGTCCCTTGAGTGCCAGGAAGCAGCCCTGTTCTGACGGCAGGTGGTGACACCAGCTCAGCATGTCCTCCAGCGAGGCAAATGCCCGACTCAGTACACCATCAAATCCCACCTCGGGTTGATACTCTTCAACCCGGGATTTGACCGGCGTCACATTGGTCAGACCCAGCTCCTGGATTACCTGACGGATGAAGTTGATCCGCTTGCCCAGACTGTCGAGCAGGACGAACTGCTTGTCCGGATTGATGATCGCCAGCGGCAATCCCGGCAGGCCGGGACCTGTCCCCACGTCGATGAAGCGCTCACCGTGCAAGTGGGGGCTTACCACCAGGCTATCGAGGATATGCTTGACCAGCATGGCGTCCGGATCTCGCACCGAGGTGAGATTGTAAGCCTTGTTCCACTTGTGCAGCAACTCGACCAACTGCACCAGTTGGCTCTTTTGGGTATCGGTGATAACAATTCCGGCCTGCATGAGCAGGCCGTTCAATCTTTCCAGCATATTTTCCAACGGTAAGAATCCTCAGGCGGTTTTACGCAGCAGGCCGTGTTTTTTCAGGTGAACCAGCAGGATGGAGATGGCCGCCGGGGTGATGCCGGAGATGCGGGAAGCCTGACCAATGGTCTGCGGTTTGGCATCGTTCAGCTTGGCTTTCACCTCGTTGGAGAGGCCGTTCACCTCGCGATAGTCCAGATCCAGCGGCAGCAAGGTGTTCTCGTTGCGCAGCTGCTTTTCCACTTCATCGTGCTGACGCTCGATGTAACCGGCGTACTTGATCTGGATCTCAACCTGTTCGGCCGCGGCAGGATCAGTCACGGAAGGGCCGACACCTTCGATGGCCATCAGCGCATCATAGGTTACCTCGGGGCGACGCAGCAGCTCTTCCAGACTCTGTTCGCGGGTCAGCGGGGTGTTGACCAGGGCGTTAACCGCTTCCAGTGACGGATGTTGCGGGTGGATCCAGGTTGAACGCATACGCTGACGCTCCAGCTCGACCTGTTCCATCTTGGCGTTGAATTTGCCCCAGCGCTCGTCATCCACCAGACCCAGCTCGCGACCGATGGCGGTCAGGCGGATATCGGCGTTGTCTTCCCGCAGCAGCAGGCGATATTCGGCGCGGCTGGTGAACATGCGGTAAGGCTCGCGGGTCCCCAGGGTGGAGAGATCATCCATCATCACACCCATGTAGGCCTGATCCCGACGAGGATTCCAGGGATCCTTGTCCTGGGCACGCAGGGCCGCGTTCAGGCCGGCCATCAGGCCTTGTGCCGCCGCCTCTTCGTAGCCGGTCGTGCCGTTGATCTGGCCGGCGAAGAACAGGTTTGGAATGCACTTGCTCTCCATGTTGGCCTTGAGATCCCGCGGATCGAAGAAATCATATTCGATGGCATAGCCGGGGCGGGTGATGTGGGCGTTCTCGAAGCCGCGCACAGAACGGACGATCTGCACCTGCACGTCAAACGGCAGGCTGGTAGAGATCCCGTTCGGATAGAGTTCGTGGGTGGTCAGGCCTTCCGGCTCGACGAAGATCTGGTGCGCTGTCTTGTCGGCGAAACGGGTGATCTTGTCTTCGATCGACGGGCAGTAGCGCGGGCCGATCCCTTCGATCACCCCGGCGTACATGGGGCTGCGATCCAGGTTATTGCGGATCACCTCGTGGGTACGCTCGTTGGTGTGGGTGACGTAGCAGGGCACCTGACGGGGATGCTGGCTGGCATTGCCGATAAACGAGAAGACGGGGCGCGGATCGTCGCCATGCTGTTCCTGCATGACGGAGAAATCGACACTGCGGGCATCGATGCGCGGCGGGGTGCCCGTCTTGAGGCGATCGATGCGCAGCGGCAGTTCGCGCAGGCGCTGGGCCAAGGCGATCGAGGGAGGATCCCCGGCACGGCCGCCCTTGTAGTTTTCCATTCCGATGTGGATCAAACCGTTCAGGAAGGTACCGACCGTCAGCACCACTGTCTTGCCACTGATGCGGATCCCGCTCTGGGTGACCACACCGGCAACACGATCCCCGTCCATAATCAGATCGTCACAGGCTTGCTGGAAGATCTTCAGGTTCGGGTAGTTCTCCAGCATCTGGCGAACGACGGCCTTGTAGAGCAGGCGATCCGCCTGGGCACGAGTAGCTCGCACCGCCGGGCCCTTGGAGGAGTTGAGGGTGCGGAACTGGATCCCGCCAAGATCGATTGCACGCGCCATGATCCCGCCGAGTGCGTCAACTTCCTTGACCAGGTGTCCCTTGCCGATCCCGCCGATCGCCGGATTACAGGACATGTGTCCCAGCGTATCGATATTGTGGGTCAGCAACAGGGTGTTCATGCCCATACGGGCTGCCGCTGTTGCTGCTTCGGTTCCGGCATGACCGCCACCGACGACGATCACATCAAATTGTTCATGGTATTGCATTGGGATCACCTTGATCTGCACGCCTGAAGATCTTTATTTGCCTGGGCTAAAGGGCGGAACATTCTATCTGTTTCGCGTCCTGAGGGGAACGTCTACTTAACGTTCAGTATGAAGGGAGGATCCACTAATTAGATCTTAAGGATCTTTAGATCGATCTTTTACTGGATCTCTTATTAGGATCCGCCCTTTCTGTTGATAAGCACTTTTTGATCATAAAGATCATTAATTTAAAGACGATCCTAGCTTGTGGAAAAGCTTGGATCCTGGCCCGGTGAACGAGGGGATAACCAGGACTTTTATACACAGAGGTCTGTCGGTCTGGATCTAATACATGGATAACTATAGGTTTTGCAGAGCTTTACACCGTAGTTATGCACATTACCCCTGGGCGTTGTGGGTAACATTGTAGAACAACTCCCCCGGATCAATCTGTTAATAACATGGTGGATAGTCGATCTGGGGATAAGTGGGGAGATCAAGCTTTTTTTCAGGATCTCCCGCACTCTGATCAGGCGATCAGCGTCATCCAGTCGCGGATCCACACTTCTGCGGCATCTTCGGGGATCTCGTGTTGGGTCACATCGATGTCGAGTCGCTCGCCGATCCGGCTGGCTCCGCACTCGGCCAGCAGCCGATCCAGCGTCTTGCCGCCCTGGCAAAAGGTGTCATAACTGCTGTCACCAAGGGCGATCACGCCATATTTCAATGAATTAAGATCCGGATGCTGCTCGGCAAGATCCTTGGCGAAGGGTTGCAGGTTGTCGGGCACATCCCCGGCACCATGGGTGGAAGTGACCACCAGCAGGATGGATCCCGCATCATCCAGCACCTCTGCCAGCTTGGCCGGGTTGTGGATCCGGGTCTGGTGGCCAGCCTGTTCCAGCAGGTTGGCGACGTGGTCTGCGACATATTCGGCGGCGCCCAGCATGGAGCCGACGACGAGATTGAGTTTGGCCATGGAATGGATCCTGATTTCAGACAAAGAAACGGAAAGCCGGATTCTACCGCCAAAGGGTGTGGATAAATATGGATAAAGCTTGGGGATAATGGATCCAGTCAGATAATGCCACCGGATCCATCCTGCCGATCTTTTTTCTGCTTCTTGATATTCCTCTCCATTTTCTTCTCCGCTCATAGCTCTCCTGATGGCTCCCATCTCCCGCGAAATCCTGCCAACGATGCAGCTAGATAACAATGTAGATGCAAATGATTAGCAATTATTGAATCGATTCGATCACGGCTCCTGTAGTAGGATTGCGCTGCTTTATTCGCCCATGGAACAGGGTGATGTCGTGACAAACGACCACAAATAACAATTAAAACAACATAACTCATTGATAAACGAGACTTTAATATGATTGCGCAAAAATACACTACAGGACCCGGCAAGAAGGGCGCCTTCGGCGTGCTTTCGCTCTCCGGTTTGCTCGTCTCCCTGCCGCTGATGGCTGAACAAACCACCGCTGAGCTGCCCAAAGCCAGCGAAACCATGGTGGTGACAGGTACGGCCATGAAGGTGGAAGTGCCGATGGCCGAGACCCCTCGCGCCGTCTCCGTGGTTAATCGCGAGGAACTGGATCAGCACGCCGTGTTGCAGCTGGATGAAGCGATTCGCTACCGTTCCGGCGTATTGACCGGCCTCTATGGCTCAGACAACAACACCGACTGGTTCAAGGTGCGTGGCTTCGATGCCGCCTCTTATCTGGATGGCAACCGGTTGTTTGGCACCGGCTACTACGTCTGGACGCCGGAACCGTTCGGTCTGGAGAGTGTGGAAGTGCTGAAGGGGCCAGCCTCGATCCTTTACGGTGAGGCGCCTCCGGGCGGGGTGATCAATGTCATCAGCAAGCGGCCGACCGCCACGTCGCAAGGGCAGGTGGATCTGCAGCTTGGCAGCCGGGATCATCGTCAGGTCGGGGTGGACGTCTCTGACGCGCTCTCCGACGACAGCCGCTACCGCATGGTTGCTCTTTATAAAGAGCGTGATGGTGTGCTTACCGGTACTTACAACGATCGGGTTTATCTGGCGCCCAGCGTCACCTTCGATCTTTCGGATCGTACCAGCCTGACCCTGCTGGCCAGTTTCCTGCATGACGAAGGGGTCCCGACCAACGGCTTCTTCCCTGTCTATGGCACTCTGAATTCGTCAGGTGGCCAGATTGATCCCTCCACCAACCTGAGCCAGCCGGATTACGATCGCAACCGCAATACCCAGATCTCCACCGGTTATGAGTTGGCCCACCAGCTCAACCAGACCTGGGAGTTCAAGCAGAACGTCCGCTTCAACTACAACGATCTGCTGCTGCGCCAGACCTATATCTTCCCGACCTATGAAGGCACAACCGCCAGTCGTGGCCTGGTTTACCGCGATGGCAATACCAAGAGTGCCACTATGGATAACCAGATGGTGGGCTACTGGAACACCGACAGCACCGAGCAGACCTTGTTGCTGGGGGTTGATCTGCAGCGTCATGTCAATGAAGGGGTCGAGGCCGACAACTACGGTATGGGCACCATCAATACCATGAACCCGGATTACAGCGGCTTCCCTGGTTTTGATGAGTCGACCGCCACTCACCAGAAGAGCAGCAAGGGCCAGAGCGGTCTCTATGCCCAGCACCAGATCCGCTGGGACGATCGCTGGTTGCTGACTGCCGGTGGCCGTTTTGACTATGTGGAGACCCACAATACCAATACCAGCAAGGACGAGCGCCAGTACGATCACGAGCTATCCCTCTCGGGCAGCCTGATGTATCTGGCCGACAACGGCCTCTCTCCCTACTTTGCCTATGCCGAGTCGTTCGAGGTGCTGCCGGGGATCGATCCCAACACCAAGAGTTCCTACAAGCCGCTCAAGGGCAAGCTCTACGAGACCGGCGTGAAGTATGCGCCTGCCTTCCTCGACGGTTACATCAATCTGGCGTTGTTCGATCTGGCCCAGAGCAACTCGCTGGTCTCTACCGGTTCCGGCCAGCAGACCCAGGCGGGTGAAGTGACCTCTCAGGGGATTGAGCTGGAAGGGAGCGTGCAGGTGACCGATGCGCTGCGTCTGACCGCTGCTTATACCTACACAGATGCCAAAACCAACGATACCGGCAGTGGCGATCGCCGTGCCAGCCTGATCCCGCGCCACCAGGCCTCCTTCTGGGGTAACTACAAGGTGCAGCAAGGGGTTGCTTCGGGTCTGGAGCTGGGTACCGGTGTGCGTTATATCGGTTCCAGCGTGGGTATTGGTGCCGTGAATGCGGACTACACCCCCATCTACGGCTCTGCCGAGGTGCCGGCCCATTCCGTCTGGGATGCGATGATCGGGTATGACTTTGCCAAGAACTGGCGTGCCCAGCTCAACGTCAACAACCTGCTGGGTGAAACCTACGTGGCCAGTTGTGACTACTACTGCTACTACGGCGAGCCGCGCAGCGTAGTGGGCAGCATCAACTACCGCTGGTAATCGAAGTCGGGCGGGACCCAGACTCCCGCCCTTCTTTTCATCACCCGCAGTTGTTCTGATCTCTCTGGAATACCGGTCCGTTATGGAACTCTTGTCTCTGGTTTATCGCCAATATCGTTGGCCCTTTATCGCCATCACCCTGCTCAGTCTGCTCAGTGCCGTCAGCGGGATTGGCGTCATTGCTTTTATCAATCAGTCTCTAATCGAATCTATAGGTGATCCGCTGCCGATCCTCGGTCAGCTGGTCGGCCTGATTGTGTTGCTGCTGGTGATCACACTCGGATCTCAGCTGGCCCTGACCACTCTCGGTCACCATTTTGTCTACCGGTTGCGCGGCCGTCTGCTCAAGCAACTGCTGGATACCGATGTCGCCCGCATCCGCCAGATTGGTCAGGGGCCACTGCTGGCCTCCCTCTCCAGCGATATCGGCCAGATCACCATCGCCTTCGTGCGCCTGCCTGAGCTTGTGCAGGGGCTGGTGCTCACGCTGGGTTCTGCCCTCTATCTTGGCTGGCTCTCTCCGGCCCTGCTCGGGGTGACCGCGCTCTGGGTCACCGTCACCATGGTGGTGGGCTGGTTGCTGGTGAACCGTGTTTATCGCCATCTCTCCCACATGCGTCAGGCCGAAGATCGGCTCTATCAGAACTATCAGGCCATCATCGCGGGCAGCAAGGAGCTGGCGCTCAACCGCGAGCGGGCTCACTTCGTTTACCACCAGCTCTATGAGCAAAATGCCCGTGACTACCGCCAGCAGATCATTCGCGCCGACACCTATCACCTGAGCGCGGTGAACTGGTCGAATATTATGATGCTGGGGGCGATCGGTCTGGTCTTCTTTCTGGCCAACGGCCTTGGCTGGGCCAACACCAATGTGGCAGCCACCTTCGCGCTGACCTTGCTGTTCCTGCGCACCCCGCTGTTGCAGGGGATTGGCGCCCTGCCGACCCTGCTTGCCGCTCAGGTGGCGTTCGACAAGATCGCCGCCCTCAATCTGGCCGAGCCGGATGCGGACTTCCCGCTGCCGCCCGCCATCCGCCCCTGGCAGCGTATCGAGTTGGAGCAGGTGAGCTTTCACTATCAGGGGGAGGGCGGTTTTGCCGTTGGCCCCATCGATCTGGTCATCGAAAAGGGGGAGCAGATCTTCATCATCGGTGGCAATGGCTCCGGCAAGTCGACGCTGGCCATGCTGCTGACCGGCCTTTACCAGCCGGTATCGGGCCGGATCCTGCTGGATGGTGAGCCGATCACCGATCGCAACGGCTATCTGGCGCTCTTCTCCGCCATCTTCACCGACTATCACCTGTTCCAGCACCTGCTGGGGCCGGAACCCAAGGATGAGCTGGTGGCCGAGTGGCTGGAGCGGTTGCAGATGGGCAGCAAGCTCACCATCGAGGATGGCTTTATCGCCGATATAGAGCTCTCCCAAGGGCAGCGCAAGCGGGTCGCTCTGCTGCTGGCGCTGGCCGAGCAGCGCGAGGTGATGCTGTTTGACGAGTGGGCCGCGGATCAGGATCCCCAGTTCCGCCGCATCTTCTATCAGCTGCTGTTGCCGCGCCTCAAGGAGAT
>NZ_JAAKRF010000031.1:0-46544 GCF_049173005.1 Aeromonas sp. 602658 | reverse complement strand
AAGTAACAAGGAACTGATTAGATGACTATCGAGATCAAGGTACCGGATCTGCCGGAATCAGTGGCGGATGCCACCATTGCCACCTGGCACAAGAAGCCGGGTGATCTGGTTGCCCGTGATGAAGTGCTGGTCGACATCGAAACCGACAAGGTGGTGCTGGAAGTACCGGCACCGCAAGCTGGCGTGCTGGGCGACATCCTGCAGGCAGAGGGGGCGACCGTCCTCTCCCGCCAGCTGATCGCCACCATCAAGGCGGCTGCCGTAGCCGGTGAAGAGACCAAGGAGAAGCCGGCCGAAGCGGTGGCCGATGATGGCGCCGATAGCCTGAGTCCCTCGGTGCGTCGTCTGATTGGCGAGCACGACATCGACGTGGCCAAGCTGACCGGCACCGGCAAGGGCGGTCGCATCACCAAGGATGATGTGGAAGCCTACATCAAGGTCCTGAGCAAGCCTGCAGCCGCCGCTCCCGTTGCTGCGGCTCCGGTCGCTCCGGTTGCCGCACTGGCCGGTCGCAGCGAGAAGCGGGTACCGATGACCCGTCTGCGTAAGCGCATCGCCGAGCGTCTACTGGAAGCGAAAAACACCACCGCCATGCTGACCACCTTCAACGAGGTCAACATGAAGCCCATCATGGATCTGCGCAAGCAGTACGGCGAGATCTTCGAGAAAAAGCACGGCATCAAGCTCGGCTTTATGTCCTTCTACGTGAAGGCGGTGGTGGAGTCCCTCAAGCGCTATCCGGAAGTGAACGCGGCGCTCGATGGTGATGACGTGGTTTATCACAACTACTTCGACGTCAGCATCGCCGTCTCTACCCCCCGTGGTCTGGTGACGCCGGTGCTGCGCGACTGCGACAACATGAGCCTGGCGGACATTGAGAAGGCCATCAAGGATCTGGCGGGCAAGGGCCGTGACGGCAAGCTGACCGTGGATGAACTGACTGGCGGCAACTTCACCATCACCAACGGTGGCGTGTTCGGCTCCCTGATGTCCACCCCGATCATCAACCCGCCCCAGAGCGCCATTCTGGGCATGCACAAGATCCAGGATCGCCCGATGGCCGTTGACGGCAAGGTCGAGATCCTGCCGATGATGTATCTGGCGCTCTCCTACGATCACCGTCTCATCGACGGACGCGAATCGGTAGGCTTCCTGGTCTCCGTCAAGGAGCTGCTGGAAGACCCGACCCGTCTGTTGCTGGACGTCTAAGCCTGTGGCACCCGGGCAAGGGGTTTGCGCCCCGAGCTGAGTGTGCTGCTGGACGTTTGAGTAATACCCGAGCGATTGAAAGATAACGAGGGGCCGCCCAGGCCCCCATTCACAGGGGATTGAGAAACACCAGCCCCGGACGGAAATACCTACAACACGGATAGAGCATCTATGAATCTGCATGAATATCAGGCAAAACAGCTGTTTGCCGAGTATGGCCTGCCGGTCTCCGAAGGTTATGCCTGTGCTACCCCACAAGAAGCGGCCGAAGCGGCCGACAAGATTGGCGGCAATACCTGGGTCGTCAAATGCCAGGTACACGCCGGTGGCCGCGGTAAAGCGGGCGGCGTGAAAGTGGCCAAGAGCAAGGATGAGATCCGTGCCTTCGCCCAAAACTGGCTTGGCAAAAATCTGGTGACCTACCAGACCGACGCCAACGGCCAGCCGGTCACCAAGATCCTGGTTGAATCCTGCACCGACATCGCCAAAGAGCTCTACCTGGGCGCCGTGGTTGACCGTGGCTCCCGTCGCGTGGTCTTCATGGCCTCGACCGAAGGTGGTGTGGACATCGAGAAGATCGCCCACGAAACCCCTCATCTGATCCACAAGGCCACCCTGGATCCGCTGGTTGGCCCGCAGCCCTATCAGGCCCGCGAGCTGGCCTTCAAACTGGGTCTGGTCGGCGATCAGATCAAACAGTTCACCAAGATCTTCATGGGTCTGGGCCAGATGTTCCTCGACTGCGACTTCGCGCTGCTGGAGATCAACCCGCTGGTGATCACCGCGCAGGGCAACCTGCACTGCCTGGATGGCAAGATCAACATCGACGCCAACGCCCTCTATCGCCAGCCCAAGCTGCGCGAGATGCACGACCCGTCGCAGGATGACCCCCGCGAAGCGCACGCTGCCCAGTGGGAGCTCAACTATGTGGCCCTCGATGGCAACATCGGCTGCATGGTCAACGGCGCGGGTCTGGCCATGGGCACCATGGATATCGTCAACCTGCACGGCGGCAAGCCGGCCAACTTCCTTGACGTCGGCGGCGGCGCCACCAAGGAGCGCGTAACCGAGGCGTTCAAGATCATCCTCTCCGACAGCAACGTCAAAGCGGTGCTGGTCAACATCTTTGGCGGCATCGTGCGCTGCGACATGATCGCGGAAGGCATCATAGGTGCGGTCAAGGAAGTGGGGGTCAAGGTGCCCGTCGTGGTCCGTCTGGAAGGCAACAACGCCGAGCTGGGTGGTATCAAGCTGGCCGAGAGCGGCCTCAACATCATTGCGGCCAAGAGTCTGACCGATGCCGCGCAGCAAGTCGTCAAAGCAGCGGAGGCCAACTGATGAGCGTACTGATCAACAAGGACACCCGAGTCATCTGCCAGGGCTTTACCGGCGGTCAGGGTACTTTCCACTCCGAGCAGGCGCTCTCCTACGGCACCCAGCTGGTGGGTGGCGTCTCCCCGGGCAAGGGCGGCACCACCCATCTGGGCCTGCCGGTGTTCAACACCGTCCGTGACGCGGTCGAAGCGACCGGCGCTACCGCCTCCGTCATCTATGTTCCGGCACCGTTTTGCAAGGACGCTATCCTGGAAGCGATCGACGCAGGCATCAAGCTGATTGTCACCATCACCGAAGGCATCCCGACGCTGGATATGCTGGACGTCAAAGTGAAGCTGCAAGAGACCGGCGTGCGGATGATCGGCCCCAACTGCCCGGGCGTGATCACCCCGGGTGAGTGCAAGATTGGCATCATGCCGGGCCACATTCACAAGCCGGGCAAGGTGGGCATCGTCTCCCGCTCCGGCACCCTGACCTACGAAGCGGTCAAGCAGACCACTGACGAAGGCTTTGGCCAGTCCACCTGCGTCGGTATCGGTGGCGACCCCATCCCGGGCTCCAACTTTATCGACATTCTGGAGATGTTCCAGAACGACCCGCAGACCGAAGCGATCGTGATGATCGGCGAGATCGGCGGCAACGCCGAGGAAGACGCGGCCGCCTATATCAAGGCCCACGTCACCAAGCCGGTGGTCTCCTATATCGCGGGTGTTACTGCCCCTCCCGGCAAGCGGATGGGCCACGCTGGCGCCATCATCTCCGGTGGCAAGGGTACTGCCGCCGAGAAGTTTGCCGCGCTGGAAGATGCTGGCGTGAAAACCGTCCGCTCCCTGGCCGATATCGGCAAGGCCCTGCGCGAAGTGACCGGCTGGTAATTTCTGTTAGCCCGTTATCTCTAATAAAAATGCCGCCCGATGGGCGGTTTTTTATGCCTAATAATAGGACATCATTATCTATTCTCGCGAATTAAAGAATATGTTTTGCCTTGGGAAAAAGGATATATGGAAATTTCATTGCTTGCAGATCATCCGCATCATATATCGACAATAGTCGGCTGGTATTTCGATGAATGGGCCTCTCATGTGCCCGGCGTTACGAAAGAGATGGTACGTAAAAAGGTTGAAGTCACAGCCTTAAATAGAGATATCCCATTTAGCTTGGTGGCGCATGACGATAGAGAACTGGTTGGAACATTGGAGATTAAAATTCAGGAAAATAAAAATCACCCTGAATATGAGTTCTGGATTGGTGGTATCTATGTTTCAGCAGTACACCGCAGAAAAGGTATCGCTAAAAAATTGATGAATGTTGCCAGGAATATGGCTGTTTCCCGTGGTGTTGCGACACTCTACTTGCAGTGTGAAACACATAATGTTGGCTTCTATCGTGAGCAAGGCTTCAACGCAATACATAAATCAACCCACGGTCACTGGGAAACGACCATTATGGTATGGCATGCCATCACATAAATATGCCTATAAATCTGTTTTACGGCTTAACCACATCCTTATTTATTCCGCTTTTGTTGGCGCAATAATGCGCACTTGATATTTGACGTCACAAGTTGAGGCGATGAGGTGCTAACATTTTTATGGCCGCGCTCTCGGTGCTTGGAGGAAACAATGAGGTGGTTTTTTCTGCTGTTTATCATGATGCTTGTTGTGGTTGGCAACGCAGCAATTTTTGATAATTCTTCATCTACCAAAGTATTGGTGACATTGCGTTTAACCTGATCCCGTTATCTTTGCTTATGTTCTGGTTTGGATTTTATTTTTTCTGATGGAGATAAGCGCGCCCAGTTACTTGTGGTTGGTCATGTGCTGCTTGTCTTTTTTGTCGGCGCTGGATTTTTGCTTATCGGCACCAATATTGTTTTGGCTGACACATGTGAAATAGTGACATTTAGTAGGAGAACGGGTGGTCTTCTCTGGAAATTTGCAAACTATATACAGTTGATTGGGTATTGTCAGGAGCTGGTGGGCATTGCCGTGTTCGGAATTATTATCTCTTATTCTAACGCTAGACTTTTTTGGGGTTGGTGCTTTCACGTTAATCATTTAAAAAATAAGGATGTTGTCATTAATCATAAACCTATTTAACAAGACAATGGCTTTCTGTTATCACTTCACATAACTCCCTAACGATGACACTAACGTATTAACTGTTTTTATTAGGGAGTATATTTTCGTATGTCAGGATTCGTGTCGTTCTTCGACCCTAGAGACTTATGATTAGTTTTTACTTGCTACGGATTGTAAGGGTGGAGTGGACTTATTCAGTTGTTTTGCTTTTCTTTTGTCTCTAACCCAAATAACTGAACCATTTGTTTTTTTCATCTCGAAGAGATCGATGGACTGGAATAGATCGCTCAGCTTTCTAAATCCGTAGTTTCGTTGATCAAATGAAGCATGGTTTGAAATGTGGTTGCCAATCTCACCAAGCATAGCCCAGCCATCATCTTCGCCAATAGCATCTATTGCCTGCCGGAGTAAATTGATGAGTTTTGTGTCACCCTTTATGTTTTTACTTTGTTTTTGAATGGGTAGCTCCAGCACTGGCTCGGCATCCAGATATAGAAATCGAGAACAACTATTAACGAATGGTAATGGTGCTTTCCGTTCTCCAAATCCGATGACAAATTTCCCATCAGCAAGTGTTCTGGTAACTAAAGGTGTAAAATCACAATCCGATGATACAAGGCATATTATGTCAATATCCTTTGTATATATTACGTCCATTACATCAATGACTAATGCCATGTCTGTCGCATTTTTACCCTTTGTTAAATCAAATTGTTGTACTGGTTGTATGGCATAGTCGTGTAGGACATCTTCCCATGGTTTAAGATTAGGGTTTTTCCAGTTACCATATGCTTTTCTAATATTTACAACGCCGTATCTAGCTAATTCTGAAAGAACTATGTCTATTTTACCTGCGGGTGCATTATCAGCATCAATAAATACGGCTATTTTTTCTTTATCTTTCATAAAGGCCTCCGTGCTATTTAATTATTTTATGCGCTGTGACTCCATTACAGCACTTAGCCCTCAATGCGAGCAGTAAAACATATCCAGACGCTTGGGGTCATGTAGTATGCCACAAGTATTTTGGACTGCCAGTGTTGAACCTCTCAATATTAGGAGTCTTCTTAAGAAAAAACTCCACAATGATAATACCGACCCAAGGGTCGGTATTATCATTCTGTTCGCAGCTGATGACTTGTCTTACTACCAGAGTCCTACTGGTTAAAGATGGTTTGCCCGCGAAAGACGGTCTGGACTACCTGGGTATCGGCGATCTGCTCCGGCTTGCCGGAGGCGACCAGCTGGTAGAGATCCCGATCCAGCACGATAAAGTCGGCCGATTTGCCCGCCTCGATCGAGCCGCTGATAGCCTGCTGGCGCACCGCGCGGGCGCCATTGATGGTGTAGGCCGCCAGCATTTCGTCCAGGGTGATGCGCTGGCTGGCGCGATAGTCATCGCCGCTTTGGGGAGCCTTGATGATCCCGGTCGCCATATTTTCGAAGGGGCGGGGATCCCGGCTGTCGACTGGGGCATCGCTGCCTGCGACCAGTATGGCCCCCGCCTTGCGCGAACTCTCGACCGGGTAGAGGGCGTCGTGCAGATAGCCGAGGGGATCATAGAGGGCATCGCTCAGGGATTGGCCCACCCGGGTCGGCTGGATAAAGGAGGCGACCAGCATGTCGTAGGCCAGTTGGGGGGAGGTCCAGGCATAGGTGAAGGTGAGGTAGAGCCCAAGCTCGCCGAGCCGTTTTTGATCATCGGGATGGACCACCTGCAGGTGGGCCAGGGTGTGGGGAATGCCGCTATCACCGTTGCTGGCGCGGGCGGCGGTGAGGGCATCCAGCGCCGTGCGGGTGGTGCGATCACCGATGCTGTGCATATGGATGCTGAAGCCTGCCTTGTCCAGCGCCCCTATATAGCGGGTGAGGTCGGCCTCCCGGTAGTTGACGATCCCGTTGCTGCCGGACTCCTCGCTGTCGGCTGTGATGGTCACTTCATCGGTAGCCGGGTCTCTGGCCAGATGGGGGGTGTGGTAGTTTGCCAGCATGCCGGCATTGGGCAGGAAGGGGGGGGTTGTGAAGGGATCCCCTTCCAGCACACCGTCGAGGAAGATCTTGACTGCATCGGCCTTGATCAGCGGGTTGTTGGCAAAGGATTCTCTCACCTGGCTGGCCTTGGCAAGATGCCCCTCTATATCGAGTTTGCCCTGATAATCATCATCGCTAAAGCAGGTGGCGGCCGTGACACGCATATGCAGCAGATCCCGTGACTGCATGGTGAGTAGTCGCTGGCGGATAAAGTCGGTGGCGCAGGCATCCTGAATGCTGGTGATACCGCGAGAGGCCATCAGCTCGGCAATGGCGGGCAGGATCTGGTCGTATTGGCTGGCTGCCTGCTCATCGCTGGCGCTCAGCAGGCCGCTATCGGGCACCGGAATGGCGCTGCGGGCCGTGTCACGCACCACTCCGCTGGTCAGGTCGACATAGGGGATAAAGGGCTCGAAGGCCCCGCCGGGGGCCAGCGTAGTTCCATTGAAGCCGATTGTGTTGCCGTCGTTATCCTGCGCCATGGCAAGGGCGCGGGAGTTGTAGGCACTGGCATGGCCATCGACCCCGGCCAGCACCACCGGATTGTCGGGGGCGGCGGCATCGAGGGCCGCCAGCAGGGTGGCATGGCTGGCGGTTGCCGTATTGCCCTCATAGGGGGACCACTGATTGACCACCAGCCACTCCCCCGGCTTGGCCGCATAGCGGGGCAGGCATGTGCTGATCTTGGCGGCCAGCTGATCCAGAGTGACGGGTTTGCCATCGAGATCGCACATGTCCAGTGCTACCGTACCGAGCAAGTGGATATGGTTGTCGTGCAGGCCGGGCAGCACCATACGCCCTTGCAGGTCCACCACTCGGGTGGTGGGGCGTTTGAGCGCTTCGGCCCCCTCCCGGTTGCCCACATAGATAAACTGGCCGTCGCGGATCATCATGGCCTCGGCCACCTGACGTTGCCCATCCTGGGTGTGGATCTTGCCATTGAGATAGAGGGTCGTTGCCCCATTCGTATCATTGGTGTCACTTCGGCAGCCACCGAGCAGGCCTGCGGCCAACAGGAGGGTGATGCCAAATCGGGTTGGGGTCTGTTTGCTATCCATTGCACTGCTCTCCTTGGGGTAAATGCAGTAATTACTGCAGATCTGAGCAGATATGTTTATTGCAGCTATTCTGAAAAAATCCAGTAATTACTGCATTTATTTAACTTTTTGTTTACTTTGTCTCATGGATGTCAATGAGCCACTACCGGTCGTGACCCGGGCAAAGAGGGGACCCCAGTGGTTCGAAGGAGAGAAGATGTCAGAACAACGAGTGCCTGCCGCCCTGCATATGCGGCGTCAGCCCCGGCAGCAGCGCAGTCAGGAGGTGGCGAGTCGCATTGAACAGGCCACCCTGCTGTTGCTGCAGGAGCGAGGTTTTGCCGCCCTCAACACCAATGCCATTGCTGATCGGGCCGGTGTCGGGATCAAATCGCTCTACCACCTCTATCCCAACAAGGAGGCGATCATTTGCCGTCTCGCTATGGGGTGGCTGGCAGCTATCTGTGAGGCGCAAGAGCAGATCCGAACCCAGGCGACCAGTTGGCCGCACGTGCTGGTGCTGCTGGATCTGGCGCTTGAAGAGCTTGATCGTCGCTTTGTCGGCTATGGTGCCTTGTGGCACGCCATGGATCTCATCCCCGAACTGCACGTGGTCGAGCAGGAGCACGAGCGGCGCCAGATTGACTTCTGGTCATCCCTGCTGCGCGACTTTGGCTGCCGCTGGCCGGAGGCCGAGCTCACGAGTCTGGTGCGCTACTTCTATCGCACCGCCGATGTGACCAAGCAGTGCACCCGTGGTGATGGGGAGGCGGGCCAGAGGATGTGGTTGCTGCATCGTCGCTGGAGCGAGCAGCTGATCGCTGCCGCTATTGCCGAGTCCGACCCGGCACGGGTGTGGCAGGCAAGGCCAGCCCTGCTTATGGGCACGGAAGTGCAGGCAAAGGCGGCGCCATAACAGGCGCCGCAAGGTGTGCGGGTCGGCGCTTTGCTTGTTGTAGCCAGACGTGGCTGAACCGTGCAAGAGCGATGTCAGCGCGATTATTTATCCGCCTTGCCCGCCGCATCGGCAAGTTTGGCCAGCTGTTTGTCATACCAGGCCACCGGGCGGTTTTCATCTTCCGCCCGCTCTTTGCGACGGATGGCATTGCGTACCGCCATTGCCCCCAGCCAGCGAAATGGCTCTGGCGGAAAATAGCCGCGCGGGCCGCTGACCAGCGCGCATTCGCGCCACGGCTTGTCCTCCTCCCGCACTTCATCGCGCACCAGGGCCGCCAGGATCTGGCCGCCCATCCAGCTCTGGGCCACCCCGTTGCCGGAGTAGCCGAGGCCATAGACGATATTGGGCTGCCCTCGCCAGTGGCCGAAGAAGGGGAGGCCATCTACCGAGCGGTCGGAGGCGCCGCACCAGCTGGCGGCGATGGGCACCTCTTTGAGTGCCGGAAAGAAGCGGCGCAGGGTGCGGGTGAGGGGGGCAAGATAACGGCTCGGCGCATCGAACTCGGCCAGATGGCGGTTGGCAAAGGCGAAGGTGTTGCCCCCCTTGCCCAGCATCAGCCGCCCTTGCGGGGTGGAGCGGTAGTAATGGACAAAGGTGCGGCCATCCACCACGGAGCGGCCGTGCGCAAGCTGCTGGGCGGCCAGTGCATCCGGCGCGGGGTCGGTTATCACCATATCGGAGGAGACCAGCACGATACTGCGGCGAAACTCGCGAAAGTGCTGCACCATGGCGCTGTTGAGGGCCAGCACCACTTTGCGGGCGCGCACCTCCCCCTGCGGCGTTTGCACCCGCGCCGGCTGACCCGCTTCGAGGCGCTGCATGGGGGAGTGCTCATAAACCTCGACCCCCAGTTCCCGCGCCACCCGCAGCAGGCCGCGCACCAAGAGCGCCGGTTGTACCGAACCGGCGTGGGGGCTATAGAGCCCCTCCAGATGAACGTGGGAGCCGCTCTGGCTCGCCAGTTCACCCTCTTCAATCGCCTGCCACTGGTTAAGGTTGGCTCGCTGTAGCTCCCGCAATACCGGCTCCATCAGGCCGCGCTGCGCCTCGCTGGTAGCGGTGTAGCAGGTGCCCTCGACCCTCAGCTGTGCCTCTATGTTGTGCGTTTCGCAGAAGCGGGCGATCTCGTGCACCGCCTGCTCGGATCTTTGCACCAGCCAGGCGGCCTGCCGCTCGCCAAAGAGGCGCTTTAAGGTCAGGTATTTGGCCGACCAGGTGAGCAAACAGCCGCCGTTGCGCCCGGAGGCGCCGCTGCCGCAGCGATCTTTTTCCAGCACTATGACGTGCAGGTGGGGCTCGGCCTGTTTAAGGGCAATGGCGCTCCACAGCCCGGTAAAGCCGCCGCCGACGATGCAGACATCGACCTCGTGGTTGCCGACTAGGGGCGTGGGCGGCGCGGGCTGTTCGGCGGCGAGCGCCTCGGCCAGCCAGAAGGGGATAGTGGACATGATGACTCCTCGATAAGGTTATTGGTGGCGCCAGCGCTGGGTGCGATCCAGCAGGGCGCGGCTCAAAAAGAGCTGGAGCAGCTTGACGGTGGCGGCGGCCAGCAGGATCAGGGTGGCCATGGCGGCTGCTGCTGCGGTGTCGCCGGAATCCTCCATATTGAGCACGGCGATGGAGGCGAGCACGCTGTCGCTCGAGTAGAGGAAGATCACCGCCGAGGTGGTGGTCATGGCGTTGACGAACAGATAGATGAAGATCTCCAGCAGCGCCGGTAGGGAGGCGGGCAGGGTGACTCGCCAGAACGCCTTCCAGAGCGGAATGCGCAATGAGATGGCCACCAGCTCCAGCTCCTTGGGCAGTTGCTTGAGGCTGGTCAGCGCCGTCATATGACCCACCGTGTAGTAGTGGATGACGCAGGAGAGCACCATCAGCGGCAGAGTGCCATAGAGGCTGCCAAAGAGCGGATTGCCGTTGAAAAAGAAGATGTAACCCAGCCCCAGCACCATGCCGGGCACCGCCAGCGACAGCATGGCGAGCAGATGCAACAGCTGGCGAAGCGGCGCAAAGTGGCTCCCCTTCTCCTGCGCCCAGGCCAGCACCATCACCAGCACGGTGCCGATCAGCGCGGTATAGAGGCCCAGCTGCAAGGTGTTGGTAAAGGGCTGCCAGCCGTAGACGCTGTTGCTGTCAAAGGCGTAGTGATCCAGCGTCAGCCCGAGGTTGTAGGGCCAGAACTGTACCAGGGAGCCGTAAACGGCCATCCCCACCAGCGCCAGAAACAGCAGGGCCCAGAGGGTACACCAGCCGAGCGCCAGCAGATCCCGCAGCCGATGGGGTTTGGGCTGATAGGGCACCGCCTTGGTGCTGCTCTGCTCCTGCATCTTGCTGCGCACTCTGTGCTCCAGGGCAAAGCTCAACAGTGCCGGCAGCAGCAGAGTGACGCTGGCAACGGCGCCCAGCGAGAAGTTCTGCATCCCGATCACCTGCCGGTAGATGTCGGTGGCCAGCACGCTGTACTGGCCGCCAATCACCTTGGCCACCCCGAAGTCGCAGATGGTGAGGGTAAAGACGGCGATGGCGGCGCTGAGCAGGCCATAACGGGCGGTAGGCAGGGTGACGGTGACAAAGGTGCGCCAGCCGCTGCTGCCCAGCACCCGGGAGGCTTCATAGAGGCGGGCGTCGCTCTGGCCGAGCGCCGTGATAAGGATCATCAGGGCGTGGGGGAAGCACCAGAAGCCAAGACCGATGACGATGCCGATGGGGCCGTAGATGCTCTCGCCGCCGAGCAGCCCCTTGGCGATCCCCTGATTGCCAAACCAGTAGACCAGACTGATGGCGGGCAACAGGGAGGGCATCAACAGCGGGATCAAACCGATGAGGCGAAACAGGCTCTTGCCCGGCATACAGGTGCGGGTGAGGGCGTAGGCGTAGCCAAAGGCGAGGGTCACCACCAGCGCGGTGATCAGCACCCCGAGCCAGAGGGTGTTGCCGATGGTGCGCCCCAGATGAGGGGAGTCGAAGTAGGCGCTGAAGTTGGCAAGGCCCACCCAGAGGCCGTTCTCATCCTGCAGGCTCTTTTGCAGCATGGTGAGCAGCGGCAGCAGCAGACCGCCGGTGAGCAGGGCGATGCCGAGCACCAGCATGATCAGTTGCAGCAGCTGATCCCGGCTCCAGCCGCGACAGAGCCGCTGCCAGCGAGAGTCTTGGCGGACTGTCGCTGGCGGCAACAGGGAGGAGGTCGCAAAGGGGGCTGTCATGGGCGCTCTCCTTCAAACAGCTGCATCGCCCCGGCAGGCCAGTGCAGCGAGCAGCGCATGCCGCTGCGCCAGCCACCCTGTTCGTGGCGGGGCAGCTCATGGGTCGGGCGCTCCACCAGGATCTGCTGCGGGCCCAGATAGGTGTCGGCGGTGCAGATAAGGCGCTGGGCGGCGCCGAGAAACTCCACCTGATCGATGGTTGCTTCAACGCCACGTTGGCCAAGATACGGCTCGCTCGGCGCACTCAGGGTGATTGCCTCGGGGCGGATCGCCACCTGCAATTTGCTGCCGGCCGCGGCCCGGTTGGCGAGTTGCAGCGGTTGTTCGTTGAGGCGCACCTGAGTGGGGCTCAGCACCAGGGTCTCGAGGAAGTTCATGGTACCGACAAAGCTTGCCACGAAACGGTTGGCAGGCTGGTGGTAGATCTCCTGCGGGGTGCCCACCTGTACGATACGGCCACCCTCCATCACCACGATGCGATCGGCCATGGTCAGCGCCTCTTCCTGATCGTGGGTCACCATGATGGTGGTGATGCCAAGGCGCTGCTGCAGGGCGCGGATCTCGCTGCGAAGATGGGTGCGCACCAGCGCATCCAGCGCGCTGAGCGGTTCGTCCAGCAACAACAGACCGGGGGAGAGGGCGAGCGCCCGGGCCAGCGCCACCCGCTGCTGCTGGCCGCCGGAGATCTGGCTCGGGTATTTGTGGGACTGGGCCGTGAGATCCACCAGCCCCAGCCAGTGATCGACCCGCTCCTTGATGAGATCCCGCGCCAACCCCTGATTTTCAAGGCCGAAGGCGATGTTCTGGGCAACCGTCAGGTTGGGAAAGAGAGCATAGGACTGAAACACGATGCCAAAATCGCGCTCCTGGGGCGGCAGGCGGGAGATATTGCGCCCTCCTTGCCAGATCTCGCCGTTGTCCGGCAGATCCAGCCCGGCGATGGCTCTGAGCAAGGTGGTTTTGCCGCAGCCGGAGGGGCCGAGAAAGCAGATAAACTCCCCCGGCTCAATGGTCAGAGAGATCCCTTTAAGGGCCTGAAAAGCACCGAACTGCTTGTTGAGATGTTGAATGTCCAGATAGGGCTGGGTCATGGTTCGACTCGCTACTGATTTGGTATATACCAGTTTGCGGGTGAAGTGTGACGGTCAGGTGATCGGGGGATGACAGCTTGATGACAGTCAGATGACGGCGGGTCGCCAACAAGTGGCTGGGCACTGTGCGAATGGACTAAGCATCGCTAATTGAAGGCAATACAAACTCGGGAAGTTAAAACCAAAAAGCGAAGGCCAACAGCTGTTGGCCTTCGACTGGCAGTGTATTGGCAGCGGTGTGTCTGGCGTGAACAAACCGCCGCCCTTCACGCTTACTGTTTGGCTTCGGTCTTGCCGTCGAAGCTGGCGCTCCACTGGGCCAGGATGGCGTTGCGCTCGCGGGCGGCCCAGCTAAAGTCGTTGTCGATCATCTGGCCTTTGATATCCGCCGGATAGCCCGCTCTCGGTTGGGCCACATCGGGGATGGCGACCACGGCGAACGACTTGTTGTAGAGGGCGTTGGCCTGTTCGGTGGCTGCAAAGTCGAGCAGCTGTTTGGCGGCTTCCAGTTTGGGGGTGCCCTTGATGATGGCGGCAGCTTCCATATCCCAGCCCGACCCCTCTGTCGGGAACACCACTTCGATGGGGGCACCCTTGGCTTTGAGGCTGGTAGCCGGGAAGTCGAAGGAGATACCGATCACCGTTTCACCGCTGGCGGCCAGCTTGCAGGGGGCGGAGCCCGAGTGGGTGTAACGGTCGATGTTCTGGTGCAGGCCGTTCATGAATTGCCAGCCCTGCTGCTCGCCCATGGTCTGCAGCCAGCCCGCAACGCTCAGGTAACCGGTGCCGGAGGAGCTGGGGTTGGGCATGATCACTTTGCCCTTGTAGATGGGCTTGGTGAGGTCGGCCCAGCTGGTGGGGGCCGGGATCCCCTGTTTTTCCGCCTCTACCTTGTTGAAGCAGATGGCGCTGAAGAAGGCGTCCAGACCGATCCAGTGCGGCTCGGCCTTGCTGTCGCGAAAGCGGCTGTCGAGCTTATCCAGCCCTTTCGGTGCATAGGCATTGAGCATCTGCTGCTGATCGAGCTGCATCAGGCTGGTGGCGGCCAGTCCCCACACCACATCCGCTTTGGGCTGGGCTTTTTCTGCCAGCAAGCGGGCGGTGACCACGCCGGTGGAGTCACGCACCCACTTGATGTTGATATCCGGATGCTGGCGTTCGAACGCGGTTTTCAGCTCGTTGAGCTGCTCCGGTTCGAAGGCTGTGTAGACGGTGAGATCGGTCGCGGCCAGTGCCGGGGCTGTCGTGGCAGCCAGCACGGCGGCGGCCAGCAGATGGGTTCCCTGTTTCATCCTCTTCTCCATATAAGTTGGCTTGGTATAAACCAGATTGGTCGAGAGAGAGGCTAGGGTTTTTTTATGACGTGACCGTGACAGCCCCGTGACGTTTTGCCGTCCCTGATTTGTTCATGACTAATCCTGGGTATCCACCTCGATCTCCAGACTGTCGTGGCGCCAGTACTCCAGATCGAAGTCGAGCACCCGACCGTGCTGATCGAAGTTGAGCCGTTCGAGGCGCAGGGCGGGCAGACCGGCGGTGGCCCCCAGCGCCTTGGCCACCTCGTCCGGCAGGGCGGTGGGGAAGAAACGCACCTGCATGCGGGCGTAGTGAAGATCGTAATGGGCCTGGTAGATCTCGGTCAGACTGCCGTTGAGATCCAGCTCCAGCAGGCCGGGTACCCGCTCGGGCAGGCAGTGGTTCTCGCAGTAGCAGATGGCTCGCCCGTTGGCATAGCGCAGCCGTTTGAGCAGAAACAGGCTGTCGAACGGCTTGAGCTGCAACTGCGCCATCAACGCGGGCGGCACCGCCTGGCGGCTTTTCTCCAGCAGCTCGGTGCGTGGTTCACCCCCTTGCTCCCGCACTATCTGGTGAAAGTTGGAGGTGCGTCTGGGGTTCAAGCGAAAGCGCGGCGGGGTGACAAACCAGCCGCGGCGATCCTCCCGATAGATAAGGCCGTTTGCCTCCAGCTGCACCAGCGCCTCGCGGATGGTGACCCTTGTGGTGCCATAGAGTTCCCCCAGCAGCCGCTCGGAGGGGAGCTTGTCGTTGGGGGCCAGCCCCCCCGCCAGGATCTGGTTGGCGAGGGCATCCTTAATCTGCAGATATTGCGGCTTGCTCATGAAAATCCCTGGTTTTGCAATAAGTTGTGCAATGAGTTGGGCAATGGGCTGGGCACAGGGCTGGTCATTTGCCCGGTCGTTAAACGGCGACATCAACATGCATTGGTAGATACCAGCATCGCCCCTGCTGTTCAGGCTTCCTAGATTATCGCGATCCCGGCGCTGAAAATGAATTTTTTGTTGCACGTAGCGCCACCCCTTTGACCTTGGCGGGGCAGTTACCCACAATGCGCTCATTCTGGTATATACCAAAAAGGAGCGAAGTCATGACCCATATTCCTGCGGCCCCCGCCGCCGTCGATTACCTGCTGCTGACCCCGGGCCCCCTCTCGACCACCGCGACGGTGCGCGCCGCCATGCTGCAAGACAGCTGTACCTGGGATGCGGACTACAACCTGGGTGTGGTGGAGCCCATCCGCCGCGAGCTGGTGCGGCTTGCAACTGGCCCTGAATATCAAAGTGACTACAGCGCCGTGCTGCTGCAAGGGAGTGGCAGCTATGTGGTGGAGAGCGTGCTGGGCTCGGCGATCGGCGTCGATGAGTGTCTGCTGATCATCAACAACGGCGCCTACGGTGCCCGCATGGGGGAGATGGCCCGCTGCCTTGGCCTGCGGCACCACGAGCTGGATTGCGGCGAGACGACCCGCCCGGAGCCCGCCGCCATCGAGGCGATGCTGGCGCGCCACCCCGAGATCACCCATCTGGCTATGGTGCACTGCGAGACCACCACCGGTATGCTCAACCCCCTTGAGGAGGTAGCTGAGCTCTGCCAGCGCCGCGGCATCCGCCTGATCGTCGATGCCATGAGCAGCTTTGGCGGCATCCCCATCGACATTGGGCGACTTGGCATCGAGTTTCTGATCAGTTCCGCCAACAAGTGCATTCAGGGGGTACCGGGCTTTGGCTTCGTCATCGCTCGCCGCGTGGCGCTCACTGCCTGTGCCGGTCGTGCCCGCTCTGTCTCCCTCGACCTGCATGCCCAGTGGCAGACCATGGAGCAGCAAGGGGGCAAGTGGCGCTTTACCTCGCCCACCCATACTGTGCTTGCCTTTGCCCAGGCGCTGCGCGAGCTGGACGAAGAGGGGGGCATTGAAGCCCGCCATCAGCGCTACAGTGAAAATCAGCGCACGCTGGTGGCGGGGATGGCTGCCCTCGGCTTTGCGCCACTGCTGCCCGAGCAGTGGCAATCCCCCATCATCACCGCCTTCTACTCTCCGACCCATCCTGATTACCGCTTCGCCGACTTCTACCAGCGGCTCAAGGCGCAGGGCTTTGTCATCTACCCGGGCAAGGTCTCCCAAGCCGATTGCTTCCGTATCGGCAATATCGGCGACGTGACCCCGGAGCGGGTGCGCAGCTTGCTCGCCGCCATGGCCAGCGCCTGCTACTGGCAAGGGGACGCGCGATGACCAGCATGCTGGCTCAGGGGCGTGATCTGCGTGGCCGCGATTTGCACGACCATAAGCTGCACGGCAGTGGCCGCGCCGACAGCGAAGGGGATATCAACCTCGGAGAGGGGCGGGCGCGCTGGTGGGCGGGTCAGAGCGAAGAGGTACAGGCCGGATTGGCGGAGGATAGCCGCTACTTTCTCCATCAGGCGCTCTCCACCCCCTGTCTCGATCTGCTTGAGCGCGCGCAGGGGAGCTGGCTGACCAGCGTATCGGGCGCGCGTTACCTCGATTTTCACGGCAACAGCGTACATCAGTTGGGCCACGGCCACCCCAGGGTGGTGGCCGCGGTGCAGCAGCAACTCGCCGATCTGCCGTTTGCACCCCGCCGCTACACCCATCTGGTTGCCATCGATTGTGCCCGCACCTTGGCCGAACTGGCCCCCGGCGATCTCAACCGGGTGCTGTTCGCCCCCGGTGGCAGCGAGGTAGTGGGGATTGCTTTGAAGCTTGCCCGCTTCATTACTGGCAACAGCAAGGTGGTGTCCCTGTGGGATGCCTTTCACGGCGCCTCCCTCGATGCCATCTCGGTCGGCGGCGAGGCCTGTTTTCGCGCCGGTATGGGCCCACTGATGGCCGGAGTGGAGCGCATCCCGCCCCCCACCCGTTATCGCGGTGTCTGGTACCGCGGGGAGGGGGATGACCTGCACTACGCCGATTATCTGGAGTACGTCATCGAGAAGGAGGGAGGGATCGGCGCCTTTATCGCCGAACCCATCCGCAACACCGATGTGCAGGTGCCCTCGAAGGCCTACTGGCAGCGGGTGCGGGAGATCTGCGATCGCCACAAGGTGCTGTTGATCGTCGACGAGATCCCGAATGCCCTGGGTCGCACCGGCCACTGGTTCAGCTTTGAAGAGTTCGGCATCGAACCCGACATCATCTGTCTGGGTAAGGGGCTGGGGGGCGGGGTGGTACCGTTTGCGGCGCTCATCACCCGCGACCGTTTCAATCAGGCCGCAGCTATTTCGCTCGGTCACTACACCCACGAGAAGAGCCCCATCGGCTGCGCGGCTGCCCTCGCCACCGTCAGTACCATCCGTGAAGAGGGGTTGCTTGCAAAAGCGCAGGAGGATGGCCGCTTTATGGCGGCAGAGCTAGCGGCGCTTGCCGAACGTCACCCGCTGATCGGGCAGGTGCGCGGTATCGGTTTGCTCTGGGCACTCGATCTGGTGGTCGATCACCAGAGTCGCACCCGCAATAGCCAGGCCGCCGAGCGGCTGCTCTACCGCTGTCTGGAGCTGGGGCTCAGCTTCAAGGTCTCTCAGGGCAATGTCATCCAGCTCTCGCCGCCGCTCAACATCGCCCGCGCCGATCTGGTGCGGGCCATCACTATTCTCGATCGCGCCCTTGGCGAGATCGCACTTTCACCGAAACAGGAACATCACCATGACTGACTTGCAGATTGCTGTAGACCCGACCACCGACGTAGAGGCGCTGATCCTCGACTGGGCCGGCACCGTCGTCGACTTCGGCTCCTTCGCCCCCACCTCCATCTTCGTCGAGGCCTTCGCCCGCGCCTATGACTTCCCCGTGACCCTGGATGAGGCGCGCCAGCCCATGGGCCTTGGCAAGTGGGATCATATCGCCGCGCTGGGCCGTCTGCCCTCGGTGGATGCGCGCTGGCAGGCCCGCTTCGGCCACCCCATGAGCCCCGCCGAGGTGGACCACCTTTATCACACCTTTATGCCGCTGCAGATTGCCGCGGTGACCCGCTTTGCAGCCCCCATTCCCGGTGTGCTGCCGGTGCTGGACGCTCTGCGGGGTCAGGGGCTGCGCATCGGCTCCTGCTCCGGTTATCCCCGTCCGGTGATGGAGGCGCTGGTACCTGCGGCGGCCGATCACGGCTATCGGCCGGATCACTGGGTCGCCACCGATGACCTCAAAGCCGGTGGTCGCCCCGGCCCCTGGATGGCACTGGCCAACGTAATTGAGCTGGGAGTGAATGCGGTGCATCGCTGTATCAAGGTGGATGACGCCGTGCCGGGTATCAGCGAAGGGTTGAACGCGGGCATGTGGACTGTGGGGCTGTCGGTTTCCGGCAACGAGTTTGGCGCCACCTGGGAAGAGTTTGTCGCCATGAGCGAGGCGGAGAGCGCCGCCCGGCGCGCACCGGCCGAGGCCAAACTGTGGGCGGCGGGGGCACACTATGTGATTGATACCCTGGCCGACATCGCCCCGGTTATCGCCGATATCAACCGCCGTCTGGCCGCTGGCGAGCGGCCATAGGCCATCTGCTTGGTCTAACAAAAGCGCTTGACTGGCTTTAGATACAACACGCCCCCATCCGGGGGCGTGTTGCATTTACAGGGGGAAGCCGTGTGCGGTCAGCGGATATCGACCCGCATCAGGGGAGAGGGGGCGTTGTCGACAAAGTAGTGCCAGATATGGTCGTAGAGCGCCTTCTGGCCGGGGAAACTCACCAGCGCCTTGGCTTCGGCCAGGGAACACCAGCGATAGTCTGTGTGCTCATCGTTGAGGGTCGCCGCCTGATTGGCCGGGCAATAGACCACAAAAACCGGTACCACCTCCACCGTATTCAAGGCGGCATCGTAAAACTGCTCCAGATACTGGCCGTTGTAGAGCTCGGTGACCCGGATCCCCGTCTCTTCGCCAAACTCCCGAATAATGGTCTGCCAGCCGGTTTCACCCGCCTCCACCGTGCCTGCCACATGACACCAGAAGCCCCCCTTGACCCGTTTCATCACCAGCAATCTGGTTTCGCCATCGACAGTGGTAAGGGCAACGCCAGAGACGGCCTTGCAGCGAATGGGGATCATGATCTTCTCTCCGGGTTTGGGCTCTGTGATAGCCACGAACATTGTGAAGGCGTGTTAATTGAAATACGCCTCGGCGGGCAGGCCCATGACCTCTATTTCATTCAGGCCATTTTTGGCCAGATAGTTGGCCACCAGATTGAACCCCACCCAGTAACCGGCATATTTGGGAAATGGCCGGTTATCACGGCAGTAGAAAAAGTCTAAATAGTTGAACTGCTTGCTGGATAGATGGGGCGTCATCTCTGCCAGGATCGATTGCCAGTCATGGTGATGAGACTCCTTGAACAGCGAGGGGAGTGTGCCACCATTGAACCTCTGCTCAAAGTAGCAGGCCAGCCCTTCAAAAATCAGGTTTTCGGCCAGTGTTTCTGCTTCCACCTTGTTCTTCTTTTGCACGATATGGTGGACTTCGTGGGCCAGCACGGCAGGCAATTCGGTGATGATCACCTCTTTGATATCAGGCCGTTCCAGATCAAGCTGGAGTTCTATTCGATACATGTTGATGGCCCAGCCACCGATACCCGAGTCGGGAGCATCCCCCTCGGCAAAAGGGCTGAAGGTGACATCCAGTTGGGAGAGATTGAACAAGACATTCAATTTGTGCGCCGTCTCGGCAAAGACGTGCCTAATGGTGTCATCGAGCCCATCGAATTTGCCCGAGTCGTTTAACAGGGTGAGTTGCATCCAGACATCCTTGTCTATTGAAAGAGAGTGCTGAACCACTTGCGTGGTCGCGGCGCCATATCACCACGATTACCCTCCTTCAATCAAGGGTTTACCCGCCCATTATGCTTGCCGTCTGGATCGCCTCGATCAGCGCGGCCCGGTTGATGCGAGGGCGCTCGCCATCGAGCAGTTGCTGCCACAGCGCAATGGCCTGCCTGTAGCGACCATGCAGGAAGTGATCGGAGGCGAGCAGCATCAGGGCGCTCACTTCCCCCGCGTCCTGCTTGAGGGCGCTCTCCAGCAGGCGGGTTGCCTCGGAAGTCAGCTGCTGGCCCGCCTGATAGTAGAGCACGGTGGCCTGCGCGGCCTGGGTCGCCGCGCTGGCGCCTCCCTCCAGCAGAGCGAGACGTTGGTAGGCGAGCAGGGCGTTGTCATATTCACCCCGATAGAGATAGAGCTGGCCGAGCGCCGCCCAGCTGTCGAGATCGGCGGGGCTGCGTTGAAGCTTCTGATGCAGACTCCCCAGCTCCTTGTCCTGCAGATCCCGCGGGCTCAACCCCGCCAGCGGATCGGGACGGGATGCATAATCCTGCCATGCCTGATAGCGGCCGCTGCTGAAATACACAGCGGCAACGGCCGCGATGGCCATGATGCCAAGCAGCAACAAGGTCCGCCCGTGCTGGTTATTGCGGCCGCGATTGTCACGCTGGCTGGCCAGTTGCGTGCGCAGGGCCAGCTCAGCCGCCGGGATGGCGTTGGCCAAACGGGCGGCGCTCAGCTCCCTGTAGAGTGGTTGGTCGGGGGAGAGGCCTGCCTGCTCCCCGTGCATGATCAGCAAATTCAATTCGCTGCGCGGATCGGCGGCGGGTTGAGGGGGGGCCTCAACGATGGCCTTAACGGCAGGGATGGGTTGCACCTTTGTGCGTGTCAGGCGGCGAAATAGGGTCAACAGCGCCAGCCCCAACAGCAGCAGGGGACCGCCCCACAGCAGCGCCGTGCTGGCCTTGAAGGGGGGATCGTAGCGGACGAAATCACCGAAGCGCTCCGTCATGCGGGCGATCACCTGTTCATCAGACTGCCCCTCGTCTACCCAGCGGTAGACCTCGAGTCGCAGATCCCGCGCGATGGGGGAGTTGGACTCCACCAGGTTCTGGTTCTGGCACTGGGGGCAACGTAGGGCGCGGGCCACTTCCTGAGCGCGGGTCTGCAGCTCTGGATGGCGAAACTGATAGGTATCGACCCCGCTGGAATATGCAGTTGCACTCAGCAGCATGCCGAGGGCCAGCAGGGTGCAGGCAAGAGAACGGCGCATCATGGCTGTGTCTCCCGCGCTGATATTGCAATAGCTGGTGCAATAGATGGCGCAATTGCGGGTGCCGTTGTGGCGGCCTTGATCTGCGCATCCGCTCGCGCCTGGTCGAGCAGCGGGGCAAACTGGCGTTGCCAGATCCCTTTGGTAAGCTCGCCGGTATGGCGGGCGAGCAGGGCACCATCGGCATCAAACAGATAGGTCTCTGGCGTGCCGTAGACGCCGAGCTCCAGCGCCAGTTTGCCGTCAGGGTCGGCCAGCACGGCGCGATAGGGGTTGCCCGCCTGGATAAGCCAGGCGCGGGCCGCATCCCCCTTGTCCCGGTAGTTGAGACCGTAGAGGGGCACTGTGCCCGCGAGCTCGCTGAGCAACGGATGCTCGGCGCGGCAGTTGACGCACCAGCTGGCCCACACGTTAAGGACAAAGGGCTCACCTTTGAGGCTGGCGGTCTGGAGCCGACTCCCATCCAGCAGATTGTCGCTCTGCCACGCAGGCAGGGTACGTCCGAGCGTTGCCTCATCCTGGCTGTAGGGATTGTTGCCAAGGCCGAGCCAGAGCAGGATGCCGAGGCTCAGGGTCAGTAGCAGTGGAAGAAAGAGGCGCAGGCGGGATCTCATAATGCCTCCTGTTCGAGCCGGGGATGGGAGGTGCCAACCGCAACGGTGCGGGAGGCAAGCAAGGGGCGGCGGGCGAGCAGGCGCAGGGTGCCGCCTGCCATCATCAACAGGCCGCCGAGCCAGATCCAGCGCACCAGAGGTTTGTAATGCAGCCGCATGGCATAGGCATCTGGTCCCATCTTCTCACCCAGCACCACGTAAAGATCGCCGAGCATTCCCCACGCGATGCCCGGTTCGTTCATGTTCATGGTGCGCACGCTGTAGTGGCGCCGCTCCGGCGTCAGCCGCGCCACCTCTTTACCATTCTTGTGCACGCTAAGCGTGATCCGCTCGGCGGTATAGTTGGGGCCGATCACCGGCTCGCGCCCTTCATAGCGAAACTCGAAGGCACCGAGCTGGTAGGGCTGGTTGGCACTTAGCACAGTGCCCCCCTCCTGACTGTGGTGACTCACCTGCGCGATGCCAAGGGCACACACCGCCACCCCGAGGTGGGCCAGCAAGCTGCCGAACCGATTGAGGGTGAGCTCGCGCAGCGACGTCAGTTGCAAGAGCGGGAGCAACAGGCTAGCCATCAGCCAGAGGCTCACTATATTGGCGAGGATGCCGTTCCAGTTACCGGAAAAAGATCCCTGTTCCAGATAGGCAAGGCTAATGAGCCCGCCGCCAAGCAGGCCAAACAGCGGCGGCAACAGAGCGTTGAGTCGGGAATGTGGCGCAAGCTGCTGCCAGCGCAGGCGTGGCAGCTGGGTCATTAGCGCCATCAGGCAGAGGGCAAGCGGTACGAAGATGGCATTGAAATAGGGGGCACCCACCGAGAGCGAGCCCAGATGGAGCGACTGGAACACCATGGGGTAGAAGGTGCCGAGCAGCACGCTGGCGCAGGCCACGCAGAGCAGCAGGATGGCGGCGCCGAGCAGCCCCTCTTTTGACAGCAAGCCAAAGCGGGTATAGGGGGCGCGAATGTCTGCCCGCAGGGCAAACAGGGTGAGGGCGCTGGTCAATAGCAAGCCGAGCAGCAGCAAGAGGGTGAGGCCTCGGCTGGGGTCCACCGCAAAGGCGTGCACCGAGGTGAGCACCCCGGAGCGTACCACAAAGGTGCCGAGCAGGCTCAAGGCGAAGGTGAAGATGGA
The DNA here is from genome assembly GCF_049173005.1 of Aeromonas sp. 602658. Taxonomy (NCBI): domain Bacteria; kingdom Pseudomonadati; phylum Pseudomonadota; class Gammaproteobacteria; order Aeromonadales; family Aeromonadaceae; genus Aeromonas; species Aeromonas sp. 602658. The sequence goes on along the minus strand of NZ_JAAKRF010000031.1, from coordinate 23,529 downwards.
GAGCAACAGCACGGCGTGGCCGTAAGCGCCTCGTTTCTCGCAGACAATCAGGGCGTGCAGCAGGGCAGTGCCCAGCAGCCAGGGCAAGAGGGAGGCATTTTCTACCGGATCCCAGAACCACCAGCCGCCCCAGCCCAGTTCGTAATAGGCCCACCAGGAGCCCAGCACGATGCCGGCGGTGAGAAACACCCAGGAGCCGAGCGCCCAGGGGCGACTCCAGTGGGCTACTGCGCCATCGAGCCGGCCCGAGTGCAGCGCCGCCATGGCGAAGGCGAAGTTGACCGCAAAGCCGACGTAACCGAGATAGAGCAGGGGTGGGTGGATGATGAGGCCGATATCCTGCAGCATGGGGTTGAGGTCGCGCCCCTCCAGCGGCCCCGGGAACTGGCGGTCAAACGGGCTGGAGAAGATCAGGGTATAGAGGCCGAACAGCCCGACGATCAGCCCCATGATGGCCAATACCCGGGCTGTGATCAGCGGATCGACCCGCTTGGAGCAAAGGGCCACCAGCGCGCCCCACAGCCCCAGCGCAAAGACGAAAAAGAGCATGGAGCCCTCGTGGCCGCCCCATACCGCCGCCAGCTTGAAGCCCAGCGGCAGGGCGCTGTTGGCATGTTGGGCCACATAGACCAGGGTGAAGTCATCGAGGCCAAAACAGCTGGCGAGCAGCTGTAGGGCGGTCAACAGCAGGATGGCATTGATCAGCGCCAGCGGCTTGGCGCAGCGCAGCAGGGTCGGGGAGGCGAGCCGTAATCCCAGCCAGGGCAGTGTGCCCTGGAGCAAGGAGAGTGCCGCCGCCAGCAACAGTGAGAGATAGCCGAGCTCCGCCAGCACATAACCTCCAGTCAATCTTTGATGTCATTCATGTCATGACACACACGCTGCGTCGTCTCCCTTTGGCGGAGAACATTGCCAAGCAACGGGTGTGGCATCACCAGAAATTCATTGGGCCAGCAACAAGCCAGCGCCAGTCACCCGAGGGTGGCTGGCGCTGGTGATCATACCTTTAAACTACCGTCATCTGGCCGGCATAGAGCACGAAGTAGCGCAGCAGCAGGATCCCCACCAGGGTCAGGCTGCAGACCAGCACCAGATGGCCGTTGCGCTCCCGCAGGGGCGCCGGGGTCAGCAGGGCCAGCAGCTGGGGCAGCAGCATGCCGATCCCCACCACCCCGAGCCAGAACACCTGAGCCCAGAAGCCGCTGCCGATGGCGGCCCACATGGCCACCTCTTTCTGGCCGCCACCAAAGTAGAGGCCGGTAAAGAAGCAGACCAGCAGCAGCACCTCCACCGCCAGCACCGGTCGCTCGAAGCGATGCACGAAGCTCACCCCCTGGCTGTGATGGTTCTCCTTGAAGAGCGTCACCGCCAGCAAGATGGTGGAGGCGATACCTGAGCTGATGCCCGAGACCAAAAACAGCACCGGCAGCACCGGGTTGTTCAAGAGCGGATAGGTCTTGAGCGCCGAGAGCAGAAAGCCGGTATAGGCACCTAGCAGTACGGCGAGCAGCAGCAACAGCGGCGCCAGCAGCCGCTCGATGCGGGCGAGCCAAGCGATCAGACCATCCACAAAGGCGAACTTCTCTTTCAGTAACTGGCTGCGCATTGCCTCGATCTCGGTGCGAAACACCACCGCCAGCCAGGCGAACAGCACCGCCATATAGAGCTGAAACAGCATGACCCCCATCGACATTACTGAGTCGAACTGGTAGTGGAACATCAGCTTCCAGAAGGTCCAGGGGCGGGCCAGATGGAAGATAAGGATCAGCAGCCCCAATATCACGCTCGCTGGCGCCAGAATGGCGGTCGCTTTGATGATGCCGCTCTCGCTGCCTGCCCCCTTGCGGCGCAACAGCACCGAGAGGGTGGTGGCTCCGGCGGAGATGCCTAGCAGAAAGAGATAGATAGCGATGGGCCAGTCCCAGACAAGGGAAGGGAAGTGAAATGCGTCATGCAACATGATCCATTCCTCCCTCTGTTACTGCGGTAGATGGCGATCGGACAAATCCCCAGACAAGGGAGGGAAAATAAAATGCCGCTTGCATGGTCATGACGTTATCTCCCCTTTGGGCACGCGGTACATCTTGGGCGAGGTGCCGAGCGCCTGCTTGTAGCGATAGGTGGTCTCCTTCACCAGCCGTTGGGCGATGGGGCTGTCCGGATCATCCAGATTACCGAACACCAGCGCCTTGGTGGGGCAGGATTCCACGCAGGCCGGCTCCTTGCCCGCCGCCAGGTTGGTCTTGCGGCAAAAGTCGCACTTGTCGGCAACCCGGGTCACAGGGTTGATAAAGCGCACCTGATAGGGGCAGGCGGCCAGACAATACATGCAGCCGACGCAGAGATCCGCGTCGACATCGACGATGCCATCCTCCTTGCGGATATGGGAGGCGCCGGTGGGGCAGACATGCACGCAGGGGGCGTTGTCGCAGTGCTGGCAGGACTTGCGAAAGAAGCGGTACTCGGCGTCGGGAAATTCACCGATGGGACCTGAACGGATGATCTCGAGGCGCGAGACCCCTTCCGGTACCTGATTCACCTCCCGGCAGGCATCCATGCAGGCGGTGCAGCCGATGCAGGCCGTCTCATCGTGGATCATGCCATAGCGGATCCCGTCGATGGTCTGGCTGTGGGCGAGGGGGGTGGCAAGGGAGCGAGTCGGCCCCGTCATCATTATAAGGGCCCCCGCGCTCATCCCCGCCATGAAGTGACGGCGAGAGCAGCTCATGATGCCTCCTTGCCGGTAGCCGGTTTGGACTGCTCCTGCAGGGCCTTGCTGGCCTCATGTTGCTTGCTGTGGCAGTCGACGCAGAGCTTGATGCGGGATTTTTCCGGGATCCCCACCATGGGCTCTTTGGCCGGATGCAACTGGTGGCAGCTGGTGCAGGTGAGCTTGGTGGTGTGCACGTCGTGGGCCCAGAGCGCCTCGCGCAGCACTTTGGGCTCGTGGCAACTCATGCAGACCCCGTTCTGCTCGCTGATGGGATAAAGCTTGATGCTCTCTTTATCCTTCAGGCTGTGGCTAAAGCGCATCACATCCTTGACCCCTTCCCTGTGCTGGGGGGAGGGCTGGCCGTGGCAGTTGGTGCAGGTGACAGGTGCCAGGTTGTTGGGATTGGTCGCCTGACCATGCTTGCCGTGCATTCCCTCGCTCTGCTCCTTGTGACAGTCGGTGCAGGCCTGGTCGGGATTGCGTAAAAATTCCACCTCATGTGTAGCTGGAACAGGGGCTGCTGCCGGCTCGGCCGCCTGACCCTGCAGGCTGGTGAACAGCATGGCTGCCATCAGCATCAGTCGTAAAAAATCCATCGTTAAATCACCCATAGGAAGCCTCCATCCGCTGCGGGCCCGACTTGGCGCCGGGCCCGCAGGCGCCGTTACTGTGCCAGCCGTCCGGCCGCTTTGGCCTCGGCATCCCAGGCGGGGACCGTGGTCTTGAGGAACTGGGCCTTGTCGCTGTTGAACTGCTTCATATCCATGCCAAGGGCCGCTTGCGCTTTCTCCTTGGTGGAGATGTCGGGGATGGCGATTTCGTGGCTGATCCCCTTGCTGGCCAACAGGCGCGCCAACTTGGTGCGGGCGTCAGCGGCTTTATCCAGCGCGCTGCCAAGTACCTTGAGGGCCACTTCGGGGGCATGCATCTGCACCCCGTGGGAGGCGATGGCGTAGTCCCAGCGCCACTGGGCGTGCCGGATGTCCTGCAGAATATCCTTCATCTCTGCCTCGGTGGCGCCGGCATCCCAGGCCGCCTTGGCTTCAAAGTGGGCGTGTACCAGCTGCTTCTCGACCTTCAGCTTGGTTTCGATCACCGCCTCTTTGCGCTGTTTGACAATCCCTTGCAGCATCTCCTTGCTCTGGGTGTGGCAGTTGCGGCAGGTCTGCTCGAAGCGATCGAAGGGGTTACCCACCTTGTGATCGGTGTAGACCTTGCCCTGCTCGTTCTGCACCTTGGGCATGTGGCAGTCGACACAGGCGACGTTGTTCTGGCCGTGAATGCCAGCGCGCCAGGTTTCGTACTCGGGGTGCTGGGCTTTCAGCATGGGGGTTTTGGAGAGGGCATGGGTCCAGTCGGCAAAGCCGATTTCATCGTAATAGGCCTCCATCTGCTCCACAGTGGTGCCCTTGTCCCAGGGGAATTTGACCGCCTTGGTGGGGCCGCTGAAGTAGTACTCCACGTGGCACTGGCCGCACACCTGGGACTGCTGATCAAAGCGCCCCTGATCCTTGAACGGCTTGCCGATGGCGGTCATGGCCCGATCGGCATAGGGACGGGAGAGGTGCAGGGCAGGTTTGCCCTCCTTGAACTCCTTCGAGGCGGTGTCGTGGCAGTCGGCGCAGCCGATGGTGTTGACGATTTCCGGCCCACCCTTGGCCCACATCCCTTTGAAGTAGCCATCCTCATCCTTCTCGTCGATAACGCGGGCCACATCCGGGCCTTTGCAGCTCCAGCAGGCCATGGGCAGCGGACCATCTTCGGCTGTTTTCGGGGCGCCGGTACGCAGGGTTTCGCGCACATCGGTCAGCGCATAGAAGTGGCCCCGCGGCTTGTTGTAATCCTTGGCGAAGGGGTAACCGCCCCACAGCACCACCATGTTGGGATCTTCCGCCAGCGCGTCGGTGCGTTCCTTGCTTTCGCTGGTGGCTTGCCAGCTGGTGAACTGATCGGCGTGATCCTTGGCGAACAGCTCGCTGCGCGCCTCGATCTTGCCTTTGGGTTGCGTCTCATCGGCTGCCTGTGCCCAGCCGCTGGTGCCAAGGCTGGTAGTCAGCAGCAGGGCGGCGAGGCCCAGCTTGATCTGTCTGTTGCGTGAACTCACGATCATCACTCCCTAATCGATCTCATTGCCAGACCTGACAGTTCCATCCTGGATGTGGGCATTGGTTCGCCCCCGCCAAGCAGGAGCAGGCAGGCCGCTTCATTGTTATTAGTGAATAAAACCCATGTTTTTATGCGATTGCTCGAGCTGGATATTACCAAATGGGTAAAAAGAATGATGATTTATCAGAGGGGGGCTTGCGCTAGATCAATTACCGAGAGCACCAACAGACAGAAATGAGATCCCGGTTAAATTATTAAGAAAGTCAGAATATTGGAAGTGTAATGAGTCTCTGTGGCGGGACGGAGCGACACCTGAGGTATGCCTGTGTTATTTGGCAAGGCATGCAGGGTTATCTGTCATATCAATTATCTATTTATGGGTATAAAAATAATAAATGAATAAATATTCTTTTTTTGAGAGGGCTGTCGGTTACAGTCTGTACGGGCCGGGCGTTCCGCCGATGGGCGAGATGGTCGGCAACATCAATGAGAGAAGCCGGCAATGCCGGCTCCTCTCAGGTCTTATCGTGATCAGATACTGTTTGGGTTGCAGCCCCAAAGGCATGGTGGTGAACCAACGAATACCCCGGCTTCGGGGTTTACACCAGCGGATATGGTCACGCTCATCTTATGCCAGAGCCTGGGCCAGCAGATGAATGGGATGCTCGCAGCGGAAGCTGGTGCTCATCTCGATCTGCCATTTGCAGGTCTCGCAATCGGTGATCACCAGATCGGGGGAGAGGCGGTTGATCTGATCAAACAGCCCCTCGCCGATGGTCTGGCTGGTCTGGTAGTTCTCCGACTTGAAGCCGTAGGTGCCGGCGATACCGCAGCACTGGGACTCCAGTACCGTCACCTTGACCCCGGGAATGGCGCGCAGCAATTCGAGGGTGTAGATGACGCCGCCCATCTTCTCCATGTGGCAGGGGGTGTGGTAGGCGATGTGCAGATTGAGCGGCTTCATCGCCGGTTTGTTGCCCTTGTAGAACTCGTTCCACAGGAAGCGGGTCACCAGCGAGATGCGATCCCGCACCTTGTGGTTGTCCTGCTCCAGCAGGTGGGGATATTCATCGCGCAGGGTAAAGCCGCAGGTGGAGGAGGTGGCCAGCAGCGGCATCTCGTTGCCCAGCAGGGTGTTCTCCAGCTGCTTGATGTTGAAGGCTGCCTGCTGCTTAGCCTTGTCCATGAAGCCGTTGGCAATCAGCGGCACGCCGCAGCACTTCTCCCGTTCCAGCAGCTGAACGCCGATGTTCATGGCGTTGAGCACCTGCACCAGCTCCTTGCCAAGTTGCGGGTGGTTGTAGTTGACGTAGCAGCCGTGGAAGTAGGCGATCTGGCGCTCGAAGCGGGCCTGACTCGCTTTCTGCTTCTTGTACCAGCCGCGGAAGGTGCCCTGGGAGTATTTGGGCAGATCGCGATGGGAGGAGACCCCCAGCGCCTTGTCCAGCACCAGCTTCATCGGTTTGAGGCCGGTGGTGAAGTTGACCACCGGCGCCATCAGGGTAGACATGCTGCCCATCAGATCGGTGTGGGAGAGCACGAACTCGCGGATCCCCGGCTTGAAGCCGCTGTACTGGTGCTTGGCCTTGGCGATGATATCGCCGATGCGCACCCCGCTCGGGCAGGCTACTTCGCAGCGTTTGCAGTTGGTGCAGTGCTTGAGGGCGCTATCGAACAGCTCGGGGCTCTTGATCCGCAGCCGCTCGCCATCCGGGCCCGCCTGTTTCGGGCCGGGGTAGGCAGGGTTGGCCTTGGCCACCGGACAGTAGGCGGTACAGACGGTGCATTTGATGCACTGATCGAAAGTTTGGTTGGCGTGATCCAGTAGCATGTCAGTTCTCCTCCCGGCGATGATGAAGACACGGGATATGGGACGTAGTAATCATTGGGCCGCGCCCAGAATATGGCCGGCAGCCTGCCAGCCGGTGGCAACGGCAACGCCGGAGCCGGAACCTTCACGAATTGGGTCGTAATGGGCCAAGACACTGCCCGCGCCATAGAGGTTGGTGAGCGGCTTGCCGCCACGCAGCACTCTGAGCTTGTCGTCGGTCTTGACCCCGAAGCCCATGAAAGGGTGATGGTCGAACAGGCGGCGACCGGCCCAGGCATCACGCTCCTCCAGACTCAACACATCGGCATCGAAGATGGGTTCGCGAATGCCACGCAGACGGGATTCCAGCCCACGGCTGAAGAAGCTGCCGGAGGCGAGCACGAAGTTGTCCGCCTCGAACAGCTGATCATCGCCATTCTGGGTATGTACGCCGACCACCCGGTCACCTTCGTAGCGGGCGCCCAGCACCCGCTCGCTGGTGAGGAAGGTGCCACCAAGGGCCATAAAGCGGCGCTTGAGCGCCTCCTGCATTCTCATTCCGATCAGAGACGGCGGCATGGTGGCCACCTCCTTGATGGTGCAGCCGGTGCGCTGCTCCAGCTCCGCCAGACGCGGGCCAACCAGCCCCAGCGAAAGGCAGGCGGGCAGCACGATATGGCGGCAGCCGGGTACACCGCTCTCCTGCACCATGCGGCTGATCTCGCGGGCCAGATCGGCCATCAGATGATGCTTGTCACAGAGGCGCGCGATGTCGGCTGAGCGAAACTCGTGGGGATTGCGGCTGAATTCCGCCAGCTGGGGCAGGCGGATTTCGCCAGTCAGAATGTGGCAGTGGGCAAAACGCGGATGGGTCGCCAGATTGGCGGCCGCCAGTGCCGGATGAAAGTCGCGAAAGCCCTCGAGGGTGGCCAGCAGCAGTACATCCGGGATCGGCGCATCTGTGACGCAGGCACAAGTATCGGGGGAGAGCCAGGTACGCTTGAGGGTGCCGATGGGGGTCAGGCGCTGGTGATTGGTGTCGTGGCGCACCAGCGGCAACCCCTGCTCGGCGCAGTGGCGCTGCAGATCGGCCAGGCTCGCTTCGATATTTTGCATTCCGACTTTGCTGTAGGGGTGATCCGGATGGGCTGCCATAAAGGCAGGCAGGGCGGCGCGGGGATCCCCCTCGCTTTCGAGCAGATCGACCGAGCCGGAGGAGAAGTGCAGGGCACTCTGGCCGGAGGCCATCAGCAGGGTCTTCTGGCCCGCCTCCACCAGCCGCAGGGCTGCCGAGAGTCCCGCCATGCCACCGCCGATAACGATATTGTCAAACTTCATGACGGCTCTCCTTGTGAGTGGTCTCGCTGGTTGGGTCGCGTGGGGTATCGGCAACCAGCTGCGGCGTCGTCCATTCCCCCAGGCCAAACAGCCCTTCGTAGATCCAGTTGGTAAACTCGGCCTCGCGCAGGGCATCGCCCCACAGAACGGGGCGGGTTCCCTTGTAACGCTCCTCAAGGAACTGGCGCAGCATGACGCAGGCCTGACGGCCATCTGCCTTGCCGTACTCCTGCATCAGACCGGCGGCGCGGTAGGCGCAGAGCTCCCCCTGACAGGGCCCCATTCCCAGACGGGTGCGGCGGCGCAGATCGATGAGGTTGTCCACATCCAGCTCGCGCAGGGCGTATTCGATTTCACCCGCGGTGACCATTTCGCACTCGCAGATCAGGGCGTTGGCCTTGGGATTGTCACGGAAGAAGGCAATGACCCGCTCGCCGTGGCGGTATTGGGCTGATCCTTCGACCGGCACCGAGAGACCGGGAGCGGAGACCTTTTCCGGATCCCGTGAGCCGGGCAGGCTCAGTTCGGCGGTCTGGCAAGGCTTGCTGTTGTCGAGTTTCTTGGCCAGCAGATCGGTGGCCCATTCCGCCATCAGGCGGTAGGTCATCAGCTTGCCGCCGGTGATGGTGTTGAAGCCCTTGAGACCGTCGCGCTCGGCGTGATCCAGCAGCACGATACCGCGGCTGATGTTGCGGCCGGTGTCGTCACCGTCCACCGCTACCAGCGGGCGCACCCCGGCGTAGGCGCGCAGCAGACGGGTGCGCGCCATGATGGGGGCGAGCTTGATACCTTCGCGCAGCAACACTTCGACCTCTTCGGGTTCGACGGTGAGCTGGTCAATCTTGTTGTAATCGATGCGACTCGAGGTGGTGCCTATGAGGGAGATGGTGTCGCCTGGCACCAGAATGTCCGCATCCGCCGGTTTGCGAGCACGGTTGAGCACCAGCTGGTTGATCCGGTAATCCATGATGAGCAGGGAGCCCTTGGCCGGGAACATGCGGATGCCGAGATCGGCGTATTCGCAAATTTGCTGGCCCCAGATGCCGGCGGCGTTAATCACCTCCTGACACTCCACCTCGAACGCTTCGCCGGTGCGGGTATTGATCGCCTTGACCCCGTGTACCCGATCTTGCGTGCGCAGCAGCCCCAGCACCTTGCAGTGGGTGAAAATGCGGGCGCCATGTTCTTTCGCGTCCAGCACGTTGGCTGCGGCGAGGCGGAACGGATCGACCGTGCCATCCGGCACATGGATGGCGCCGATCATCGCCGGGTTGGCGTTGGGCTCCATGCGCAGGGCTTCACCGGGATCGAGCTGGCGGGTTTCGATACCGGCCAGAGCGCAGGCATCCATAAAGGTGGTTTGGAAATTGATGTCATCTTCCGGCAGGGTGAGGAAGAGGCCGCCCGTGTCCTCGACACAGTGGCTGGCGATCCGCTTGAGGATGCGGTTTTCCTGGATGCATTCGCGGGCGGACTCCTGATCCGTCACCGCGTAGCGGGCACCGGAATGGAGCAGGCCGTGGTTGCGGCCGGTGGTGCCGGCGGCGATATCATCGCGCTCGAGCAGGATGCAGTCGATGCCGCGCAGTGCGCAATCGCGCATGATGCCGGCCCCTGTGGCACCGCCGCCTATGATGACGACTTGTGTAGTTATTCTTTTCATTGTTGCCCGTCTCATCTCTTCCAGATGAGGCCAGTGTGGCCTACTTCTGAGTGGAAATGTTTGATATGGGCCAAATTTGCGCTCGAAAACGCTCATTTGCTCGCGCGTTAATGAGCATTATGTGACATTTGTCACGCTTGTTATCGCATCGGTTTGTGGGTTGGTGGCGAATAACAGGCACAAAAAAGGGGCATCGGATGCCCCTTGTCACTGTTTGACGAGTCTGGTGGGTGTGTTAGGGGTCAGCCGCAGCACTTTTTGTGTTTTTTGCCGCTGCCACAGGGGCAGGGATCGTTGCGCCCCGCCTTGAGGGGCGCCGGATCCTGCTCTCCCTCGGTGTAGACCCAGCGGCCCTGATAACGCACGAAGCGAGAGCGCTCATGGAGGCAGTGACGCTCATTCCCTTCCAGAAACCAGGCTTTGAACTCCACCATCCCGGTTTCATCCTCCGGGCCGCCCTGGCTGGCGATGATTTCGAGACCATCCCAGCGGGTTTCGATGCGTGAAAGCTCTTCGGCGGTGAGACCGCCAAGGTGGGCCGGGTGCCAGCTATAGACCAGATACTCCCCCAGACCAAGCACAAAAGCACTGTAGCGCGAGCGCATCAGCTGCTCCGGGGTGTCAGCCACCGCGCCACTGTGACGTAAGCCACAGCACAATTCGAGAGAAAGGGTTGAGCCGCAAGGACAAAGATTCATGATTTTCACGTTCTGGCCGATTTGTTTAAGGGAATTGTAACGAAAGCTGGGCTCGCCCTGCCAGCACCTATACTGATGGGTAAGCAAGGAATTCCAATAAAAACAGCTGCAAGGATGTGAAAGATGACGCTAAAACAGAAAATCCTGTTATTGGGTGCAGTACCCGTGCTGCTGATGGCCCTGGTGGTCAATCTCAGTAACTACATGGTCTCCAAGAGCGACCTGGAGTCTGAGCTGGTGGTGGCGAGGGAGAATGCCATCAAGGAGCGTAAAGCGCTGCTCAGCAGTTACATCATGATGGCCAAAACCGCCGTCGATGCCGTTTATGCACAGCCGGATTCTCCGGAAAATCGTCAGAAGGTCAAAGAGCTGCTCAGGCCGTTGCGTTACGGCAGCGATGGCTATTTCTTTGTCTATGACTTCGAGGGCAATACCATATTGCTGCCTACCCGTGCCGAGCTGGAGGGAAAAAATCGCTGGAACGACAAGGATGCCAAGGGCAAGTTGCTGATCCAGGACATTATCAAGGTGGCCCGTCAGGGGGATGGCTTTGCCGAGTACTGGACGGCCAAACCTTCCATTGGTCGTGATGCTCCCAAGCTCGCCTACAACATTGCGCTCGACAAATACCAGTGGGTTATCGGTACCGGTTTCTATATCGATGACATCGACAACGAGCTGGCGGCCCTGCGCGCCGAGCGCGAAAGCAATATGCACGAGTCGCTGCAGAGCAGTGTGCTGGTGATCTTGCTGATCCTGGGTGTCACCCTGGCGGCGACCGTGATCGTGGGGAATCGGGTTACCAAGCCGCTGGCTGATGCCGTGCTGGCATTGAACGATATTGCCAATGGTGACGGGGATCTGACCCAGCGGCTCAAGGTGCAGAGTCAGGACGAGATTGGCCAGCTGGCCAGCGCTTTCAACCGCTTTGTCGAGCGGATCCAGTCGGTGGTGAGTCAGGTGGGCGAGACCAGCAACCACCTCTTTAGCGCGGTCGACAAGTTGCACCATCTGAGCGAGCACTATGACCATCAGATGCAGGGTCACAGTCGCGAGACCGATCAGGTGGTCACCGCGGTGACCGAGATGAGCTCCACTGCCCAGGAGGTGGCGGCCAGTGCTTCCAATGCCGCGACAGCAACCAGTGATGCCGCCCGTGAGTCCGACGCAGCTCGTGGTGTGGTCAGTACGGCTATCAACAGCATCAACCGACTGGTGGGGGAGGTGCATACTGCTGCTGGCGTCATCGCACAGTTGGCCCAAGAGACCGCCAAGATTGGCTCGGTGGTGGAGGTCATTCGCGGCATTGCCGAGCAGACCAACCTGTTGGCGCTGAATGCCGCTATCGAGGCGGCCCGTGCCGGTGAGCAGGGTCGCGGCTTTGCGGTGGTGGCGGATGAAGTGCGTTCGCTGGCCGGTCGTACCCAACAGAGCACCAAAGAGATCAATGAGATGCTCCAGCGCTTGCAAGGGGGGGTGAAGCAGGCGGTGGATGTGATGCAGGCGAGCGAGGATCGCAGTCAGGAGACGGTGCAGGAGGCAAGCCATATTGCCAGCTCCCTCGACAGCATGGTGATGGCTGTCAGTACCATCAACGATATGAATATCCAGATCGCTACCGCCGCCGAAGAGCAGCATGCGGTGTCGGAGGAGATCAACAAGAACCTGGTAGCGATCCAGCAGATCGTCAGCGAGCTGACCGACGCAGCCATGGAGTCCAACAGCACCACCCGCGATCTGGCCAATACCGGTGACAAATTGCGCAAACTGGTCTCCCAGTTCCGTTATTGAGCCCGACCATCTCGGTGATATTCACTCAACAATGCGGTCTGAACCCCGGTTCAGACCGCGCTTTATTTGGGGATCGAGCAATAATGTGTGAAAATCGGTGGCCCCAGTTTCAGCCCTTAATCCATACCCTATGAATGAGATCGTGAAAGGCAGTATCGATTTGATCCGTCAGCTCAACTATGGCCTGGTCTATGCCAGTCTGGAGGAGCACAAGGAGCTGTCGCGCACCGATCTCTCCCGCCTGACCGGCCTCTCGCCTGCCAGCATCACCAAGATCACTCGTGAACTGCTCGATGGTGGTCTGGTGGTGACCTGTGGCGAAAGTTCGGTGGGGCGCGGTCGTCGTCAGACCCTGCTGCGCATCAACGAGCGCCGCTTCCAGTTTCTCTCCATGCGTCTTGGTCGTGGTTACGTGGATATGGCGCTGTTCGACTTTTCAGGCCGCTCCCTGGCCCGCCATCGCCATCTCTTTACCGAGCTTGAGCGTAACGACCTGCTGGGCAGCTTAGTACATGCGATCCAGGGGTTCTTGCCGAGAAAGTCCCTCAATCTGGCTTGTATCGCTCTCTGTCTACCCGGACAGGTAGAGCGTCACTCCGGCATGGTCAAACATTTCCCCTTCTATGATCTGCGCAACTGGCCGCTTGGGCCGACCTTGCAGGAGGTGTTCTCGGTACCTGTGCTGGTGAGTGGTGATGTGCGCACCTGGATCCAGGCAGAGCGGGAGTGGGGGGCCGCCAAAAATTGCGCCGATGCGGTGCTGGTGTTTGTCCACAACGACATCGGGGTTGGCATGGTGGTCAATGGCCAGCTCATCGAGAGCGAGAATGCGCTGCTCGGGGATCTCAGCCATCTGCAGCTCGAGCCCTATGGCCAGCGCTGCTACTGCGGTGGCTTTGGCTGCGCCTGCACCCTAGTGACCAATCAGGCGCTGGAGGCGCAATACCGGGATCTGCGCGAACGGATGCAGGAGCACGACTTGCCCGAGAGCGTCACCATCCGCGAGCTGTGCGAGCTGGCGCTGGCGGGCAACGGCCTCTGTCAGGATATTCTCCATCAGGCGGCGGGCCGCCTCTCCAAGGTACTCTCCAATCTCATCTGCCTGCTCAATCCGGGCAAGCTGCTGCTGGGGGGCGAGATCACTCGTGCCGATCGGCTGCTGTTCCCCATGCTGCACCAGTCGCTGGCCAGCCAGTTACCCGCCGAATATCTGGTGCGGCTGCAGATTGAATCGACCCACTTCTACGAAGATCCCACCAAGCCCACTTCGGTGCAGGTGCACAAGGCACTGCGCGATGGCAGCCTGTTGCTGGAGCTGCTGCGCAGCTGTCAGGAGTCGTAAGGCAAGAGGTGTTGGCACTGTGTCTGGCGAAAGGGGCAGGCATTGCTGTTCCGCCAGCGCGTAACTCGGTACAATCTTGCCCTTTTCCGGCAGACCCCCCTGTTTTCGGGCGCTTACAGCGCCGTGACATGTTGGCACCACTGCCGTTCCTGTTTTGACTCCAGTTGTGAACCTAGATGAAGCCTGTTCCTGATCACGCCGTCAACCGCCTGCGGGCCTGGCGCAAGAGTATCTCTACTCGACCGTTTCTTGCCCGTGGCGGCACCCTGGCCCGCTGTCCGGCCTGTCAGCTGCGCGAAGACTGGTGTGCCTGCGAGTGGCGCCCCGAACTCAAAGCAGAGGCAGGTTTCTGCCTGCTGATGTATGACAGTGAGCCGATGAAACCCTCCAACACCGGTCGCCTCATTGCCGATGTGTTGCCGGACACTACCTGGGCGTTTCTCTGGTCACGTACCCAGCCCCATCCCGAGCTGCTGGCCCTGCTGGCCGATCCAGCCTGGCAGCCCTATGTGGTCTTTCCCGCTTGCGAGAAGGAGCCTGCCCGCCTGACCGGCGAGGTGACGCTGGCACCGGGTAAAAAACCGCTCTTTATCCTGCTCGATGGCACCTGGCCGGAGGCGCGCAAGATGTTCAACAAGAGCCCCTATCTCGACGGATTTCCGGTGCTCGCCATCAAGCCCGATGCGCTCTCGACCTATGGGATGCGGGTGGCCAACTGCGACGAGCACCTCTGCACCGCCGAAGTGGCGGCCTGCGTGCTGGAAGTGGCGGGGGAGCTCAAGGCGGGGCAGGCATTGCAGCACTGGTTCAATCTGTTCAGCAGACGCTACATGGCCGGTCGGGTCAGCCGTTTCCCCGGTGCCGATGAGGATCATCTATGTGAGGCGCTGGCGGCCATCAAGGAAGCGGAAGTCCCGTCACCCGCGCTGTAACGGGCCCTCTGAGGGTTGGGGCAGGGGCGTGGCCGCTCAAATTAATGAAAATCAGGAATCAATTGGCTGCCACTGTTTCGTTAGATTCATGGTCAGTGGCCCGCTAGGATAGCGGACAGCCTGTGCTCCCCGCACAACGTCGTTTTGGTGTTCTCCGGTTGCCCAACCCCTTAGGGCAACCCACTCTCGTGAGGTCTATGGATGGAATTGGAACTGGTTACCCTGTTTGCCCTGTTCGGTGTAGCGCTTGTCGCCGGCTTTATCGATGCCATCGCCGGTGGCGGCGGTCTGCTGACGGTGCCAGCGTTGCTCGCCACCGGCATGCCGCCCGCGCTGGTGCTCGGCACCAACAAGCTGCAGAGCAGTTTTGGCTCCTTCTCCGCCACCTGGTTCTATGCCCGCAAGGGGCTGCTGGAGTGGGCCATGATCTGGCCTGCGGTGATCTGCACTTTTATCGGTGCGGCTATCGGCACGCTGGCGGTGCAGACCATAGACGCCGCCATTCTCGAGCGCCTGCTCCCTTTCCTGCTGATGGCCTTTGCCTGCTACTTCTACTTCTCGCCGCGGGTAAGCGATGCCGAGAGCTCCCGCCGTCTGACTCCCATGCTGTTTGCGTTGCTGGTGGGGGGCGGTGTCGGCTTTTATGACGGCTTCTTCGGGCCGGGCACAGGTTCTTTTTTTGCCATCGGTTTCGTAGCGCTGGCGGGTTTTGGCATGGCGCGCGCCACCGCCCATACCAAGCTGCTCAACTTCACCTCGAATATCGCCTCCCTGCTGTTCTTTGCCCTCGGTGGCAAGGTGGTGTGGAGTGTCGGTTTTTGCATGGCGCTGGGACAGTTTATCGGCGCCCGCTTTGGCTCCAAGATGGTGCTGAAAAAAGGGGTGAAGCTGATCAAGCCACTGTTGGTGACCGTCTCCTTGCTGATGTCTGCCAAGCTGGTGTGGAGCCAGTATCCGGAGCTATTTGCCTGGATCTGAGTTGCGGGGAGTGTACGACGAATCGGATGTTTACGGGGCCCTTGGGCCCCGTTGTCATATCTGGTGTTTTACAGCGCTAGCGCGGTGTGTCGCTGCAGTGGCGAAAGTGTTGGTGCAGGGCGCTCACCAGCCTGGCGATCCGCTCTCGCTTTAGGCTGTTTGGCCGGTAGACCAGATGCAGGGGACGGCCCAGCCCGGGCAGTGGGCGGGCCATCTCCCCCTGTTCTCCCACCAGCCCCAGCAGGCCAGCGGGGAGCAGTACAGGGCCAATGCCTGCCTTGGCGAGTTCGATGAGCGCCAGATAGGAGTCGAGCTCCATGGCGGGCTCCAGCCCCAAATCAGCCAGCGGTTCGCGCAGGTAGCGGTTGGAGGGGTTCTCCAGATCCATGGTGAGGATCTTGCGCCTGCTTTCTGCGCTGGCTGGCGGCAGGCTCTGCTGCGCCTCGCCAACCAGATAGAAGGGCTCCTCAAGCAGCAGATCGGCGCCGAGGCCATGGCCGGGTGGGAGCCGACCGGCGCAGATGCCGAGCAGGGCATCACCGCTGCGCACCCGCGCCAGAATGACCGGGGTGTGGTGGGTAGAGAGGGCAAGGTGGGGATCGCGCTCCAGATAGTCGCGCATAAAGTGGGCGAGATAACCCGCCAGCAGGGTTTCGGAGCAGGCGATGGGGAGGGGGCTCTGATCCGCCAGATCCTGACTATCGGCAAGCACCCCCTTCATTTCGGCCAGACTCGGGGCCACTCGCTCCAATAGCTCCTGCGCCTGCGGGGTGAGGCGGATCTGGCGCCCCTCCGGCTCGATCAGCTTCTTGCCAAGGCGCAGCTCCAGCTGGGCAATCCGCTTGCTTACCGCCGACTGGCTGATATAGAGGCGACTGGCCACCTTGGCCATGGTCCCTTCACTCGCCAGCAGGCTCAGCGTCTCCAGCCCTTCCAGTAACATCTCGCCCTCTCGTGTCGCCACCATACATATCGAATGGCGCTACCTTAGGGGCTGACTGGTTCAGGAGCAAGGGTCGTTTGCTGCCTTGGCCGGTCGAATGCGCCATTCGCTGAGGGGCGGAGCGAAGATCACCAGATTGCCGATCAGGCTCACCACCACTCCGGCCACCGAGACCGGCTGCCAGACAAAACCTTCGTAAAAGGTGGAAAGGGTAAGCGCCACCAGCGGAAAGAGCACGGTGGCGTAGGAGGCCTTGCTGGCCCCGATGCGCCCCACCAGGGTCAGGTAGGCGGTAAAGGCGATGACCGAGCCAAACAGGGCGAGATAGACCATGGCCGCCAGATAGTGGCTGTCGGTCGGCACCACCAGCTGCTGACCGAGCAATGTGACCCAGCCCAGCAACAGCACCACGCCGTAAACCATGCCCCAGGGCACCATCTGCAACACATGGTAGCCGTGGCGCTGGCCGCGGGCCGAGACCAGATTGCCCAGCGAAAAACAGAGGGTGCCGCCGCAGGCGAGCAGCAGCCCCTTCCAGCCGTTTGTACCCAGTTGCGCATTTGCCAGCACCGGCCAGAACAGTAACAGGGTGCCAAAGAGCCCCAGCAAGGAGCCTTGCAGCCAGCGCAGGGTGGGGCGCTTGCGCTCGAACAGCCAGAGGTTGAGGCCGTTGAAGATGCTGGCACTGGCGAAGATCACCGCCGACATGCCGCTCGGGATGTAACGGGTGGCGTGGTAGAAGCAGAGAAAGTTGGTGGAAAAGAGCAGGGCTCCGAGCAACGCGGCGTAACGCTGGCCGTGCAAGGGGAGGCGTGGAAAGCGGCCGCTGGCGGTGAGCAGGGCAAACAGTGCCACCGCTGCCAGCAGGAAGCGGTAGAGCACCGACACCTCGATGGGGATGGGGCCAAGTTGCCAGGCGATGGCAATCCAGGTGCTGCCCCAGATAAGTACGGTGGCAAAATAGAGCATCAGATTCATCACAGTTCCGGTGAGTCAGGGAGAGATGACCCACTATGGGGCGAGCCCTGATGGCTGGATTGCACCATCTTGCGGTTTTTCATCGCCTTGCGCTGTCATCTGCGGGCGCGGTTGGTAAGATGGATGGCTGCGGCATAATACGTACACCTGAACAGGCGGCAGGGGCGAATGAAAACAGCAGGGGTATTTGATGCACTGGTCAGCACCGGCGCCCGGCTGGAGGACGCCTGCTGGCTCGAACCCGGGCTCGGGGTGGCCAGTTGGCGCAATTGCTATGACCAGACCCGCTATCACAAGCCGGGCCACCACACCCTGAGCGTCTATCTGCAAGGAGGCGAGCAGACCGAGCGACTCGATGGGCCGGGTGGCCACGGTGGCACCGGCAAGGTGTGCATCATGCCGGATCACCACAGATCCGAGTGGCTGGTGCGCGAAGAGTTTCGCTTCTTTCATCTCTACTTCACCCCGGCTCACCTCACCCGTATCGCCGAGGAGGCGTGTGACAAGGAGGGGCGCCACCTGCAACTGGTGGACAAGACCTTTATCGACGATCCGCAGGCGGCCGGACTGGTGCAGCGCCAGTTGATGCAACTGGAGTGGCAGCACGGGGTCGATCGGCTGGCACTCTCCCACGGCGCCTGGATGTTGATCCTCCACGCCTACCGCCACCACACCGAGGAGGCTCCCGGTTTGCCGCCTCTGCGCGGCGGGCTGGCGCCCGTGGTTATCAAACGGGTGCAGGAGTATCTGCAGGCCCATCTGGCCGACTCGGTCACGCTGGCAGAGCTGGCCCAGCAGGCGGGGCTGAGCGAGTATCACTTTGCCCGCATGTTCGGCCAGAGTCTCGGCTGCCCGCCCCACCGTTACCTGCTGGGGCTGCGGCTCAAACGGGCCAAGCAACTGTTGGCTGGCCCCGAGCCTCTGGCCAGCATCGCCAGTCAGTGTGGCTTCTCTTCCCAGGCCCATTTCGGTAATCGTTTTCGCGAGGCGTTTGGTTTGACGCCGGGGCAGTGGCGGGCGCAATTGTCATCTTCCCGTCACAGATAAGCCTGAGACTTTGGGCAAAAGAGGTGTACTCTCTACCACTTATCCATTGAAAGGAATGCCCATTGAATTATCGCAAACGTCAAATCCGTACCCGTCACCTTTGGTTCAGCCACTGGAATGCCCCGCAAGATCGCACCGCTGTCGTCACCCCTCCCGAACCTGCAGTGCCTCACAGTTCACGTTGAAAAAGCCCGGCTGCCGATAGGATTTTCCAGTTAACTTTGCCACTATTGCTCAATCTGAGTGACGTGGACATTGCAGGATGTTTCTGGAACGTATTGAAGTAAAAGGTTTTCGTGGTATAAATCGTCTTTCGCTCGGGTTGGATCACACCACAGTGCTGATTGGCGAGAATACCTGGGGCAAGTCGAGCCTGTTGCGCGCGCTCTGGTGTCTGCTGGGGCAAAATGCCGAGCCCTATCAGTTCACCGCCGATGATTTTCACCAACCGGAAGATCCCGAGCTGGCCCCTTCGCGTCATCTGCAACTGGTGCTCACCTTCAGTGAGCACAGGCCACAAATGTGCCAGCATTCTCGCCGTCTGGCTCGTCTTGGCGCCTCCTGGGTGCTGCACAAGGACAAGTTTCATCGCATCCACTATCGTGCCAGTGCCGAGCTGCAAGCTGATGGCTCTGTGCTCACCATTCACGACTTTCTCGACGGGGTGGGCAAGAGCCTGCCTATTGCCAATACTAACGAATTGGTTAGCCTGCTGATCACCATGAACCCGGTGTTCCGGCTGCGGGACGCTCGCAGTGCCCGCAACGGGGTGGAAACCCTGCAGTGGGGAGATCTCTCGGAGCACAGACTCAGTGAACTGGCCGACAAGCTGATCGATGAGCCCCAGCGCATCGGGGAGCCGGAGTTGAAGGAGGCGCTGCAAGCAGTGCGCCAGCTGATGGATCACTATTTCAACGCTCTGGCCCCCATCAAGAACAAACCGCGCAGCCAGCGTGACATCATCAATCGTCCCATGACGTTGCGCAATCCTGGCAACCTGCACACCCTGCTGCGCCATGCCGATAACCGCACCCTGCAACTGGCGATGGCCGGGATGGCGGCGACCCTGCTGCAGGCGCGAGGCAATCGCGAGCTGGAGGAGGGGGCCCGTCCCATCATGATCCTGGAGGATCCTGAGAGCCGGCTGCACCCGACCATGCTGGCGCTGGCGTGGGGGCTGCTGGAACAACTGCCGGGCCAGAAGCTGCTCACCACCAACTCGGGAGATCTGCTCTCTTCCCTGCCGCTCAATCAGGTGCGACGACTGGTGCGCCGTCAGCAGGATATCCTCTGTCACCAGCTGGGGGGCGAGCGTTACAGCAGCGACGATCTGCGCAAGATCGCCTTCCACGTGCGGATCAACCGCCCCATGTCGCTGTTTGCCCGTTGCTGGCTGCTGGTGGAGGGGGAGACCGAGATCTGGCTGCTCTCCGAGCTGGCCCAGATCTGTGGTTACAGTTTGCGGGCCGAAGGGGTGCGGATTATCGAGTTTGCCCAGTGCGGCCAGTCACCGCTGATCAAGGTGGCGCGGGATTTTGGTATCGAGTGGCACCTGTTGACCGATGGCGACGAGGCGGGGCTCAAGTATGCTGCTTCGGCCCGGGGCCAACTCAAAGGGGAGCGGGAACGGGATCGGTTGACTCAGTTGCCAGCCTCTGACATTGAACATTACCTCTATCACAATGGTTTTGAAGCCGTGTTCCGGCGGGAAGCAGGGGTGGGCGGACGAGCCATGTGGAGTGCCAGTCATATCATCAATAAGGCGATTCATCACCGCAGCAAGCCGGGGATGGCACTGGCGGTGGTGGAAGAAGCCGAGCGGCTTGGTGCCGAGCATATTCCTCCCGTGCTGCGTCAGATGTTTGCGCGGGTAGTGGCACTGGCTCGCGGTCAGGTGTGAAGTCGGTGTGATAATGGGCCTGTCGGCTGCATCATGACCTTCGGGGCATCTGCTCATTTTTTGCCGGTCTGTTTGTCGTGATTGGGGATAGCCGCAGGTTTGGGTATACTCGCCCACTCTTCTCCGGCGCCCCGGTGGCGCTCCCGAATTCTTGCTGCTGGAGGCGTCATGTTCGTCCAACTCCCACTTTGGCTCTTTCCCCTTACCGGCTTGATGGCGCTTGGTGCCCTCATTGCCCTCGGTATCGTGTTATGGCGCGGTGATATCTGCCCCGGCCAGCGCTCACGCATCACTCAGCAGCTCTTCTCCATCTGGGTCATTACCGCGCTCTCCTTGATGCTGGCGGTAGAGGCCAAGGCGGCCAGTTGGCTGATCTGGAGTGGTGGTGCCGCACTGGTGCTCGGGGTCGGCTTGTCGCTGGCCCAGTCACGGCTGGAGGGCAAGCGTGCAGTCCCCTCAACGCTGCTCTGGCTACCGGCGTTGCCACTCGCTGTTTATGGCTTCGGGCTGCTGCAGCTGCAGGGCTGGGTGAGCGGTTTATTGCAGATGGTGATGCTGGGAGCGGCCTTTGCTCACCTGATGCTGTTGCGAGCCCGTCACCGCCTCAAGGCGTTTAATACTCTTCTGCCGCTGGCTGCGCTGGCGGGCGCCATGGCCAGCCTTATCTGGCTGGCCGTGCTGGTGGGCTGGCAAGGGGCTGAAGCCAATCTCGATGATCTGATCCCGGCGGTGGTGACACAGGCTGCCTTGTTGGTGGCTTCCCTGCTGCTCTGGTTCAGCCCGCTCTACTTGCAGCGTGATACCGCGCCTGTGGTGGTTTCCACTTCCCTGTGTGGCCTGCTTATCGCCCAGATTGCCGCTACCAGCGTGCTGTACCAGCTGATCTGACACTGGTACTGAAAAGAGCAAGCCCCGAGCCAAGGCCCGGGGCTTTTTCATATCTGACTCTCGAGAATCAATAGAAGTCATCGGCCCCGCAGATAAACAGGCAACTGCTGCGCGGCTGGGCCAGATACTCTCTGGTCAACCCTTCCAGTGGCATGCCGAAAGTGCAGATATCTTGCGGTGAGGGGAGGGCGGTATCGAGGATCCGCCGCCAGTAGCCGCCAACTCCCTTGGGCGGGCTGGGCAGGTTGAAGGTGAGGGGCTCCCAGTAGGCGTTAAACAGTACGTAAAGGGCCAGTCGGGTTTCGCTTGACAGGGCCGACATGGCGATGGCATGGGAGTGGGGACTGAAGTCTGGCTGCATGGCATTGACTCCGTGCCAGCAGATCTCGCTGTGCCGCAGGATTTCGGTGAGCGACAGTGGCATGCTCTCCTGCTCCGGGCGCTGGAACAGATGTTTGCGATATTGGATCAGCTCCTTCATGAAGCGGAACATCTCCTGGCTGCGGGGAGTTGGTTGCCAATCCATCCAGCAGGTCGCGTTGTCCTGACAGTAACCGTTGTTGTTGCCGTGCTGGGTGCGCAGCAGTTCATCCCCCATCAACAGCATCGGGGATCCCACCGATAACAGGGTTGCCACCATCATGTTCTTGGCTTGGCGCGTGCGCAGGGCATTGATCTGGGGATCGTCCGTTACCCCTTCATGGCCGTGGTTCCAGCTGAAGTTGTGATCACAGCCATCACGGTTCTGCTCGCCATTGGCCTCGTTATGCTTGTTGTTGTAGCTGGCCCAGTCCCACAGGGTAAAGCCGTCGTGGCAGGTGACGAAATTGATGCTCTTCTCGGGATCTGCATGGTGATAGTGATAGATATCGGGGCTACCGCACAACCGTTCGACAAAGGCGGTGACGCTGTTGTCATCCCCGCGCAGAAACCGGCGTACGTCGTCCCTGAACTGGCCGTTCCACTCACGCCAGCGGGCGCCGGCCAGTGATCCCACCTGATAGAGCCCCCCTGCATCCCAGGCCTCGGCGATCAGCTTGATATCGGCGATCTTGGGATCGGTATCTATGGTGCGCAGGGTCGGGGCATTGGCCTGTGGCTGGCCCGATTCATCCCGCGACAAAATGGCAGCCAGATCAAACCGGAAGCCATCGACGTGCATCTCCTGGCGCCAGAAGTGCAGGCTGTCCATGATCATCCGCAGTACCACCGGGTGTGCGCCGTTGAAGGTGTTGCCACAGCCCGAGTAGTTGGTGTCCTTCTGGTTGTTGTCGAGGATGTAGTAGGCCTCGTTGTCGATGCCGCGAAACGAGAAGGTGGGGCCATCATCTCCCCCCTCGGCGGTGTGGTTGTAGACCACATCCAGGATCACCTCGATATTGGCCCTGTGCAGCGCCTTGACCATATCGCGAAATTCGGTCAGCGGATCATCGCCACAGGCGTACTGGGCATGGGGGGCGAAAAAGGACATGGGGCTGTATCCCCAGTAGTTGGATAGCCCCCTGGGAGCATCCTGAGGATCGAACTGAAACACCGGCAGCAGTTCAACGGCGGTGACTCCGAGAGATTGCAGATAGGGGATCTTCTCAATCAATCCAAGATAGGTGCCCCGCAATGCAGGATCAACCCCGGAGCTCGGGGAGTTGGTAAACCCCCCCAGATGGAGTTCGTAAATCACCGAGCGGGAGAGAGAGTGAGCAGGCAGTTTGTCTCCTTCCCAGTTGTAGTGGCGGGTATCGACTACCCGATTTTTGGCGCAGCAAGCCATATTGCTGCCGGGGCGTGCAGCCGCCCATCGGTCATAGTTGGGGCCCAGTTCAATACTGCGCCCATAGGGATCGAGCAGAACCTTGTCACCATCAAAGCGGGTGCCACAATAGGGACGCCATGGTCCCTGGATACGGTAGGCGTAGCGTTGCCCGATGGGGAGTCCTTCAATATGGATATGCCAGTAGTAGGCAGTTCGGTTGAAACGGGGGGAGAGGGGAATTACCTCGGGACTATCATCTTCGGCACTGGAGAAAAGCAGCAGCTCTACCCGGCTGGCCAAGCGGGCCCAGATGGCGAAGTTGACGCCGCGGTTGTCGGGTGTCGCCCCCAACTGACGGCAGTGACCGGCGGAGATGCGCATATCATACCTACCCAAAATGAGGAGTGTTCATCTCACTGAGTGTAGTGCCTGGTATGTGGCTTTGACTCTATTGCCTGAAAAAACAGCATGATGCTGCTAATGTCCTCACTCTCTGTCTGATTAATCTACGAATAAACTTTTTTTGAGATATTTACTTGCAATCTGTGCGCTGGCGCCTATTATTGGCGACCTCAGACGCGGGGTGGAGCAGCTCGGTAGCTCGTCGGGCTCATAACCCGAAGGTCGTCGGTTCAAATCCGGCCCCCGCAAC
>NZ_JAAKRF010000030.1:0-46579 GCF_049173005.1 Aeromonas sp. 602658 | reverse complement strand
ACGGCGATGTCCTGCTTAGACTCGGCCGCGTTGATCACGTCGTCAGGGGTGATGTTGCCATCCAGGGTGATGCTGGCATCCGGTGGCGTGGTATCGAGCAAGGTGGTATCGTCGGTGGCGCTGGCAGGGTTACCCGCCGCGTCGATGACGCTGGCCACCACGGTCAGGTTGCCATCCGCCAGCCCGCTCAGATCGGCGCTGGTCTTGTAGTTGCCATCGACATCGGTGATGGCAGTGACTGTCAGGCTCTTACCGGCGGCATCACTGATCACTAGGGTCACGGTGCGACCCGGGCCCACATCGGAGGTGCCGCTGATGGGTGCGTTGGCCACATTGCCCGCGTTCACGTCATCCAGGCTCACCGTGATGTTCGCCGTGGTGTCCACGCTACCATCGTCGTTCGACGTACCTCTGTTGCCAGCCGGATCGGTGACGCTAGCCGTTACCTGATAGCCACCTTCCGCCAGCGGAGTAGTGACATCTACGCTGTAACCACCACCCGGTTGCACGATGGCGGTCAACGTTTGTTGAGTGCCATTGGCATCGGTCACGACCAGAGTGACCGTGCTGCCAGCAGGTGCATCCGTAGTGCCCGTAATGGTCGGGGTGGTGTCATTGGTATTGTCAGGTGCATCAACAGTAATCACCGGAGCGGTTACATCCACACTGCCATCATCGGTCGCGGTGCCGGTGTTGCCGGCCAGATCGGTCACGGAAGCCGTCACCTGATAGCCCCCTTCGGCCAGCGGTGTGGTGACATCCACGGTGAAGGTGCCATTAGGTGTGACAATAGCGGTCAGGGTCTGCTGATTGCCGTTGACATCGGTCACCACCAGGGTCACCGTGCTGCCTGCAGGCGCATCCGTGGTTCCGGTCAGGGTCGGAGTGGTGTCATTGGTATTGTCTGGCGCTACCACGGAGATGGTTGGAGGCGTAAGGTCAAATACCTCATCTTCTCCAGCCGCATCCAGCGGTGGCTCGCCATTGGCGTTGTAGATAGTATCGAAGGTGGCTTCAGCAATGGTTGCGGAACCGGTACGGTCGATGGTGACAAAACCGCCGTTGCCACTGGCTCCGGCGACACCACCAACACCACCAACACCACCACCACCGGCAGCAGGTGCACCGCCTGCGGCGGAGGCTTCAAAGGCCTGGGTCGGGTCAGCGCCACCCAAAATGGCTTCTTGCAGGGCACTGATATCATCGGGTGTGCCTGCGGCACTGTTTTGCGCCAGCTGGGGAGCATCTTCCTCTTCGGCAGGCTCACTCTGCTCGCTGGCAGGTTGCACATTGAAAGACTGTCCGCCGCCCATGAAACTGGCGCCATCCGGCGACATGATCACCGCCCCTTTCGGCAGCACATCCCCTTCCACCAGCAACTTGCGGCTACCATCTGCAGCCACCTGATAAACTTGACCTTTGAGCTGGGTGACGGTTACGCCCTGTTCCAGAGTAACGGAATTGGTAATCATGTTCTCTCCTGAATCCTGATTTGCATGCAAAAAGCCACAGCCTACTCTGCACAGAGAGAGAGCAAATAACCAGTTCGAAAATTCGAAAGAATAGACTGATTTGAGGCTGGACCGTTCAGCCAGACAGAAGGGTGACGAGGGGATTACCGAAAAATAAAAACTAAAATTATCAATACATTACATTATCATGACAGGAGCATGACAAGGCATGCTCCTGTCAGAATTAACCCTATGCACCGGCCCAGAGGATGATGGCCAGCAGTTGCGGCGAGATGATCCGCAAGAACATCACCAGCGGGTAGACAGTGGCATAGGAGAGCGCACTGGCACCACTGGTCGGGTGCATGGCGTTGGCAAAGGCCAATGCGGGAGGATCCGTCATGGAGCCAGCCAGCAAGCCACAGAGGGTGAGATAGTTCATCTTGCCATAGAGACGCGCCAGCACCCCGACCACCAGCAAGGGGATCAGGGTAATCGCTGCCCCATATAGCATCCAGGAGGGGCCATCACCGTTGATCAGGGTATCAACAAAGCCGGCCCCTGACTTGAAGCCAACCACCGCCAGAAACAGCACGATCCCGATCTCCCGCAGCGCCAGGTTGGCGCTGGGGGGCATGAACCAGTAGAGCTTGCCGATGCTGCCGATCCGCGACAGGATCAGCGCCACCACCAGCGGCCCCCCCGCCAGACCCAATTTGAGAGCGGCCGGGAATCCGGGCAGGTAGAAGGGGATGGAGCCGAGCAATACGCCGAGGCCAATCCCGATAAATACCGGCAACATCTGCACCTGTTGCAGTTTTTGCTGCACGTTGCCGACCACATTGGTCACGGCCTCGATGGCATCGAGACGACCTACCAGGTTGAGGATGTCACCAAACTGCAGACTGGTCTGGCTGGTCGGTACCAGCTCGATACCGGCCCGGTTGAGGCGCGAGATCACCACGTCATAGCGCTGTTTGATGTCAAGATCGCGGATCTTCTTGCCCAGCACCTGCTCGTTGGTCACCACGACCCGCTCCACCCTCAGGTCGGTACCGCGAGTCGATAGGGAAGTGTCGACCTCTTCACCCAGCACCAGCAACACCTTGTGCAGTGCATGGCGCTCACCAACTAGGTGCAGCAGGTCGCCCAGCTCGATACGGGAATCAGGGCGCGGCACCATCAGCTCGTCGCCACGCTTGAGCCGTGAGCAGATGACATCAGACTCGTCGAGACTCGGGATCTCGCTCAGCATCAAGCCATGCATGTTGGGGTTGCGTACCGCGATGTTGATGGTCTGCAAGCTCTCCTTGGTTTTACCTGTCTGCAACTCGAACTGGGCGGCTTCATCGTCGATCTTGATGCGAAAGAAGACCCTGACCAGCCACATGGTGAGCAAAATGCCGCAGATGCCGAATGGATAGGCCACTGCGTATCCCATCCCCATCAGCCCGGTTGAACCATGGGGAGCTCCCAGCTCCGCCAGGATCTGCTGACCCGCACCAAGAGATGGGGTATTGGTCACGGCACCGGAGAAGACCCCGAGGATCACCGGTAGCGGCACATCAAACAGTTGATGAAGTGCCGCCGCAACGATGCACCCCAGGATAACCAGCAAAGCAGCAAAGGCATTGAGCTTGAGTCCGGAGCTGCGCAATGACGAGAAAAAACCGGGGCCGACCTGAATGCCGATGGTATAGACAAACAGGATCAGGCCAAACTCTTGAATAAAATGGAGTGTTTGCTCATCGAGCGCCAGCTCTGACACCCCGGCAAAGTGACCCACTATGATGCCGCCGAACAGCACCCCACCGATCCCTAACCCAACGCCATAGACTCGCCAGTTTCCAAGCCAGAGTCCCAGCACTGCCACCAGCGACAACATGCTGATGGAAAGCGCGATTTCACTCATTTCGTGCATCCTTTGCGAATTGAACTGGCCCTAGCTTGTCAGCAAACGCTGATGCCAACTGTGTGATACCGCACGAATTTATCCTTTTACGCGCCAAAAATACCAATTAAGGGCTAGTTACAAGACGTTAGGCGACGTAGCCGTAAATGGCCATAAAGTGACAAACGCTGCCACCCAGCACAAAGAGATGCCAGATGGCGTGGTTATAGGGGAGCTGCTTGGCCACATAGAAGATGACCCCGAGGCTGTAGATAAGGCCGCCAAGCCCGAGCAGCAACAACCCCTCACCGGCCAGATGGATATAGAGCTGGTAGATGACCACCAGCGACAGCCAGCCCAACATCAGGTAGGTAAAGAGCGACAACTTCTTGAAGCGGTTGATAAACACCAGCTTGAACACCACCCCGGCCAGCGCCAGGGCCCAGATCACCACCATCAACCCCTTCGCCAACGGCGTATCGAGCGCCACCAGCAGAAAGGGGGTATAGGTGCCGGCAATCAGCAGATAGATGGCACAGTGATCAAACACCTTGCACCAGCGTCTGGCACGCCCTTCAGCCATGCTGTGATAGAGGGTCGAGGCGAGATAGAGCAATACCAAACTGCCGCCATAGAGGCTGTAGCTCACCAGCGCCTGCGTACCCTGTCCCCATCCCTTGATGAGCAACAGCACCAGCCCGACAATCCCCAGCAACAATCCCGCACCGTGACTCAGCCGGTTTGCCAGCTCCTCCCGGGGGGAGTAATCCATCACACCACTCATAACATCGACTCCACAATAACTGTGGCTCACTCTACCCAGCACCATTTCGGAGTACAAGTGTTCGCTTAAAAAATGGGGTGGCTGTCACCCGCCCCCCTTTGGTGTATGCTCTGCCGCCGATGCCCGAGACAAGCGGCATAGACACCTAACCCGGTGACCTGGTCTGGAGAACCTGATGAAGTTGACTGAGTTGTTTGCACAAGCGGATCCCGCCTTTGGCGAGGCGATGAACACCTTGCTGGAGAGCTTCCACCACTCCGACGACAGTCAGGCCCCCTATCAGCGCGACCTGTTCACCCACCAGCTCGATCAATCCCGCATGCCTGCAGTCGGCCAACCTATCGAGGAGTATCTGGCGCGGCTGGCTACTCTGGTACCCGGCGCCTCGCACCTCATCTCGCCACGCTACATGGGCCACATGACGGCGCCCCTGCCGGCCTATACCGCCGAGCTGTCGCGCCTGCTGGTGATGCTCAACCAGAATCCGATGAAGATGGAGTCCTCCCGCCTGCTCAGCTTTCTGGAGCGGGAGGTGCTGGCCAAGCTGCACCGCCTCATCTATGGCAGGGACGATGCGTTCTACGGCGAGCAGATGCATGCCAAGGATGCCGC
This sequence comes from Aeromonas sp. 602658, assembly GCF_049173005.1. NCBI lineage: Bacteria > Pseudomonadati > Pseudomonadota > Gammaproteobacteria > Aeromonadales > Aeromonadaceae > Aeromonas > Aeromonas sp. 602658. The sequence goes on along the minus strand of NZ_JAAKRF010000030.1, from coordinate 41,841 downwards.
CCTCGGCGTCATGACCAGCGGCGGCACCATCGCCAACGTCACAGCTCTCTGGCTGGCCCGCAACCGCGCCTGCGGCGACAACCTGTTCGCGCTCTATGAGCAAGGCTATCGCGGTGCAGTCATTCTCGGTTCACGGCTGATGCACTACTCCTTCGACAAGGGGATGGATCTGCTGGGACTGGGCGCCCGCAGCGTCTGGCGCCTCGAGACCGACGAGCAGAACCGGCTCAGTCTGGCTGCGCTGGAACAGGCGCTGATCCAGTGCAAAGAGCAGAAATTGAAAGTACTGGCATTGGTCGGCGTGGCAGGCAGTACCGACTTTGGCTCCATCGATCCCCTGCCTGAGCTGGCGGCCATTGCCGAACGAGAGCAGATCCACTTCCACGTGGATGCTGCCTGGGGTGGCCCGACCCTCTTCTCCCCCCGCTATCAAAACCTGCTGGCCGGGATCGAGCGCGCAGATACCGTCACCCTCGATGGCCACAAACAGCTGCTGGTGCCGCTCGGTACCGGCATGCTGCTCTGCCGCCAGCCCGACCTGATGATGGCGGTCAAGCGGGAGGCGCCCTATGCCATTCGCGCCACCTCGTTCGATCAGGGCCGCTTTACGCTGGAGGGCACCCGCCCGGCCAACGCCCTCTATCTGGACGCCGCCTTCCAGCTGTTTGGCCAGCAAGGCTATGCCGACCTGATCGAGGCCAACTACGACCGGGCCCGGCTGATGGCAGAGCTCATCGAAAGCGACCCCGCCTTCGAGCTGATGTCTGCTCCGGTGATGAACCTGCTCTCCTATCGCTGCATCCCGCCCCATCTGCAGGGCAAGGTGCTGGATGAAGCGGCCAATGCGCAGATCAACGACTTCAACGTAGCCCTGCAAAAAGCCCAGCGGGCCGAGGGGCACAGCTTTGTCTCCCGCACCCAACGAGCGGTGGTACGCTACGGTGCCCAACCGCTCACCCTGCTGCGCGCCGTGCTGCTCAACCCTCTGATTGAAGAGCGCCATATCCGCGACCTGCTGGCCGATCAGCTGCGACTGGGGATCTCCATTGCACGCCAACTGTTTGGCGACAGCGCGGAACCGGCGTAAAAATGAGCGGTCTTATTCATTTGCCGTTGTCCGCCATGCAGGTAGACTGGGCAAAATTTGCAGGCCATCTTTGAGGACTAGGCGCCAACAATGAAGCAATTTATTGAATTTATTCCACTTATCGTTTTCTTCGCGGTCTACAAGTTCTACGACATCTACATGGCTACCGGCGCACTGGTGGTGGTCACCGGTCTGCAGCTCGCCTATAGCTGGATCCGCTATCGCAAAGTCGAGAAGATGCAACTATTCACCTTCCTGCTGGTCGGCTTCTTTGGCGGCCTCACGGTTTTCTTCCACGATGACACCTTCATCAAGTGGAAAGTGACTGTCATCAACGTACTGTTCGCACTGGGTCTGCTCATCAGCCGCTACGGCTTTGGCAAGAACCTGATCAAACAGATGCTGGCCAAGGAGCTGCAGGCACCCGATGCAGTCTGGGACAAGGTCAATCTCGGCTGGGTCGGCTTCTTTACCGTCTGTGGCCTGCTCAACCTCTATGTGGCGTTTAACCTGCCGCAAGAGATGTGGGTCAACTTCAAGGTGTTCGGCCTGCTGGGGATGACGCTGGTCTTTACCCTGCTGAGCGGCGTCTATCTCTATCGCCACATCCCTGCCGAGCAGTTGTCCCAGCAAAAAGACGAACCCAAAAAATAACCCTCATCAGAAAAGGATCCTCTCATGTGGTATCTCATCTACTCCGAAGATGTCCCCGATAGCCTGCCACTGCGCAAGCAAGTTCGCCCTGCCCATCTGGCTCGCCTGCAAGCCCTGCAGGATGAAGGGCGCCTGCTGACCGCCGGTCCAAACCCGGCCATCGATGCCGAGGATCCGGCCGATGCAGGCTTTACCGGCAGCACCGTCATCGCCGAGTTTGCCTCGCTGGCTGACGCCAAAGCCTGGGCCGATGCCGATCCCTATGCTGTAGCTGGCGTCTATGCCAAAGTGACCATCAAGCCGTTCAAGAAAGTCTTTTAAAACTGCGTCAAATACAAAGAGGCCGGAACGGATGTACAACCCGCTCCGGCCTCTTTTTATTGCGCGATGCTCAGCGCACCAACAAGGTCACGCTCTGGCGACAAACCAGGGATTGAGGATATCGGGCTTGTTGTAGGCAAGGGATGAGCCATCGAGCTGGGTGACGCTGCCCCCCGCCCCCTCCAGCACCGCCTGCGCCGCACCAGTATCCCACTCGCAGGTAGGAGCGAGGCGCGGATAGAGCTCGGCGCCCCCCTCGGCGATGATGCAGAACTTGAGGGAGCTGCCCATGGAGACCAGCTCGATCTCACCAAAAGGTGCCAAGAAATCGAGGGTCGCCTGCGACAGGTGGTTGCGACTGCCCACCACGCGCCACGCCTCACCTTCACGATGAGGCTGGGTCTGGATGGGCTCGCGCTTGCCATCGGCGATGCGCCAGGCTCCGAGCCCCTTGCCACCGTACCAGAGCTTGTCCAGCACAGGCGCATAAACCAGTCCCCAACGCGGCACCCCCTCTTCAATCAGCGCGATATTGACGGTGAACTCGCCGTTGCGGGAGACAAACTCCTTGGTGCCATCGAGGGGGTCCACCAGCCAGTAGCGTGACCAGCCGTGGCGCGCCGCCATCACCTCGGGGCCCGACTCCTCCGACAGCACAGGGATATCGGGGGTCAGCCGCGCCAACGCCTGCACAATCACCTCATGGGCCCCCTTGTCGGCAGCGGTAAGCGGACTCTCGTCGCGCTTGTACTCCACCGCAAAAGGCTCGCTGTAGATCGCCATGATGGCCGCCCCCGCCGCACGGGCGACAGGTTCCAGATCGGTGATATCGGGGTGGTACAGGGGATGCTCCATAACAATCTCGTCCAACTCACAGGGTCAACCAGTGTAACCCTTTTGACATCAACTGCTTATAGCCGATTGTGCTGGGTTATTACAGCTCTATAGCCGCCAACCCATTGCCCTCACTTGAACAACACCTGAAATAACAAAGGACGCCGTGGCGTCCCTTGTTATTTCTAGCGGCCGGTCTCAGGCCGCGGGCCTATTTTGCAACTCAGATCCCCTGACGGGCTTCCTGCATCAGCAGACGCATATCGCTCACGGCCTTGGCCAGACCGTCGAAGGCGGCGCGGCCGATGATGGCGTGGCCGATGTTGAGCTCATAGAGCTCGGGGATGGCGGCGATGGCCTTGACGTTGTGGTAGTGCAGGCCGTGGCCGGCATTGACCTTGAGCCCCTTGCCAACGGCATAGGAGGCGCCGGCGGCGATACGCTTGAACTCGGCGTTGCGCTCGGCATCTGTGGTGGCATCGGCATAGCGACCGGTGTGGATCTCGATAAAAGGGGCGCCACTCTCGGCAGCCGCATCAATCTGGATGGGATCGGCGTCGATAAAGAGGGAAACCTGGGCCCCCACCGCGGAGAGACGGGCAACAGCGTCAGTCACCTTGTCCCGCTGACCGGCCACGTCCAGACCGCCCTCGGTGGTCACTTCGGTGCGCTTCTCCGGCACCAGACAGACGAAGTGGGGCTTGATGCGGCAGGCGATGCCGATCATCTCTTCGGTCACCGCCATCTCCAAATTCATTCTGGTCTGGATAGTCTGGCGCAGGATCTCCACGTCGCGGTCGGTGATGTGGCGGCGATCTTCACGCAGATGCACGGTAATGCCATCGGCCCCGGCCTGTTCGGCCACGAATGCGGCCTGTACCGGATCCGGATACTGGGTGCCACGGGCGTTGCGCAGGGTGGCGATATGGTCGATGTTCACACCCAGATAGATTTCACTCATTGAGAACTCCTTGAAAGGCTTCATCTGTTGACTGCGCGGTCAGCGAATCACCCCGCGCCAATATCCGTATGTCTGTAATCTGTGTCAGCCTTGCATACTGGCTTTGCGTTTTAAAAACAGCTCCCGGCTCTTTAGCTGGCGCTTGCCCAGATAGGGTTGCAGTGCCAATCGGCTGAAACGTTTGGCCGCCTGCAGCAAGGGAGGGGTATCGAAACGTCCCTCGGCAAAGGCGAGCAGGTGGGCACCGAGAAACAGGGTACGGGGATCCGGCGCCCGCTCGCAAGCAACAAAGCCCAATTCACGCTCGAAGCCATAGAGCAGGGTCGGCTCGATGGGCGACTCGTCGTCCGCCGTGTATTCGAAATCCACCGCATATCCAAGTGCTTGCAACAGCAGGAACTCGAAGCGGCGCAGCGGCAGCTCAGGCGTCTCGCCGTCGGCCAGCGCCATGATGGCACGAGCATAGGCGTCGAACACTTCGGGGAACGGGGTGTGCGCTTCCAGCAGGTAGTAGACCAGCTCGTTGAGATAGAGGCCGTAGAAGAGACGATCGCCGCCGAGACGCAGGGAGTGATCCGGGCATTCGACCTGGGTGAGGTTCTTGAGATCCCCCTTGCCGCGCCAGGCGATGGTGAGCAGGGTAAAAGGTTGCAGCAGCCCCTTGAGAGGGGAGCGTGGCCCGCGAGAACCGCGAGCCACCAGAGTAAATCGGCCACTATCCTGGGTGAAGACCTCGACCAGCTGGCTGGTCTCCCGATAGGGCCGACTGTGGATGACGAAAGCCGGGGTCAGCAATCAGTCGTCGCCATACCCGAGGCTGCGCAGGGCGCGCTCATCATCAGCCCAGCCCGACTTGACCTTGACCCACAGCTCGAGGTGCACCTTGTTCTGGAACAGACGTTCCATATCGAGGCGCGCCTCGGTGCCGATGGTTTTGATCTTCTCGCCCTTGTTGCCGATGACCATCTTCTTCTGGCCATCGCGCTCGACCAGGATGAGGCCGTGGATGTGGTAGAGACCGTTCTCTTCCACCTTGAAGCGTTCGATCTCCACCGTCACCGAGTAGGGCAGCTCCTCACCGGTGAAGCGCATCAGCTTCTCGCGGATGATTTCGGAGGCCATAAAGCGGGAGGAGCGGTCGGTCACGTAATCTTCCGGGAAGAAATGGACGTTTTCCGGCAGCAGATCCTTAGCCCACTCGCGGATCTTCTCCACGTTGGTGCCCTTTTCGGCACTGATGGGCAGAATATGGGCGAAGTTCATCTGTTGGCCCAGCCACTCGAGGTGGGGCAGCAGATCTTCTTTCTCTTTGACGTTGTCGATCTTGTTGACCGCCAGCACCACAGGGCACTTGAGATTGCGCAGCTTGCCCAGCACCATCTCGTCGTCTTTGGTCCAGTGGGTACCGTCGACCATGAACACCACCATGGCCACATCACCCAGCGAACTGGTAGCGGCACGGTTCATCAGGCGGTTGATGGCCCGTTTCTCTTCAATGTGCAGACCCGGGGTATCTACATAGATGGTCTGGTAGTTCTCCTCGGTATCGATCCCCAAAATCCGGTGACGGGTGGTCTGGGGCTTCTTCGAGGTGATGCTGACCTTCTGGCCAAGCAGCTTGTTGAGCAGGGTGGACTTGCCCACATTCGGGCGGCCCACGATGGCGACAAAGCCGCAGTAGGTGGTATCTGTCATGACAGTTTTTCCAATGCTTGCTGCGCCGCGGCCTGTTCGGCCTTGCGACGGCTGGTGCCGACCCCGACGAGGGGACCATCCAGACCTTCCACGTCACACTGGACGGTGAACTCCTGGTTGTGTGCCTCGCCCTTGACGTTGGTCACAGTGTAGGTCGGCAGGGATTTGCGGCTTCCCTGCAAAATTTCTTGCAGACGGGTCTTGGGATCTTTCTGCTCGATGCCCGGCTTGATCTCTTCCAGGCGGCTGGCGTACCAGCTCAGCAGCAGTGTCCGCACCGTCTCAAGATTGGTATCCAGATAGACGGCACCGATCACCGCCTCGACCGTATCGGCCAGAATGGATTCGCGGCGAAAACCGCCGCTCTTGAGTTCGCCGGGACCGAGGATCAGGTGATCCCCGAGGTCAAACTCCCGGCCCAGTTCGGCCAGGGTCTTCTCGCGCACCAGGGTGGCGCGCATCCGGCTGAGATCCCCTTCCGCCGCTTGCGGGAAGCGGTGGAAGAGATCGTCGGCAATCACCAGACTCAAAATCGAGTCACCCAGAAATTCCAGTCGTTCATTGTGACGGGAACCGGCGCTGCGGTGAGTCAGCGCCCGGGTCAGCAGTTCCAGATCCGCAAAGACATGCCCGAGACGGGACTGCAGTCTGTTCATCTTGATATTCATTTACTTGATTCCGCCAATGCGGTTGAAGCGCACACCTGTCGGTACCCAACTTGGCAGCAGGGAGCCTTCTTCGCGCTCGAATTCAAAACTTATCCAGATAGCGACCGCCTTGCCGACCAGATTTTGCTCGGGCACAAAGCCCCAGAAGCGGCTGTCGGTGCTGTTGTCGCGGTTGTCGCCCATCACGAAATACTGACCTTCCGGTACCACCCACTCGTCGGGGTAGGTGCCGGGCTGGCGATAGTAACGGCCAACCATATCGGGCATCAGCGGGTTGCGCAGGGTCTCGTGGGAGACATCACCCAACTGCTCGGTATAGCGGTCAAGGGGGATCCCCATCTGGGTAAATTCGCCTCTTTGTTCAAACTTGACGTCGAGCTTCTTGAAGCCCGGGCACGTTTTCCCTTCCTGCTCCTCGCACTTGGGCCGGATCATCAGCTCCTTGTTGCGATAGATGACCCGATCACCCGGCATGCCGACCACCCGCTTGATGTAGTCAACGCGCGGTTCAAGGGGATACTTGAACACCACCACGTCGCCACGCTTGGGCTCGCCAGTCTCGAGGAACTTGGTGTTGGTCACCGGATCCCGCAGACCATAGGCAAACTTTTCCACCAGGATGAAGTCGCCCACCAGCAGGGTGGGCATCATGGAACCTGACGGGATCTGGAACGGTTCAAAAATGAACGAACGCAGGATCAGCACAAAGGTGATGACCGGGAAGACCCCGGCGGTCTGTTCAATCCAGACCGGCACGGGGGCGACCTTGGCCAGGGTCTTCTCATCCAGGTGGGCACCGCCATGGGCACGAGCCACGGCAATCTTGGCGGCGCGCTGCTTGGACCAAATCATCTTGTCCAGACACCAGATAACACCGGTGATCGCGCAGACCACCACCAGGATCAGGGAAAACGTGCTTGCCATCTATTAATCCTTTCCGACGTGGAGAATCGCGAGGAAGGCTTCCTGCGGCACGTCGACACGGCCGAGAGACTTCATCCGCTTCTTACCTTCTTTCTGCTTGTTCAGCAGTTTCTTCTTACGACTCACGTCACCACCGTAACACTTGGCGGTTACGTCTTTACGCAGTGCCTTGACGGTGCTGCGTGCGATGATCTGGTTGCCGATGGCCGCCTGAATGGCGATATCGAACATCTGGCGCGGGATCAGCTCGCGCATCTTCTCCACCACCTGACGACCGCGATACTGGGCGTTGTCCTTGTGGGTGATGATGGCCAGGGCATCGACGCGCTCACCGTTGATCATGATGTCCAGACGGACCATGTCGGAGGTTTCGAAACGCTTGAAGCCGTAATCCAGCGAGGCGTAACCGCGACTGGTGGATTTCAGACGATCGAAGAAGTCGAGCACCACTTCCGCCATCGGGATTTCATAGGTCAGCGCCACCTGCTTGCCGTGGTAGACCATGTTGGTCTGCACGCCACGCTTCTCGATACAGAGGGTGATCACGTTGCCCATGTACTCCTGCGGCAGCAAGATATGACACTCGGCGATCGGCTCGCGCATCTCCTTGATGCTGGTGATGGCGGGCATCTGGGCCGGGCTGTCGATGTGGATGGTGGAGCCGTCGGTCAGCTCGATCTCGTACACTACGGTCGGCGCCGTAGTGATCAGATCCAGATCGTATTCACGCTCCAGACGCTCCTGAATGATCTCCATGTGCAGCATGCCGAGGAAGCCACAACGGAAGCCGAAGCCCAGCGCCGTGGAGCTCTCCGGTTCGAAGAACAGGGAGGCATCGTTCAGGGAGAGCTTGTCGAGGGCGTCACGGAACGACTCGTAGTCATCGCTGGAGATGGGGAACAGACCCGCATAAACCTGCGGCTTCACCTTCTTGAAGCCAGCCAGCGCCTTGTCGGCACCATTCTTGGCCTGAGTCAGGGTATCGCCCACCGGCGCGCCGTGGATGTCCTTGATACCGCAGACAACCCAACCTACCTCGCCGCAACCCAGACCCTGGGTATCCACCTGCTTGGGCGTGAAGATACCGATACGATCGACACCCCACACCTGACCGGTGCTCATCACCTTGATCTTGTCGTTCTTCTTCAGGGAACCGTTCTTGATCCGCACCAAAGAGACAACGCCCAAATAGGAGTCGAACCAGGAGTCGATGATCAGCGCCTGCAGCGGGGCATCCGGGTCACCTTCCGGTGCCGGGATCTTGGCGACGATCTCTTCCAGCACCAGATCAACACCCAGACCGGTCTTGGCGGAGCAGCGCACCGCATCGACTGCGTCGATACCGACGATGTCTTCGATCTCCTCGGCAACCCGCTCGGGTTCTGCGGCCGGCAGGTCAATCTTGTTCAGCACCGGCACCACTTCCAGATCCATTTCCATGGCGGTGTAGCAGTTGGCCAGAGTCTGTGCCTCAACCCCCTGGCCGGCATCCACCACCAGCAGCGCCCCTTCACAGGCCGCCAAAGAGCGGGAGACCTCGTAGGAGAAATCCACGTGGCCTGGGGTGTCGATAAAGTTCAGCTGGTAGGTGTTACCGTCTTGTGCCTGGTAGTTCAGGGTCACACTCTGTGCTTTGATGGTAATGCCGCGCTCGCGCTCCAGATCCATGGAGTCAAGCACCTGAGCCTGCATCTCGCGGTCGGACAAGCCACCGCAAGTCTGGATCAGACGGTCCGACAGGGTCGATTTACCGTGGTCGATGTGCGCAATAATCGAAAAGTTACGAATGTGTTTCATCGAGCAAGAGTCACTCAAAATTAGTTAAGGTCAGTTATGGAGGCGCGATTTTACTGGATAACCCGGCTGACGGCCATTCTTTAGTCGCCAGCGCCAGTGAAATAGCGCCTGTTCGGTCAGGGGAGGATGCGGACAGGGACGACAACGCCGAGCATCTGCGGGCCGTAACGCCCCTGATCCAGGCGGTTGGAAAAGTAACGAACCAGTAAAAAGCCCAGCACGCCCCCCAGCAGGCAGCAGAGAATGGTAATCCCCTCCCCGCCCGAGAGCAGCGGCGCCAGCCAGAGCTGCCCCAGCAAGGCGCCGGCCAACAGACAGAAAAGCGGCAGCACATAGACCAGCGCAGCCCCGCGCAGCAGACTCTCCTGCGGGATACCGAGCCTCACTTGCTGGCCAACCCGCACCTCGGCGGTCAGCCTGACTCGCAAGCGGGGGGCTTTCAGGGGAAACGCCTTGGCCACAGTGCCGGTACCGCAGTTGGATTGCTGCTGACAACCACTGCAGGCGGAGCGACGCTCGCACTCCACCCAGGCATGGTCACCCTCAATGGCCACCACGGTCGCCAGCTCTTCACTCATCTCATTCACGGCAACACCTCGTGCTCATGCAATGGCAGGATCTGAACACGACTCACAGCCAACGGCAAGCCGCACACTACTGTGAACCCAGAACATGGACTCACTGCACCGCTTCGTTGCGAGCCAGCGGCTGCACCGACTCGGCGATGCGTTTGGCTGTCTCGGCAGGCACTTCCCCAACCACGGTGATCTCGACCCCCACCTCGTTGACGTAGCTCACCAGCGAGGTCGCCCCCTGGCGGATCAGCTGCTGGCGCACCGCCTGCTTGGGATCGACCCGAGAGACGTAGACCGAGAGATCCACCAGGCCATCGGAGAGCATCATGTAATCCACCGGTACACTGGTGGTCACCAGCTGGTGCCGGTCTTGCGACAGCACCTTGAAGCCATCGGGCAACCAGGTGATCTGCCAGTTCAACTGCTGTTGCGGTGCAGGATAGGCATCCTCCAGCGCCAGCGCCGAGGGCTGCTTGCTGTTGGCCAGCTTTACCAGCCATGGGGACGGTTTTTGTTGCAATTGCAGATCCACCCCCAGCATCTGCTCCACCAGATTGCCCTCCCGCTCCACCATGTCGACTCGCAGCAACAGGTGACTACGTTCGTCAATCCAGAGCACAAAGCCATATTTGTCAGCTTCCTTGGGAACCAACCTGACGACTTGAGCGACCTCGCCGGCCACCCGGCTACGGCCAGCAAGCACAGGATCATAACTCTCCAGCACCTGTGCCAACGGCATCTTCACCAGGGTCGACCAGATACCGGGAAAGCGGGCATCCTTCAGGGTGTAGGGATCATGGCTGTTTTCAAAGAAGGTGTACTCGTTCTGACGCTGGAGATACTCGATCGCCTTGCCATCGAGATAGCTGAGATGGGCTACCTCCTTGCCATCGATCACGGCATGGCTGATGCGGATCGGTTCAAGACGTCCCTGACGGGCCTTGACCATGGACAATTCGAAGTTCTGTTGCTGCACGGCACTCTGCATCTGCTGCAACAAGGCCTCGGCCGACTTATCGTCGGCCGAGGCCTTGGCACTGATCAGCAGGAGAGAGGCCAGTAAAATACGGCTGTACTGGCGCACGTTGATATCCCTGACGACTCGTTATTGTTGGTTCTGCCTGTCTTGCAACAGGCGTTGTTGCAACTGGTGGTCACGCAGGAAGGCGTTGATCCGCTCCCGCTGTTCCTGCATCTGCTGTTCGGTCAGACCTTGCTGACGGGCACGGGCACCATCCTGTTGCGGATAATGGACGCTCACAGGCGCCGCGCTGCCACCGATTGGAATGGTATTGAGCACCGGATTGGCCGGAACGCCATCCTGTCCCTGATAATGCTGCACTCCGAAGATAACAGCGGCGGCCACGGAGGCGGCAATGGCGTATTGCCCCAGTTGCTGACCGACACGGCGGAACAACGGAACCACATTGGCATCTGTCTTGACCGGCGCAACGGCAGGTTGCAGCACGGGAGCCGTCTCGACCGGCTTGGGTGCCAGTATGGTGGGCTCATCCTCCAGCGCAGCCATAATGCTGTCACTGAGATCCAGTTGCAGATTGACCGGCAGGTCACCCCGCATGGCATCGCCGATCAGGTGGTAACGACCCCAGGTATCTTGCAAGTCGGAGTCCATCTCCAGCTCGTTCAGTACCTCTGCGTCACTCAGGTCACCATCCATCAGGGCAGAGATTTGCTCTTTATTTGCCATAAGTTAACCCGTCTTTCCCCAGTTAATTCTCGATCAGAGGTTGCAGCTTTTTATCGATTGCTTCCCTCGCCCGGAAGATACGGGATCTGACCGTACCCACAGGGCAATCCATGATTTCGGCAATCTCTTCGTAGCTCAGCCCTTCCAGTTCGCGGAGGGTGATAGCTGTCCTCAGGTCTTCCGGCAATGCCTCTATGGCTGAAAACACGGTGCGTTTGATCTCGTCAGTCAGCGCCAGGTTTTCAGGGGTTGAGACCTCTTGCAAGGCTTCACCACCACCATAAGACTCCGCTTCGTCAGCCTCCACATCACTGCTGGGCGGCCTGCGCCCCTGGGAGGTGAGATAATTCTTCGCCGTGTTCACGGCAATTCGGTACAACCAGGTGTAAAAAGCACTTTCGCCACGGAATGTCGGCAATGCACGGTAGGCTTTTATAAAGGCCTCTTGCGCCACATCGGGCACATCACCGGGATTGTTGACATACCTGGCAACCAGGTTGACCACCTTATGCTGGTATTTTTTTACCAACAGGTTGAAAGCTGCTTTATCGCCGCGCTGGACCCGTTCAACCAGCTGTTCGTCCAGTAGATTCTGGTCGCTCATCAGAGCCGTAAAACCCCCATCAGGTTATCGTTTTTCTTTTCCGGCCCTTCCTAAGCGCACAAGTTCAGACAGGGAGAATCAGAGAAAGTTCGCTTCAATTGAAAAAAATGTGATGCAGGCTGCATCCTCGCCCTCGCTTGGGCTACCATGGTGCCAGTTCTTAATCCAGGCCAATGATACTTATGAAAGCAAGTGTTGAATACCTTTGCGATGTACTGATCATTGGCAGCGGTGCCGCTGGTTTGTCCCTCGCGTTGCGATTGGCAGACCACGCCAAAGTCCTGGTTCTGAGCAAGGGGCCCATCAGTGAAGGGGCCACTTTCTATGCGCAAGGAGGCATCGCTGCCGTTTTCGACGAAACCGACAGCATCGAATCCCACGTGAGCGACACGCTCAACGCGGGCGCCGGGTTGTGTGACCCGGCAGTGGTGGAGTTCACCGCCCGCCACGCCCGCGAGTCCATCCAGTGGCTCATTCAGCAAGGGGTCCCCTTCGATCAGGAGGAGAACGCCGACGGCGAGTCTCAGTACCACCTCACCCGGGAAGGGGGCCACAGCCATCGCCGCATCTTCCACGCGGCCGACGCCACCGGCAAGGCGGTGCAACTGACCCTGATCGATCAGGTGCGCGCTCACCCCAATATCCAGTTGATGGAGCGCTTCAACGCGGTCGACCTCATCACCACCCGCAAGCTCAACCTGCCGGGCAACAAGGTGCTGGGGGCCTACGTCTGGAACCGCAACGCCGAGCAGGTAGAGGTGATCCGTGCCCGTTTCGTGGCACTGGCCACCGGTGGTGCCTCCAAGGTCTACCAGTACACCTCCAACCCGGATGTGAGCTCTGGCGATGGCATCGCCATGGCATGGCGGGCCGGCTGCCGGGTGGCGAACCTGGAGTTCAACCAGTTCCACCCCACCAGCCTGTTCCACCCCGATGATCCCAACTTCCTGCTGACCGAAGCGCTGCGTGGCGAGGGGGCCTATCTGCGCCGCCCGGACGGCAGCCGCTTTATGCCGGAGTTTGACGAGCGGGCCGAGCTGGCACCGCGGGATATCGTCGCCCGCGCCATCGACCACGAGATGAAGCGGCTCGGGGCGGACTGCATGTATCTGGATATCAGCCACAAACCGGCCGATTTCATCATCAAGCACTTCCCGACCATTTATGAGCGCTGCCTCGCGGTCGGCATCGACATCACCAAGGAGCCGATGCCCATCGTGCCAGCCGCCCACTACACCTGTGGCGGCGTGATGATCGACAACAACGGCCAGACCGATATCCCCGGCCTCTACGCCATCGGCGAAGTGACCTACACCGGTCTGCACGGTGCCAACCGCATGGCCTCCAACTCCCTGCTGGAATGCGTGGTCTATGCCCATCAGGCGGGGGCCGATATTCTGGCCAAGCTGCCGATGAGCGTGGAGCCGCCGCGCCTGCCGGTGTGGGACGAGAGCAAGGTGGAAGATTCCGACGAACTGGTAGTGATCCAGCACAACTGGCACGAGCTGCGGTTGATGATGTGGGACTACGTGGGGATAGTGCGTACCAACAAACGCCTGGCTCGCGCCAAGCGCCGCATCGACCTGCTCAAGCAGGAGGTGCAGGAGTACTACGCCAACTTCCGCGTCTCCAACAACCTGCTGGAGCTGCGCAACCTGCTGCAGGTGGCCGAACTTATCGTCAACTGCGCCCTGCAGCGCAAGGAGTCGCGCGGCCTGCACTACAACCTGGATTATCCGGATATGCTGCCGGACTCCAAACCGACCGTGCTGACCCCGGAGCGGGATTAATCCCCCTTCCCGCAAAACGTTACAGCAATCAGTGACCCCGCCCCGGCGGGGTCACTTGTTTTCAACCGCTTTTCAGTCACAAAAAGAGTGTCGCCAGCCACATGGCAGCGGATCATCGCGATAAATCAGCGCATGGTCATCACGGGGAAAACTCCGTCAGTGCCTGGACGGCAGAAAGTGGATGGCTCGCGCCAGCAGGCGGTAATGTTCGGGGGGAAGGGCGTCGGAGAAGAGCCAGAGTTGCCGTGGCGACACGGCTCCACTCTCTTGCGGTTCGGGACAAAGCGCCAGCCTGAGCACGCCTGGCAGAATGCGGCTTTTCTTGTCGAGCTGATAGCGGCGACCTTGCCACTGCAACCACTGACCATCCCAGACAAGCTCGAACGGGGGCTCGGCAAGCGCACGCCAGCTCAGCCAGAGCGCCACCAGCCAGACGGGCAGCAACAGCGCCCACTGCCAACCGGCAATCAGGCCAGCCACCGGCCAGAGCAGCAACAGAAAGAGGGCCACCAGCAAATATTGCTGATGGCGGGAGGGGTGAACCGTCATGATCACCCGCTCCACAGTATTACCCCTGGCGGTCGTGGCGCGCCTGATTGCGCTCCAGGATCATCGGGATCATGGCGGCAAATGCGGGATCGGCAGGGACACCATGACCCATGCACCATTTGAACAGATCCGGATCGTCGCTCGTCAGCAGGCGGATAAAGGTCTGCTGATCGGCTTCGCTCAGGGAGTCGAACTCGTGTTCGAAAAAGGGCATAAAGATCACATCCAGCTCGAGCATACCGCGACGGCAGGCCCACTTCAGGCGGGATTTTTCAACTGGGCTCAACATGGCACTCTCCTTACAAAGACCGGGGGATGGTACCAGCTGGATTTTCCGGCTGACAAACATTAGTTACGTCTTTACCATGCAGCTCACATACTTTCTCTCTGGAATACCATCGTGAGCCTGCAACCACCTGTTTTTCCTGCCGAGCCGACCCGCTTCCCCCTGACCAAGCTGGCCATCACCCGTATCAGCGGCCAGGATCGCGCCAAATATCTGCAAGGTCAGGTCACCTGTGATGTCAACGCCCTGCAACCGGGGCAACAGACCCCGGGCGGCCACTGTGATCCCAAGGGCAAGCTGTGGAGCAATTTCCGCCTGCTCTGCCTCGACGACAGTCTGCTGCTGCTGACCAGCTCTTCGGTGCTGGAGCGCCAACTGCCGGAGCTGAAGAAATTTGCCGTCTTCTCCAAGGTCGAGATCACCGCCGATGAGCGTCACGCTACCGGGATCGCCGGTGCGGGCAGCGATGAGTGGATCACTGCCCAGTTCGGCCTTGAGCAGAGCGGTCTTATCGACGGCGGCATGGCGGTGAAGATTGAGCAGGATCGCTGGCTGCTGGTGAGCAATCAGCAAGCCGACGCCCTGCCGCAAGGTGACGAGTCACTCTGGTGGGGGCTCGAGATCAAGGCGGGCCTGCCACACATGGAAGCTGTGCATCAGGGGGAGTTCATCCCGCAGATGCTCAACCTGCAGGCACTGGACGGCATCAGCTTCAACAAGGGCTGCTACATGGGTCAAGAGACGGTGGCCCGCGCCAAGTATCGCGGCGCCAACAACCGCGCCCTGTTCCTGCTGGCGGGGACTACCGGCGAGCCGGTCAATGCGGGCGATACCCTGGAGCTGCAACTGGGTGACAACTGGCGCCGCAGCGGCATGGTGCTCAACGCCTGGCAACAGGCCGGGCAGGTGTGGCTCACCGCCGTACTGCCGAAAGATACCGAGGCTGACGCCCAATTCCGCCTCAAGCAGGACGAAGGCTCCCGCCTCACCCTGCAACCCCTGCCTTACGCCCTGACCGAGTAAGGTCGGCTAGCGAGGCACCCGCGCCAGCAGTGCCTCCTTCAGCCAGCGCCCCGCCTGCCCCAGCGGGCGGGCGCGATGCCACTGCAGCTCCAGCGCCAGCGCGTGGCTGGCGATAAAGTCGGGCTCCAGCACCACTACTTCGCCCCGCTTCAGCGGTTGATGCAGCAGAAATTCCGGAATCGCGGACCAGCCAAGACCCCGTTTGACCAGCTCCAGCACCCCGAGATCCCCCTCGACCCACCACACCTGAGCCGAGATACGAAAACGCTGGCGCTCGCTCCCTTCCCGTCGGCCGGTGACCATCAGCTGGCGTGCCCCCTGCAGATCGACCTCCCGCAGCGGCTGCTTGCGGGCCAGCGGATGATCCGGTGACACCACCAGCGGCATGGTCACCTCCCCCAGCGAATGGGCGACAATCTCCCGCTGGGGATGCACTTTCTGATAGCTGATGCCGAGCTGGGCCCGACCGGTCACCAGCATCTCGGTCACATCTTCCATCAGCGGGAAGAGCAGCTCCAGCTCCACGGTCGGGTAGCGAGTGGCGAACTCCTCCAGCAGGGTGCCGAGCCAGGGGAGGTGGGAGTCATCATCGATGGCCAGAGTGAGGCGCGTCTCCACCCCGGCCGCCAGCTCTCCGGCAATGGATTGCAACCGTTCACTCTGCGCCAGCAGGATCCCCGCCTCCTGCACCATGCGGGCCCCCGCCTCCGTCAGCTGCGGATAGCGGCCGCTGCGGTCAAACAGGGTGAGCGCCAGATCGATCTCCAGATTGGCGATGGCGCTGCTCACCACCGACTGCGCCTTGCCCAGCTTGCGGGCGGCAGCGGAAAACGAGCCAGTTTCGGCGGCCGCCAGCAAGATCCTCAGTTGTTCCAGTGATGGCGTCATCTTGTGGCCCTCCGGCAAGCTCTCCAATCCATCTATTTTAGCGATGGATACCAACATGAATCTATCGCTAAAGTTCTATAGATTAACCAGCAATTCGTGAATGAACCTGATTGAGAGAGTGACTTATGCGTACCCGTAACGATCGCCTGCGCCATGCCATTGGCTTTGAATTCATTGGCCTGCTGATTGCCGCCCCGCTGGCCAGCTGGGTTACCGGGGTCGGGCTAAACCATATGGGCCCGCTGGCACTGTTCTTCTCGGTGCTGGCCACGGTCTGGAACTACATCTACAACATCGGGGTCGACAAGCTGCTGCTCAAATATCAGGGCCATACCCACAAGACCCTGTGGCAACGGGTGCTGCATACCTTCGGCTTTGAGGGCGGTCTGCTGATCGTCGCGCTGCCGGTCATGTCCTGGTGGCTGAGCGTCAGCATGCTGGAGGCGCTGGTGCTGGATCTGGGCTTCGTCGTCTTCTACCTGATCTATGCCTTCGTCTACAACTGGGGCTATGACAAGGTGTTCCCCATCCCCCGCGAAGTGCCGCACGGCATGCCACAAGAGGCGCGCTAAGGCACGAATCCGTTGGATTGAAACCAAGAAGTGAAGGGCAACAAGGAAAGACTACAGAAGAAACGACACGGCCCCATCATGGCAGACATGATGGGGCCGCAAGAGGGATCAGCGCTGGCAGGCCGGCTGATTCAGAGGTAAGGATTCAGGCCTGCCCGTCGCTCAGGCCTGGGCCTTGAGCTCTTCGCCGCTCTCATCAGTTGCGACAGCCTCTTCAGGCTGCGCCTGGGCGGCCTGCAGCGCTTCCAGCTCGCTCTGATAATCGCTCAGGATCTGCTGAGCAACCGCCATATCTCCCTTGTGTTTGCGCTCGAACAGATGGTGCTGCACCACGCCGTTGAGATACTCCACCGTGATGGGCTGCTCCAGGGTGGCCATCAGCTCCTCTTTCTCCAGCTCGGCATTGATTTCATCGGCGGTCGTGCGCAGCAGTCCGGCCAATTGAACCAACATGCGGCGCTCACCTTCGCGCAGCAGGCTCAACATGCGGTTTCTCTGCTGCTCATTCTGTTGGGTCATACATTTCCTTACGTCAATTGGGAACAAGCCCGCTCATTCTGCCCTGTCCCCATGACAGCGTCTATCTCATGCCCCCCACAAATTTTTGGCGCTGGCTCACAAATGGCTACAGATGCTATTTGCAGTGGCTCTGGGGTATAGTAGCCGCTGATTTTCAGGCGCTTTTTTCACCTTCATCCGCGGAAAGGGATGAGACGGCAAGGGCGCCTGCCCGGTTTACCCCAACGAGGTGAAGATCCGCTTTATGACCGACGCCATTGTGGTGCTCTGCACCTGCCCAGATCAAACCAGTGCCGACCTTCTCTGCAAACAGCTGCTGAACCAGCGGCTGGCCGCCTGCATCAATCAACTGCCGGGCATTACCTCCGTCTATCGTTGGCAAGGCAAGGTGGAGCGCGCCACCGAGATCCAGCTCATCATCAAATCCCGTCAATCGCGCTTTGCCGAGCTGCAGGCATGTATTCAGGCCAATCACCCCTATGAGGTGCCCGAGCTGCTGGCCCTGCCGGTAAGTGCCGGACTACCTGCCTATCTGGACTGGCTCAATGGGGAGACCCCATGACGTTCAACCGCTTGCTCTCTCCCCTGCTGCTGCTCTGCGCCCTGCTGATGACAGCGGTGGGCAGCTCCCCAGCCCACGCCAGCGGCGCCGATCTGCTCAGCTCGCTGGGCATTGAGGCCAACGCCAAACCCAAATTTTTGCAGGTCGATGAGGCCTTTCAGATCGAGAGCGAACAGCGCGGCGATCAGCTGCTGCTGACCCTCCACATCGCCGACGATTACTACCTCTATCGCCACAGCCTGCGTTTCAAGGGGAACAACCTCACCTTCAGCGAGCCGACCCTGCCGGAAGGCACCGAGCACGAGGATGACTTCTTCGGCAAGACCCGGGTCTACTACCAGCAGGTGAGCATCGTGGTGCCGCTAAAGGAGGTGGGGGAAAATGCCACCCTGCGGGTGCGCTATCAGGGCTGTACCGACGGCCTCTGCTACCCGCCGACCGACAAACTGATCGACGTGGCCCCGCTGGTCACGGCAACCACAGCGTCCACTGCTGATACGGCACAAAGCGTCGCACCGGTTAGCCAGCAGGATCAGCTGGCCGCCGCCCTCGGCCATCAGGGGTTCTGGCTCAGCATCGTCGCCTTCTTCGCGCTGGGGCTGGGGCTCGCCTTCACCCCCTGCGTCTTCCCCATGTACCCAATCCTGACCGGCATCATCGCCGGCGCCGGTCATCGCCTCTCCACCGGTCGCGCCTTCCTGCTCTCCTTTGTCTATGTGCAGGGGATGGCGGTCACCTACACCTTGTTGGGGCTGGTAGTGGCCTCGGCAGGGCTGAAATTCCAGGCTGCGCTGCAACACCCCTATGTGCTGATCGGTCTATCGGTGATGTTCGTGCTGCTGGCCCTCTCCATGTTCGGACTCTACACCCTGCAACTGCCGAGCAGTTTGCAAACCCGGCTCTCCGGTCTCTCCAACCGCCAGCAGGGGGGCTCAGTAGTCGGGGTTGCCATCATGGGGATGATCTCCGGGCTGGTCTGCTCCCCCTGCACCACGGCGCCGCTCTCGGGGGCGCTGATCTACGTGGCCCAGAGCGGCGATCTCTGGCTCGGCGGGGCGGCGCTCTATGCGCTGTCACTGGGGATGGGCCTGCCGCTGCTGCTGCTCGGCACCTCGGGTGGCAAGCTGCTGCCCAAAGCAGGCGCCTGGATGGATGTGATCAAGCAGCTGTTTGGTTTTGCCCTGCTGGCGGTGCCGATCCTGCTGCTGTCACGGCTCTGGAGCGATCAAGTTACTACCCTCGCCTGGCTTGGCTGGGGGCTGCTGCTGTGCGGCTATCTCTATCACCACAACCAGCACCAGCCCCACTCGGTGGCCAAAAGCGTGCGCGGCTTCGTGCTGTTGCTGGCGATGATCAGCGCCGTGGTGGTGGGCAAGGATCTGCTGCAACCGGCCACCCCTGCTGCCCTCACGGCGGATGCCAGTCAAACGGCGCCGCGGTTTATCCGCATCAAGACGCTGGATGATCTCAAGGTGCAGCTGGCCGCCGCCCGCGGCAAACCGGTGCTGCTCGACCTCTACGCCGACTGGTGCGTCGCCTGCAAGGAGTTCGAGCACAAGACCTTCAGCGATCCCGCGGTGCGGGAGCACTTCGGCCAGATGGTGCTGCTGCAGGCGGATGTTACCGCCAACGACGATGCCGATATCGAGCTGCTCAACGGCCTCAATGTGCTGGGGCTGCCGACCCTCATCTTCTTCGACCGCGAGGGCAAGGAGCTGACAGGGCAGCGGGTCACCGGTTTTATGGGGCCTATCCCCTTTGCCAAACATCTCGAGATGGTAAGTGATGCACACTGAGTTGCGTCGGCTGCAGACAAGCGATGCACCTGCCTTGCAGCGGCTGTTCGAGCAGGCCCCCTCCTATCAGGCGGCGGTGAGCAATGACCCTCTCTCTGCACAGGCAGGAGAAGAGGAACTTGTCGCCTGCCCATCCGGCCTACCTCTCTCCGACAAACATCTCATCGGCCGCTGGGAGCAGGGAGAGCTCACCGCTGTCATTGATCTGCTGCGCGGCTACCCCAATCCAGACACCGCCTATCTGGGTCTGTTACTGGTGGGGGAACCCTGGCAAGGGAGTGGCCGTGGTCAGTCGCTCTATCTTCACGCCTGCACGCTGGCAAGCTCATGGGGGGCTACCCGTCTTCGCCTGTCAGTGATTGCCAGCAATGAGAGTGCTCTATTCTTCTGGCTGCGCAGAGGCTTCACCGAGTGCTATCGCCGCGAGTTGGCTGGTTATCGGGCCGAGGCCATCGTGCTGGAACGTTCACTGGAACCGTGAGCCGAGGTTTGCCGCCGCGCATTCGCGTGGCACAATCGCCCCTCTCGTTTTGCACTTGTCCGGAGTTTTGATGAAAAAGTGGTTCATCCCCCTGCTAGCCCTCTGGCTTTATGGCTGCAGTGCAGGGCCCGGTGAAGAGGATATCCGCCAGCAGGTCACCGCCAAGCTGCTGGCCGAGACAGACGCCAACCTGTTCGATATCAGCGACTTCACCATCCTCGGCAAGGAGGAGCGGATGGAGGGGGTCTATCTGGTCAAGGTGAGTTACCAGCTCCACTTCAAGCAGGGGCTCGATCAGTTGCAGGTGTTGCACGACGAGGATCTGGTCTACGACCGGGTTGGCCCCTTCCAGCAGGAGATGGGGCTGATGGAGCTCGAGCGCAAATATGGCGAGTTCGAGGCGGGCCAGGTGCTGCCACAAGAGGCCGAGGTGTGGATGATGAAGGACGAACAGGGCTGGCGGCTGGCGGAACCGGCCCAATAAAGCGCTTTCCGCCCCTTATGCTCTGCAACGACTGGACTGCCGTTGCCAACCAGCTCAAACCTGGGTATCGACCCGATACCCTTTTCGCTCGGCGGTTTCGCTCGGCAACTTGCTGGCCAACCCTGACAGCACCTCCTTGAGGGTGACCCCGCTCTCTGCCGCACCACTGCTCTCCAGCAGCTTGGTCAGCTGGTTCTGCAAGGGGTTCACCGCTTCGCTTTCGGCCCCTTGCTCGCTCTCTTTTCCCTGTCCGCCCTGCTGATCCAGCGTCTCCAGCAGGCGCTCCAGATCCCGCTTGAGCGGGTTTTCGCTGTTGTCGGCGATGGCGAGTTTGCGCTGTTCCTGCTCTTGCCGCTGTTGTTGCAATGCCAACTGTTGCTCCTGCTGCTGTTGCAGGGAGCCCATCATGGTGTTGATGAACGCTTCCAGCGAGTCCCTGATTGAAACAGTGCCACCGCCACTGCTCTCCCCTTGCGGTGACAGCCCCAGCTCATCCAGCACAGCGCTAAGGTCGCGCACCATCCGGCTGTCGCTGCCCGTTGATGGCGACGATGCGGCCCTCTCCGGTGCCTGCACGGCGGGAGAACCCTGCCGTTGCGACAGCGGGCTGAGCCCGCCTGACGCGATTACATTTATCTCCATCTTGGCCCTCCTCTCCCCGCCCCCTGGCCATTTTCGGCAAATATTCCGGCAATCTGACAACCCTTTGCCCATTGGCAGATAACCGCTCTCACACCTAAAAGATAGCGCCAACCGGACGAGATTGGCGCGAATGCATCTTTTGGTCTATCAGGCGGAACGATAGTGCTAACCCGCTATAAACAAGAGGTTGGCAAGGGGGCTGGCGTTCAGCCATCACTGCGCAGGCTGACAATGGGGGTCAGAAGATATCCTTCATCCGGTGCCACAACATTCCCAGTGCCAGCAGCGGAGAGCGCAGCGCCGGGCCGCCGGGGAAGGTGATATGGGGCACGCTGGCAAAGAGATCGAAACCCCGGCTCTCGCCGCGGATCGCCTCGGCCACCAGCTTGCCCGCCATATGGGTGGCGTTGAGGCCGTGACCCGAATAGGCCTGGGCATAGAGCACGTTGGGGTGAGCCTTCAAGCGGCCAATCTGCGGCAGCCGGTTGGCGCCGATCCCGATCATGCCGCCCCACTGAAACTCGATGGCAGTGCCAGCCAGCTCGGGGAAGACTCGCAGCATCTTGGGCAACATAAAGGCCTTGATATCCTTCGGGTCTCGCCCCGAATAGTTGCAGGCGCCGCCAAACAGCAGGCGGCCATCGGCAGAGAGGCGGTAGTAGTCGAGCGCCACGTTCTGGTCGCACACCGCCATGTTTTGCGGCAGCAATCTCTGGCGCAAGCGGCGATCGAGCACCTCGGTGGCGAGGATGTAGGAACCGGCAGGTAGCACCCGCCCCCCCAGCTCTGGATTGAGGTCGTTGAGATAGGCGTTGCAGCCGATCACCAGATAATCGGCGGTGACCCGCCCATGAGCCGTGGTCACTTCAACCTGCTTGCCGTACTCGATATGGGTCACCCGAGAGTGTTCGAACAGGGAAACCCCGAGGCTGGCGGCGGCGCGCGCCTCGCCGAGCGCCAGATTGAGGGGATGCAGGTGGCCGGAGCCCATGTCGATAAGACCGCCGATATAGCGATCCGACCCCACCACGCTATGGATATCTTCCTGCGGGACCAGCTTGAGTTCGTGCTCATAGCCGAGGCTCGCCAGATGCGCGAGATCCTCTTCAAAGCCAGCCAGATGGCGCTGACGGGTGGCCAGATCGCAGTAGCCCCAGGTGAGATCGCACTCGATCTTGAAACGCTCGACCCGCTCGCGTACCAGCTGCACCGCCTCCAGCCCCATCAGGTCGAGTTCGCGCACCCCCTCCTCACCAATCCAGCGGACAAACTGGCTGGTATCGTGGCCAATACCGCGAATAAGTTGACCGCCGTTGCGCCCGGAGGCGCCCCAGCCGATACGGTTGGCCTCCAGCAAGGCGACCTTGTAACCGGCATCCGCCAGATTGATGGCGGTATTGAGACCGGTAAAACCGCCGCCGATGATGCAGACGTCAGCCTTGTGCTCCCCCTCCAGCTCAGGCCACTGTTGCGAGTCGTTGCGGGTGGCCGCGTAGTAGGAGGCGACGTGCTCCTGATATCCGTTGTGCTTTCCTGCCTGCATACTCAGCATCCTGCCTTGGTTGCAAATTGTTTAATAAAATAAGCAAAGTTGTTTCGATAATACCCAGTTCCCCCTCCACTCACCAACCGGTGCGGATCACAGAAATGCAAAAGGCGCCCCGAAGGGCGCCTTTTCATGCAATCAAGGTGCTGTAACGAATTACAGTACGTCGATGGCGTTCAGGTCGGAGAATGCTTTCTCCAGACGAGCGATCATGGAAGTCTGACCTTCACGCAGCCATACGCGCGGGTCGTAGTACTTCTTGTTCGGCTTGTCGGCGCCTTCCGGGTTGCCCAGCTGGCCTTGCAGGTAAGCTTCGTTCTTCTTGTAGAAGTTCAGCAGACCTTCCCAGGTTGCCCACTGGGTGTCGGTGTCGATGTTCATCTTCACTACGCCGTAGGAGATGGACTCGCGGATCTCTTCCAGAGTGGAACCTGAACCACCGTGGAATACGAAGTCCAGAGACTTGGCCGGGATGCCGAACTTCTCGGAAACGTACTTCTGGGAAGCGTCCAGGATGGACGGGGTCAGCTTGACGTTACCCGGCTTGTATACACCGTGTACGTTACCGAAGGAGGCAGCGATGGTGAAACGCGGGCTGATCTTGGACAGACGCTCGTAAGCGTAAGCAACATCTTCCGGCTGGGTGTACAGAGCGGACTGATCCATGTGGCTGTTGTCAACGCCGTCTTCTTCGCCACCAGTGCAACCCAGTTCCAGCTCCAGAGTCATGTTCATCTTGGCCATGCGGGTCAGGTACTCGCAGCAGATGTCGATGTTCTCTTCCAGAGACTCTTCGGACAGATCCAGCATGTGGGAGGAGAACAGCGGCTTGCCGGTTTCAGCAAAGTGCTTCTCGCCCGCTTCCAGCAGACCGTCGATCCACGGCAGCAGCTTCTTGGCAGCGTGGTCGGTGTGCAGGATTACCGGCACGCCGTAGGCTTCGGCAACAGCGTGAACGTGCTTGGCACCGGAGATGGCACCCAGGATGGCAGCTTTCTGACCTTCCAGCTTCAGACCCTTACCGGCGGTGAACACGGCACCACCGTTGGAGAACTGAACGATAACCGGCGCTTTAACCTTGGCGGCAGCTTCCAGTACGGCGTTCACGGAGTCGGTACCAACGCAGTTTACGGCCGGCAGAGCAAAGCCGTTCTCTTTAGCGATGGCGAACACTTTCTGAACGTCATCACCAGTGATCACGCCGGGTTTTACGAAGTCGAAAATTTTCTTAGACATGTTTAATCGTCCTGTCTCGTATGCCGTTAATAAAAAATGGGGGGTTCATCATGAACCGGCACAGCGGGCACATGATAAACGAAACGGGAGGCTTTTGCCCCCCGTTCCGGGTCAATTAGGCTTTGGCGCGCTGTTCCAGAATCGCAACAGCCGGCAGAACCTTGCCTTCTACGAACTCCAGGAAGGCGCCGCCGCCAGTGGAGATGTAGGAGACTTTGTCAGCGATGCCGAACTTGTCGATGGCAGCCAGGGTGTCACCACCGCCAGCGATGGAGAAGGCCGGAGAAGCAGCAATGGCTTCAGCGATAACCTTGGTGCCTTCAGCAAACTGGTCAAACTCGAATACACCAACCGGGCCGTTCCACAGGATGGTCTTGGCGTTCATGATGATGTCAGCCAGGGCCTTGGCAGAATCCGGGCCGATGTCGAAGATCATGTCGCCGTCGGTCACATCGTTAACAGACTTGATGGTAGCCGGAGTGGACTCGGAGAACTCGGCACCTACAACCACGTCGGTGGTCACAGGAATGTTGGTCTCGGCAGCCAGTTTCTTGGCGGTGTCGATCAGGTCGTGCTCGCACAGGGACTTGCCGACGTTGTGACCGGCAGCAGCGATGAAGGTGTTGGCGATGCCACCACCGACAACCAGCTGGTCAGCGATTTTGGAGAGGGATTCCAGAACGGTCAGCTTGGTGGAGACCTTGGAGCCGCCAACGATGGCAACCATCGGGCGCTCGGGCTTCAGCATGGCTTTGCCCAGGGCTTCCAGTTCACCCGCCAGCAGCGGGCCGGCACAAGCGACCGGAGCGAACTGAGCCACACCGTAGGTGGAACCTTCGGCGCGGTGAGCAGTACCGAACGCATCCATTACAAAGACATCACACAGGGCGGCGTATTTTTTGGCCAGCTCTTCGGTGTTCTTCTTCTCGCCTTTGTTGAAGCGGCAGTTTTCCAGTACAACCAGCTCACCGGCAGCGACTTCTACGCCATCCAGGTAATCCTTGGCCAGGCGAACCGGGCAGGACAGAGCGTCTTTCAGATAGTTGACAACCGGAGCCAGGGAGAATTCTTCGTTGTATTCACCCTCGGTCGGACGACCCAGGTGGGAGGTGATCATCAGCTTGGCGCCCTTTTCCAGAGCCAGCTTGATGGTCGGCAGAGTCGCAACGATACGTGCATCGGAGGTGACCTTGCCGTCTTTTACCGGTACGTTCAGGTCAGCACGGATCAGAACGCGTTTACCCGCCAGATCCAGGTCAGTCATCTTGATAACAGACATATTCAGTCCTCTATATTTTCCAGGTAATGTTAAAAACAGTAACCTTTCGCCCGGGGCAGGCTCAGCCTGCGGCCATCATGGCCCGGGTGGTATCCAGCATCCGGTTTGCGAAGCCCCATTCGTTATCGCACCACATCAACATCTTGACGAGGTTGGCATCGCTCACCCGGGTCTGGGTACCATCAATGATGCAGGAGTGTGCATCATGATTGAAGTCTACGGAGACCAGAGGTTCTTCCGTGTAATCCAGAATACCGTGTAATGTACCTCTGGATGCCCGTTGCAGGGCTTGATTTACGTCAGTAACTGTCACTTTTTTACGAACAGTAATACTGAGATCCATCGCTGTTACATTGATGGTCGGCACCCGCACCGCGATCGCCTCAAACTTGCCGGCGAAGTGGGGCAGGATACGCTCCAGCCCCTTTGCCAGCTTGGTGTCCACCGGAATGATGGACTGACTGGCAGCGCGGGTTCGGCGCAAGTCACTGTGGTAGGCATCGATGACTTGCTGATCATGCATGGCCGAATGAATTGTCGTAATAGTACCACAATTTATCTCGAATTCTCGATGCAATGTTTCAATCACCGGCACCACGCAGTTGGTGGTACAGGAGGCGTTGGAGACGATCCGCTCCGCTCCGGTGAGGGTATGATGGTTGACCCCGTAGACCACGGTGGCATCCACATCGGCATCCGCCGGGTGGGAGAAGAGCACCTTGCCCGCCCCCGCAGCCAGATGCAGCTCGGCATCGGCCCGCGAGCCAAACACCCCGGTGCAATCGAGCACCACATCCACCCCCAGCGCCCGCCACGGCAGCTTTGACGGATCCCGCTCGGCAAACAGGGAGATGAGATCCTCCCCCACCAGCATGCTGTTGCCCGCCAGTTGCACCGGATGGTGGAAGCGACCGTGACTGGTATCGTAACGGGTCAGGTGCACCATGGCCTCGGGGGCCGCCAGCTCGTTGATGGCGACGATCTTGATGGTCTTGTCGCGCCCGCTTTCATAGAGGGCTCGCAACACGTTGCGACCGATCCGCCCGTAACCATTGATGGCAATCTTGATCATCGAGAATCCGTTTCCTTTAACCAGCAACAGGGCGGCACACCGGCCACCCGGGAGCCCCGGCTACGACAGCAGGGCCTCCTTGAATTCACCGCGGGCCAGCAGTGCGGCCCCGAATACCCCGGCACTGTCACCCAGGGCAGGAGCAATAATGGGGGTTGCGAAGCGGGGATTAAAGAGGAAGGGCAAAATTGTCTGCCGTCCGGCGCTGTAAAGGCTCTGCACATTGCCCACCCCACCGCCGATGACGATCACATCCGGGTCGAGAATGTTGACCACATTGGCCAGCGCCTGACCAAACAGCAGGTGCAGCCGGTCGATGGTGAGCTTGGCCACATGATCGTGAGCCGTGGCGGCCGCGATTTGGGCGAGCGAGAGGTGGCGCTTGGCCTTCGCCTCGTACCAGGCCTCCAGCGCCGGACCGCTGATCAGGGTCTCGACGCAGCCACGCTTGCCGCAGTAGCACTCGGGGCCATCAGGGGAAAGCACGTTGTGGCCCCACTCACCGGCGATGCCGTGGTGGCCGTTGAGGATCTGGCCGTTGATGACGATACCGGAGCCGACCCCGGTGCCCATGATGATGCCGAATACAACCTTGGCATCGGGGTGGTGCTGGCGCACCGCCCCCAAATGGGTTTCTGCCAGCGCGAAGCAGTTGGCGTCGTTGGCAATCAGTACCGGCACGCCCAGCTTGCGCTCCAGATCCTCCTTGAACGGCTTGCCGTTGAGCTCGGTGGTGTTGCAGTTCTTCATCAGGCCGGTCTGCGGATCCCGCGCCCCCGGCGTGCCCATGCCGATGACGGCCGGGCGCTGGCCAATCTTCTCGGCGCACTCAGCTACCAGCTTGGCGATCTGGCCGATCATGTGCTCATAACCGCCAGCCCGCTCGGTGGGGATGCGGTGGCGCAGCAGCACCTCGTCGCCATCCAGCACCACGCATTCACACTTGGTACCGCCAAGATCGATACCCCAATCCAGTGACTTGCTGCTCATCTTGCCTCCTGCACGGCCGCCACGCTCTCGTCATCGCGGCGCCATTTTTTAATGTAAAACGGGGCCTGACGGCCCCGGATTTCAAACAAACTATTCTTCTCCCACCCCGGCCTTAGCGACCGTGGTACTGGGCGGAGAGCTCGTGTACCGCGTTGACAAACACGCCAGCGTGTTCCGGGTTCACATCCTGATGGATGCCGTGGCCGAGGTTGAATACGTGGCCATTACCGTGACCGAAACCGGCCAGAATGGAGGCGACCTCTTCACGGATGCGAGCAGGAGTGGCGTAGAGCATGGAGGGATCCATGTTGCCCTGCAGCGCTACCTTGTCACCGACCCGACGCTTGGCGTCGGCAATGTCTGTGGTCCAGTCCAGACCCAGCGCATCGCAACCGGTGGCTGCAATCTGCTCCAACCACTGACCACCGTTCTTGGTAAACAGGGTGACCGGCACGCGGCGACCGTCGTGCTCGCGGATCAGGCCATCGACAATCTTGTGCATGTACTGCAGGGAGAAGTCGCGGTAATCGCGCGGGGTGAGCACGCCGCCCCAGGTGTCGAACACCATGACAGCCTGCGCACCCGCCTTGATCTGGGCGTTGAGGTAGGCAATCACGCTGTCGGCCAGCTTGTCGAGCAGCAGGTGCAGGGTTTGCGGCTCTGCATACATCATCTGCTTGATCTTGGTGAACGCCTTGGAGCTGCCCCCCTCCACCATGTAGGTGGCCAGGGTCCATGGGCTGCCGGAGAAGCCGATCAGCGGCACTTCGCCCTTCAGCTCGCGGCGGATGGTGCGCACCGCGTTCATCACGTAGCCCAGCTCATCTTCCGGATCCGGAAGGGGCAGCGCCTGCACATCGGCCATGGAGGTGATCGGACGCTCGAAGCGCGGGCCTTCACCCTGCTCGAAGTAGAGACCGAGCCCCATGGCATCGGGCACGGTGAGGATGTCGGAGAAGAGGATGGCGGCATCGAGCGGGTAGCGGCGCAGCGGCTGCAGGGTGACTTCACAGGCCAGCTCGGCGTTGCGGCACAGGGACATGAAATCCCCCGCCTGGGCGCGAGTCGCCTTGTATTCCGGCAGATAACGGCCAGCCTGGCGCATCATCCATACCGGGGTCATATCCACGTCCTGACGCAGCAAAGCGCGCAGGTATCGATCGTTCTTCAGCTCTTTCATCCCAGTTCCTGAGTTCGTATCACGCATAAAATGGCGGCCATAATACCACTTTGCCCACCGGATCGGACTGCCCAAAACGTGGCAAATGGGCGCACGGTTGCAAAGATGTGAAGGGGCGCAAACCAGATCGCCCCGTTTTTAAAAAGAAGTGCAAAAAGGTTGGCGAAAAGATAAGCGCCTCGTTACCCCTCGCCAGCCAGTGACAACTCGATCAGCCGCCGGGCAATGGTGCCGTGAGGCGGCAAACGCGGCAGCCGGTCGGCGGCAAAGAAAGCGGCGGCGACCAGTTCGTCATCCTGCACCCGGATCTCGCCGCTCTCGTAGTCGGCGGTAAAGCCCATCATCAGGCTGTGAGGGAAGGGCCAGGGCTGGCTCGCCACATAGCGCACATTGCGCACCCGGATGCCGCTCTCCTCGAACACCTCCCGTGCCACACACTGCTCGAGGTTCTCCCCCGCCTCCACAAAGCCGGCCAGCACGGTATACATGGGATCGTCCGCCTGATAGTGACGGCGATGAGCCGCCAGCAGGATCTCCGGCCCCTTGCGCACCGCCACGATAATGCAGGGGGAGATGCGCGGATAGACGCTGTGCCCTTGCTGGCACACCTGCGCCCACTCCCCCGCCTTCGGGGTCATGGGGGCGCCGCACTCGCCGCAGAAACGGTGGGTGCGGCGGAAGGTGGCGAGCTGCCAGGCGCGGCCAGCGAGACGAAAGCCCTCTTCGTCCCCCGCCACCATCAGCTGGCGCAGAGGGCTCATAGCGCTCGTGTCAGTCTCATCACCCAGATCGAGCAGATAGCAGGGCAGCCCCTGCCACTCGTCAAAACGCTCGAAAGGGGCGTCAGCCAGCGCTGCGGGCAGGCACGCTTTACTACCCTGTGGCACCTGACCCTGCTGATCGAGCAGTACCAGATGATCGCCCCCCAGCACGAACCAGCGGGCTTGTTCAGTTAATGACATCGGATAAACACTCTCGTTAAAACAGAACCCTGACCACGGCTGGCCGAGCAAGGGGCAAACGCCGCGCGAATGGCTCCCATCTTACGACCAGCACGGGTCGCTGACGACCCCGTCGTGGCCGATTGTCCCATTCGTAAAAAACGGATGGTGCAAATAAAGAGGCCGCCCGAAGGCGGCCCGTTGTTATCCGGCATCCCGTATCCGGTTTCTATCGACGCGGATCAGGCATCGCCCATCGCCAGCAGGGAGGCGTTGCCGCCCACTGCAGTGGTGTTGATGGTGCGGGTCTTCTCGGTAACGAAGCGGCTCAGGTAGTGGGGGCCGCCCGCCTTGGGGCCGGTGCCGGAGAGCCCCTGGCCGCCGAACGGTTGCACCCCGACCATGGCGCCGATCTGGTTACGGTTGATGTAGACGTTACCCACATTGATGCAGCTTGCCAGCTCCTCGGCGTGGGATTCGTTGCGACTGTGGATCCCGAGCGTCAGGCCATAGCCGGTGCCGTTGATGTCGCTGATCACCTTGTCCAGATCCCGGGTGGCGTAGCGCACCACGTGCAGGATGGGACCGAACTGCTCCTTCACCAGCTCGCGGATGGAGCCGATCTCCAGCGCGGTCGGCTGGACGAAGTGTCCCTCCATGGTCGCGGCGGGCATCGGCGCCTGGGCAATCAGGCGAGCACGCGGGATCATGTAGGCGAGGTGAGCATCGAGACCGGCCTTGGCATCGGCATCGATCACCGGGCCGACGTCGGTGTTGTGCTCGGCCGGGTTGCCCACTTTCAGCTCCTGCATGGCGCCGGTGAGGATCTCCAGCACCCGCTCGGCAATCTCCTCCTGCAGGTAGAGCACCCGCAGGGCCGAGCAGCGCTGACCGGCGCTCTGGAAGGCGGCGCTCACCACGTCGCGCACCACCTGCTCCGGCAGCGCGGTGGAGTCGACAATCATGGCGTTCTGGCCGCCGGTTTCGGCGATGAGCGGCAGGATGGCGCCATCGCGCTGGGCCAGGGTCATGTTGATGAGCTTGGCGGTCTCGGTGGAGCCGGTGAAGCAGACGCCGCCGATACGCGGATCCGCTGTCAGCTTGGCACCCACGGTGGCGCCGTCACCGGGCAGCAGCTGTAGCACGTCGCCCGGAATACCAGCCTGATGGGCCAGAGTCACCGCCAGATGGGCAATAAGGCCGGTCTGCTCCGCCGGTTTGGCGATAACGGTGTTGCCGGTGGCCAGCGCTGCAGCGATTTGGCCGAGGAAAATCGCCAGCGGAAAGTTCCACGGACTGATGCAGACAAACACCCCGCGCCCCTGCAGGAACAGCTCGTTCTGCTCGCCGGTGTAACCGGGCAGCAGGGTCGCCTGCCCCATCAGGCTGCGGGCCTGCACCGCGTAGTAGCGGCAGAAATCGACCGCTTCACGCACCTCGTCGATGCCATCTTGCAGCAGCTTGCCCGCCTCGCGGGTACAGAGGGAGACAAACTGCTCGCGGTGCGCTTCCAGCAGATCCGCCAGCTTCTCCAGCGCGGCGGCACGCTCGCTCACCGGGGTTTCACGCCAGCGCGGGAAGGCGGCGTGGGCGGATGCTAAGGCCTGCTCCACCGCCTGCTCGTCGGCCCAGTGGATCTTGCCGACGGTGAGGCTCACATCCTGCGGGCTCAGCACGGTGCGCGCCTCACTGCGCTTGAGGGTCTCGCCATCGACGATGGGGCCCGCCAGCCACTGCTTGCTCTCCAGCTCTTTCAAGCGGACGAAGAAGGGGCGCTGGATGGAGAGGATGTTCATGTTGACGCCGCTGGAGTTCTTGCGGTCGGTGAAGAGGTTCACCGGCTGCGGAATCCGGTCGTTAGCAAAGCCGGAGTAGCGCTTGAGGGTGCGCAGCGGATGCTCGGCCAGCGAGTCCACCGGGGTATTGGGATCCACCAGCTTGTGAACGAAGGAGGTGTTGGCCCCGTTCTCCAGCAGGCGGCGCACCAGATAGGGCAGCAGATCCTTGTGGGCGCCGACCGGCGCATAGATGCGGCAGTGCAGGCCGGGATTGTCGTTCAGCACGGCGTTGTGCAGCTCCTCCCCCATGCCGTGCAGACGCTGGAACTCGAACTGGCGATCGCCAGCCATCTCCAGAATGCTGACCACGGTATTGGCATTATGGGTGGCAAACTGGGGGGCGATAAAGCCGCGAGTCGGCTCGCTCAGCAGGTAGCGGGCGCAGGCGAGGTAGGAGATATCGGTACCCGCCTTGCGGGTAAACAGCGGGTAGCCGGGCAGGCCCGCCTGCTGGGCATATTTCAGTTCGCTGTCCCAGTAAGCGCCTTTTACCAGTCGCACCGGAATGAGGTCACCCTGCTCGCGGGCCAGCGCGGTGAGCCAGCAGAGTACCGGCAGAGCGCGCTTGGAGTAAGCCTGCACCACCATGCCGAGTTTGCCCCAGCCAAGGTTGGCATCGGAGCGGTAGAGCAGCTCGAACAAGTCCAGCGACAGCTCGAGGCGGTCCATCTCCTCGGCGTCGATGCTGATGGCCACATCCTTGTCGCGGGCCAGACGCACCAGCCCCACCAGCCGCTCGCACATTTCGCCGAGCACCCGTTCGCGGTTGGCCACGTCATAGCGCGGATGGAGTGCCGAGAGCTTGATGGAGATGGAAGGGGCCGGGCCGCCGTCGCTGATGCGCTCGTTGCCGACAGCCTCGATGGCGTTACGATAATCGGTCAGATACTTGTCGGCATCCTGCATGGTCAGCGCCGATTCGCCCAGCATGTCATAGGTGTGGGTGTAGCCCAGCTCGCGGGATTTGCGGCTCGCCTTGAGCGCCTCCTTCATGTCGCGCCCCAGCACGAACTGCTTGCCCATGATCTTCATGGCGGCATACATGGCAGAGCGCACCACCGGCTCCCCCAGCTTGTTGACCATGCGCCCCAGCAGGTTGGCCGGGTTGCCGTCCAGCTTTTTGTCGAGCTTGATTATCTTGCCGGTCAGCATCAGCCCCCAGGTAGAGGCGTTGACCAGAGTGGAATCGCTCTTGCGGAAATGGGAGGACCAGTTGGCGCCGGAGAGCTTGTCCTTGATCAGGGCATCGGCGGTCTCGGCATCGGGAATCCGCAGCAGCGCCTCGGCCAGACACATCAGGATGATCCCCTCCTGGGTATCCAGACTGTACTCCTGCAGGAAGGCGTCGATACCGTCACCGGAGCCGCTCTCCTTGCGCACCTTGGTCACCAGGGTACGGGCACGCTGGGTCACCTGCTCCAGCGAGGCGCCATCTCCCGGCAGCATGGCCGACAGTTCGGCCAGATAGGCATTTTCATCCACCACGTAGTTTTGGGTGATGGCTTCGCGCAGGGCGGCTAGATCGGAGGGGATATAGTCAGCGGCAAGCACTTGAGTAGCTTTGAACATATGGGGTCTTCCTGTACGCCCTAGGGCTGATATCGACAAAGGCGGACGCGCCGCCGAAACGCCGATAATGTATACAATGTTGCACCCTATATGAAATGAATTTGTTGCCACTCTTTAACAAAGATCGCTCATTCCCCCTATGAATTCCCTTTTGAAGCCAATACGCCAGCAAGCGTGAGGGTCATCTGACTTCATTTTGTATACGATCTGCCGCTGCTCTATCGCAAAGCAGCCACGCATTCCGCCCAATGCGCCCCAAAAAAGAAGGGCCGCCACGGCGACCCTTCTCAGCAATTCATTCAGCCAGAGGCTGTCAGTTCATCCAGCGATCGCCACGACTGCGACGACGGGGCAGCATGGGCAGCAGGATGCCAAGCAGGATACCGGCCCCCACCATGGCACCACCACGGATAAACCAGTCCATCTGCATGTCGTGCTCCTGGTTGTCGTAGCTCTGGGTCAGGGCATCATTCTGCTCTTTGAGATTGCTCATCTCCTCACCCTGACTGACCAACTGGGCCTTGAGAGCGGCGATCTCCTTGCTCTGGGCAGCGATCTGGCCATCCTTTTCGGTAAAGCGTTTCTCGTTG
Organism: Aeromonas sp. 602658; assembly: GCF_049173005.1. NCBI lineage: Bacteria > Pseudomonadati > Pseudomonadota > Gammaproteobacteria > Aeromonadales > Aeromonadaceae > Aeromonas > Aeromonas sp. 602658. The sequence goes on along the minus strand of NZ_JAAKRF010000030.1, from coordinate 8,180 downwards.
TCACCGTTGAGATTTTGCAGGCGGGCCTTGAGCTCATCCCGCTCCTTTTCAACCTGAGGGAGCCGCTCACGCAAGCTGGGCTCACTCTGTAGTTCGCTGCTTTTTATCCACCCTTCGCGGCCACGCCCGTCCACCACCTGGGTGAATCCGGCCTCGCCGTTCACAGCCTTCACCTCCAGCGGTTCACCAGCCTTGACGCTACCGAGGATCCGGTACTGGGTACCCGGACCATTGTGGATATAGGTAAAGATGTTGTCTGAAACATAACGGGTATCGGCCAGTGCCTGTTGGGCACACAAGCAGATCAAAATCCCGAGAAGGGCGCGCATGGTCGATCGGTTCTCTTTTTCTGGTGTGGACAAGAGGTTGAATGTTAAGCCGCCAGCAGGCTAAAGGACAAGCAAAGAAAAAGCACCTCCCCCGCTCTGCCACAACCGATAGCTGGGAGCTGGCTCGCAACTTGCGCTCCCGTGCGACAACCTTACTTCTTCTTGAGCTCGCGCACCTCGCTGCGCAGGGCGCGGATCTCTCGCAGCAACTCCTCTTGCTGGTTATTGTAGTGATGACGCCACTTGTCGGTCTCGCTCTCCTTGGCAGGCTGCAAAAAGATGCTGGCCATAAAACCGCTTATGGCACCAAACAGACCGACCCCGAACAGGATCAGCAGGCTGGCGACAAAACGCCCCTCCTCGGTCTTGGGTACCAGATCGCCATAGCCCACGGTCGACAGGGTCACCAGCGTCCACCAGAAGGCGTCATAGGGGGTCTCAATCTGGCTGCCGGGCTGGCCCGACTCAATCCAGTACATGACGCCGGAGCCCAATCCCAGCAGCAGGACGAAGAGGAAGAGGATGCCGGAGAGGGTGGTCTCGTTGCGCTCGCGACGGAACATGGCCCAGAGATCCGGGTGCTCCTTGAACAGTTGATAGACCCGCCACAACTGGAGCAGTCGGGCCCAACGCAGCTGCTCCACCATCGGCAGACTACCCGGCAGATAGAACCAGTTTGCCTTGAAGTAGGCTTTGCGGTCTGGAGCACGGATCCAGCCATAAGCAAAATGCGCGAGGAAGAAGTAGCAGATCAGACTGTCCAGGTCATAGAAGAGCTGCAGGGTCTGGGGAGTTAGGGTTTCGTGGCCCCACCAGCGGGCCGTCACCAGCAGAACCGAGACAATCGACAGAAATGCCATCAGCAGATCCATCGCCCGTAGATGAGTTAAGTGATGTCGCATACATTTTCCAACTTTAAGCACAGTGCGAATTAATAAAAGAGAAGATAATGCCGATAGCCTTGAGGGCAAAGGAAAAGCGATATTCAAAGGAGATTTTACGATGCAGTTGAACCTGCTGGAGAAGCGGATGAGCAACATTCGGCTGGTGCCGAAAGTGGTGTTGCTGATGGTGGTGAGTACCATTTTGCTACTGACCAAACTCTGGTTTGATACCAACAATCTGGAGACCACCCTGCTCAGCGAGGGGCTTGATCCGGACAAAGCCAACGCCATTGCCGACCGCCTGCTCTGGAGCGGCCTGATGGAGACCACCATCATGGGTCTGCTGTTCGTGATCCTGCTGATGACCGGTTCCCGCCTGATGGTCAAGCAGGTGCACTATCTGGTGGATCTGCTGGAGCGCTTCGCCAAGCGGGATCTCAGTCACAAGGTGTTGCTCAAATCTCGGGATGAATTCGGTGACATCGCCAAGGCGGTCTCCCACTCGCAGGAGAACCTCAAAGCAGTGTTTAACAACCAGCGCGCCGCCTGCAAGGAGCTCAACGACATCGCCTCTCAGGTCACCCTCTGCATGGAGGAGACCAACGAAGCGATCAACGAAGAGTTCACCCAGATCGAACAGCTGGCGAGCGCCATGAGCCAGATGGTCGGCGCCATTCGCGAAGTGGCTGCCCATGCGGATCAGGCCTCTCACGCCACCGCCGAAACCAGCCAGCTGGCGGAAGAGGGAAGCCGCTGCGTCGCCGATACCGTCAGCACCATCGACACCCTCTCCGGCAACATCCAGCGCTCCGCCACCGTGGTCAACGAGGTGGAGCAGGGGGTCGAGCGCATTGGCTCTGTGGTCGACACCATTCGCGGCATCTCGGAGCAGACCAACCTGCTGGCACTGAACGCAGCCATCGAAGCGGCTCGCGCCGGTGAAGCGGGTCGTGGCTTTGCCGTGGTGGCCTCCGAAGTGCGCGAGCTGGCCAACCGGGCTCAGGCCGCCACCGTCGAGATCCAGAAGATGATCGAACAGCTGCAGGGCAATGCCCACCAGGCTGGCGAACTGATGGCCCAAAGCGTACAGCAGGCCGACAAGGGGGTGGAACAGGTGACCCAGGCCGGTACCCAGCTCGCCACCATAGTGCAGCGGGTACAGGGTGTCGCCGACATGAACCGCCACATCGCCGCCGCCTCCGAGCAGCAGAGCTCGGTCGCCGAAGAGATGCGCGGCAATCTGGAACAGGTCAAGCAGATTGCCGAAGGCTCCGTCGTGGTGCTGCGCGAGCTGCAAGAGGCCTCCGAGCTGGTCGAACAGCACAGCAAGGAGCTCGACAGCCAGATCCACTCCTTCAAGCTCGCCTGACTGCTCGCCCTGGTCGGGCATGACCGCGTTGTGCCCTGCCGCCGCTCCCGGCCATAAAAAAATCCGAAACCAGTGGTTTCGGATTTTTTCTATCGGACAAAGGGCAGGCTCGGCTATCGCCTTGCCCACTCTTGCACAACTTACTCGGCAGCCATACGGGCTTCGATGTAAGCCAGTGCGCGGTCGATACGCGCCAGTACGCGCTCCTTGCCCACCAATGCCATTACGGCGTCGATGGCAGGGGATTGACCCAGACCGGTGACGGCCACACGCAGCGGCATACCAACCTTGCCCATGCCCTGACCCAGCTCGGCGGCAGTGGCTTCAATCAGCTCGTGCAGCGCTTCGGTAGTCCAGCTATCCAGTGCAGCCAGCTTGGTTTTGGCCAGAGCCAGCGGCTCGGCAGCCACGCCGCGCAGGTGCTTCTTGGCAGCGGCTTCGTCGATGGCCTCGTACTCTTCGAACAGGTAGCGGCTCTGGGCGGCCATCTCGACCAGGGTGTTGCAGCGCTCGGCCAGCAGGGTGACCACGTCGGCCAGCGCCGGGCCATTGCTGGTGTCGATCTTCTGGTTTTCCATGTGCCATGCCAGATGCTTGGCAACATAGGCCGGATCCAGGCTGCGCATGTAGTGGTTGTTCAGCCACAACAGCTTGTCGGTGTTGAAGGCGGAGGCAGACTTGGAGATGGCATCCAGGCTGAACAGCTTGATCATCTCTTCCAGGCTGAAGATCTCCTGATCGCCGTGGGACCAGCCCAGACGCACCAGATAGTTCAGCAGCGCTTCCGGCAGGTAGCCGTCGTCGCGGTACTGCATCACGGAGACTGCACCGTGGCGCTTGGAGAGCTTGGCACCGTCGTCACCCAGGATCATGGATACGTGGGCAAACTCAGGTACCGGCGCGTTCAGCGCCTTGTAGATGTTGATCTGGCGCGGGGTATTGTTGATGTGGTCTTCACCACGCACCACGTGGGTGATCTCCATATCCCAGTCATCGACCACTACGCAGAAGTTGTAGGTCGGCGCGCCGTCGGTACGGCGGATAATCAGATCGTCCAGCTCGGTGTTGGCGAACTCGATGCGGCCACGGACGTGGTCATCGAACACCACGGAACCTTCGGTCGGGTTGCGGAAGCGAATCACGTGCGGCGCATCGGCCGGGTGATCGTGGGCGTGGTCGCGGCACTTGCCGTCGTAACGTGGCTTCTCGCCGTTGGCCATCTGGCCTTCGCGCAGCGCTTCCAGACGCTCTTTGGAGCAGTAGCACTTGTAGGCGCGGCCATCGGCCAGCATCTCGTCGATCAGAGCGTTGTAGCGATCGAAGCGCTTGGTCTGGTAGTAGGGGCCCTCATCCCAGTTCAGCTCCAGCCATTCCATGCCCTCAATGATGGCGTCGATTGCCTCCTGAGTGGAACGTTCCAGATCGGTATCCTCAATACGCAGCACGAACTCACCGCCCTGGTTCTTTGCAAACAACCAGGAATAGAGTGCGGTACGGGCACCGCCGACATGCAAAAAGCCGGTCGGGCTGGGAGCAAAACGGGTTTTGACTTTCATCTTTAAGCCTTGTGTAGAGGGCCTTGGGCCAATTCGTTAAAAAAACCGTCGCATTTTAGCACCGACAATCACGGATGGGAAAACCATGACGCCATTGCGGGCTAAAGTAGGGGGTTAAATCTGTCGCCATTTGCATCTGTAGCCCGATATTTGAAGAGGATCGCAAAACAGAAGCCCCGTTTCCGATTTGCTATGCACAATGCTGGAGAGCTGCCTCCTCCGGTCGATACCCAAATAACGCTCACCACACTTCTCACGAACAAGGAAGAGACGATGCAGTTCCGTTCTATCCAGAATCGCATTCTAGTGATGGCCGGGATCGCCATGACCGCAGCCCTGGTCATCCTGATCCTGCTCAACCAATACTCCGGCCAACAGACCCAACAACTGACCATCAGCTCCAGCCGTGAAGCGCTGCAGCAGGAGGCATGGCAGAAGGTCAGCGCCAATGCCCGCGCCGAGGCGGCCACCATCACCCAGCTGCTGCAAAAAGGGCTCTCCTACACCCAGCAGATGGCCAGCGCCCTCGCCCTGCAACAACAGGGCAAACTACCGCTGGATCGCCAGCAGGCCACCGACCTGCTCAAGGCACAATTGGCGTTGGAGCCCCAGCTCTATGGCGCCTTTGCCGGCTTCGAGCCCAACGGTTTCGACGGTCAGGATGCCAGCTTTGCCGGTCAGACCGCGCTCGGTAGCGACAGCAAGGGGCGCTTTGTCCCCTATTTCTATCGCGACAAGGATCAAATCGGCACCGATCTGCTGCTCTCCATCGAAAAAACCGACCCGGACGAATTCGGCAATCCCGCCAACGACTACTACGCCTGCCCGAAACGGGAAGGACGGTCTTGTCTGATCGATCCCTTCAAGGTGGATATCAACGGTCAGCAGGTGCTGGTGAGCACTATCACCACCCCCATCATGGTGGATGGTCAGTTCAAGGGGATCGCCGCGCTGGATCTGGCGGTGGACTCCATCAGCCGTCAGGCACAGTCCCTCAACAGCAACATCTATGACGGCAAGGGGGAAACCCTGATCGTCAGCGCCGCCGGTGTCATCACAGGCACCAGCGGTGATGCCAGCCTGCTCGGCAGCAGCGCAAGTAAGGTGCTGGGCAACCAGTGGCAGCAGTACCTGAAACCGGAAGTTCAGCGTCAGGAGCTGGACGAGTCATTCCGTATTTCCGTCCCCATCATGGTGCCGGGAATGAGCCGCAACTGGGCCATCATCGTCACCCTGCCCTACAAGGTGGTACTGGCGGGGGCCGATCAGCTGGAGAGCCAGCTCAATGAGATGAACCGGGCCGCGGTGACCCAGCAGCTGGTCGGTGCCTTTATCGTACTGGTACTGGCGCTGGCCACCATGCTGGTGATTGCACGCAGCATCACAGGCCCCATCCGTCAGATGGTCAGCCTGGTGGATGACATCGCCGATGGTGAAGGGGATCTCACCAAACGCCTCACGACCCGCTCGGTGGATGAGCTGGGGGATCTCGCCAAGGGGATCAACCGCTTTATCGACAAGCTGCAAGGGTTGCTCGGGGATGTGCTCAAGACTGCCAGCGAGGTGAACCGCTACGCCGGTGACACCGATCGCATTGCCGGTCAGACCGACAACAATCTGCAGCATCATCAGGCCGAGATGGAGCAGATGCTGACCGCGGTACAGGAGATGTCCTACGTCAGTCAGGAGGTCGCCACCCACGCCAACAATACCGCCGACTCGGCCAAACAGGCGCAAAGCGCTGCCGATCAGGGCAAGGAGCGCTTCCAGCAGGTGATCCAGTCGATGCACAAGGTCGCGGCAGAAGCCGGTAAAGGGGCCGAAGTGGTGGAAGGGCTGGCTCACGACAGCGCCCAGATCACCAGCATCCTCACCGTCATTCAGGGGATTGCCGACCAGACCAACCTGCTGGCCCTCAACGCCGCCATCGAGGCTGCCCGGGCTGGCGAACAGGGCCGCGGCTTTGCGGTGGTGGCCGACGAGGTGCGCAAACTGGCGGGTAATACCCAGCAGGCGGTGCAGAACACCCAGGAGTTGATCGAGAAGATCCGCCTCAGCTCTACCAATGCAGTCAACGCCATCACCCAGAGCCAGCAGCTGACCCATCAGGCGGTGGGCGAGGCGGATCTGGCGGAAGAGGCGCTCGGCAGCATCTACCAGGCCATCTCCACCATCAACGACATGACCTATCAGATCGCCTCCGCCGCCGAAGAGCAGAGCTCGGTCTCAGAAACCGTCTCCGGCAACCTGTCAAAAACCAACGCACTGGCCAACGACATTGCTCAGGATGCGACCGAAATGGCCAAAACCAGTCAGGCATTGCGTCAGGCGGCCGACAAATTGCAGCAATTATTGGGTCAATTTCGTCTCAGCTGATAATTTTCCGCCTCAGGACTCTCCCCCTCGGGGGCGAGTCCGTTTACCATAGGCGACGAATTTGCCTGATGGCAGGCAATGTAGTGAGAGGTAAATGCCGTGCCCACCCCGGACCGTCGCCCACGAGGCCATAACAGACGAGCCCAGCAGCGTCGCCAAGACGAATCACAAGGATCCCTGCTCCATCGCATCAATGCCGCGACCCTGTCCCTGCGCCAACGTTTTGGCCAAGGGATGAGCAACCTCGGCCAACGCCGCCAGGATGCCAAAGCAGGCAAATTCAAGCTGTCCAGCCCGCTGCCCCGCAAAAACACCATAGGTCTGCTGATCCTGATCCCGCTCTGGTTGCTGGTACTGGCCTGGGAGCCGGCACCATCCGTTCCCAAAGCAGCCCCTTCCGGCTCGCTGGAAGTGCCGCTGGCCGTACCTGCTCAAGCTCTAACTGTCGGTAATGGCGCGGCAGGCAGTGCCCCCGCGGCAGCCAAGCCGGTCGAAGAGAAGGTCAACGGTACCTGGCTGCAACACGATGTGCAGGCGGGTGAGACCCTCTACTCCATCTGGCGTAAATTCGAGTTGCCGGGTGCCGAGCTGAGCCGCCTGATCGCCATCGAGGGACCGGATCGCCCCCTGACCCGCCTGCAATCGGGCCGCTCTATCTTCATCCTGGTGGACGACACCCGCCGCATCCAGCGGGTGGAGATCCGCTCCTACGGTCAGGCGGTTTATCGCTACGACCGGCAGGGCGAAGGGTTCGCCCTCAAGGAATAATAAAAACGGGAGGCGCTGGCCTCCCGTTTTTTTCAGTCAAATATCTTCAAATAAGCTACTGACTTCACAATATTTTTAGCTTGTTCAAAAAACGAAAGGGGTCAAATTGACAAGGATCGGCGCTAACGTACAATCGTTTGTGCTTTAGACAGGGATTGTTCTACGTGCTACTGGGACAAAGAGACGTGGTCAGTCATGAGCCAACCCCTGCTTGCAAGGCAAATGCAGCCCAGCACGGGCTTAGTTTCATTTTGTTATTGATAGGATTTAGCACATGTCTGACATTCGCACCGGCCAGGTAAAATGGTTCAACGAAACCAAGGGTTTTGGCTTTATTGAACAATCCCAGGGTCCGGACGTATTCGTTCACTTCTCCTCCATCCAGAGCACCGGTTTCAAAACCCTGGCTGAAGGTCAAAAAGTCCAGTTCACTGTGACCCAGGGCAAAAAAGGCCCTCAGGCTGAAAACGTTACTCTGGTCTAAGCCCGCGCCAGTGAATCATGCAGGAGGAGCCAAGGCCCCTCCTCTTTTTTGCCCGCAATTCTCGCCTTCCACCACCAGTCACAACCGCTTGCCTCGTACAATCCGCACCATGAGCCCACATCCCCTTCCTGTTGGCAGGAGGTGGTAGAGACGCGCCTAGTAAACGCCAGATACGACAAAGCATCGCAGCGCGATGTGATGGGTAATTCAAAGGGATTATGAAAGCTTCGAAGAGAGATTGGAGCGGGAAACGAGACTCGAACTCGCGACCCCGACCTTGGCAAGGTCGTGCTCTACCAACTTAGCCATTCCCGCAACGGAATGTCACTTACAAATGTTTGGAGCGGGAAACGAGACTCGAACTCGCGACCCCGACCTTGGCAAGGTCGTGCTCTACCAACTGAGCTATTCCCG
>NZ_JAAKRF010000029.1:0-47830 GCF_049173005.1 Aeromonas sp. 602658 | reverse complement strand
TGGTGCGTCCTAGTGGATTCGAACCACCGACCCCCACCATGTCAAGGTGATGCTCTAACCAGCTGAGCTAAGGACGCATAACAGCAATCTGTGATGGTGCGTCCTAGTGGATTCGAACCACCGACCCCCACCATGTCAAGGTGGTGCTCTAACCAGCTGAGCTAAGGACGCATCACAGAAAAAGTGGTGGGTTTAATTGGATTCGAACCAACGACCCCTACCATGTCAAGGTAGTGCTCTAACCAACTGAGCTATAAACCCACTTTCTCTTACTTCACTACGCCAGCGCTGCTGACGTGGTCGGCATACTACCCATGCCCCCCAAGGCTGTCAACAGGCCATATGCACAAAGGAGACTGTTTGCCCAGTTCTTGCGCAGCCTGTTGATTTTGCAGGCGAGTTGTCGCTCGCCAAGCCCTGTTACTGAGATCGCGACAGGGTAGTGCAGGCTTCCGGAGTGGCAAAACGGCCATAGATGTAGCGCAATCTCGCCCCCAGCATCAGGGCCGCACTGGTGAGGCCGACGATAAAGCCGATCCAGAAGCCCTGCGGCCCCATCCGCGGCACCAGCCAGTCGGTCAGACCCAGGATCATGCCGGTGGGCAGCCCCAGTCCCCAGTAGGCGACGATGGTGACGTAGAAAATCGCCTGGGTATCCTTGTAACCGCGTAGTGCGGCGGCCGCGACCACCTGCACCGAGTCGGAGATTTGATAAATGGCGGCGAAGAACAGCAAAATGGCCGCCAGGACGATCACCTGCTGATCATCGGTATAGATCGAGGCGATCTGCTCGCGCAGTAGCACCGTCATGGCGGCAGTGGCCGCGGCAATGGCCATCCCCAGCATCAAGCCGGTGCGAGCCGCTACCCGAGCGTGATGGGGCTGCCCTTCACCTATGCTGTGGCCAACCCGGATGGTGACACCCACCCCGATGGAGAGGGGTAGCATAAAGACCAGGCTGGAGAAGTTGAGCGCAATCTGGTGGCTCGCCACCGTCTCGGCACCGAAAGGAGCCAGCATCAGGGCTACCACGGTAAACAGGGTCACTTCGCAGAAGATCGCCATGGCGATGGGGAAGCCCAAGCGAAACAGTCGCCAGATCCGGCTGCCGTTGGGGCGAGCCAGCTGGGAGAAAAGCCGGATCTCGGTGAAGTGACGGGAGAGCTTCACATAGAGGATCATCGCCAGCAGCATGGCCCACAGCACGATGGCAGTAGCCACGCCACAACCCACACCGCCCAGTTTCGGCATGCCGAAGTGGCCGTGAATGAAGATGTAGTTGGCGGGAATATTGACCGCCAGCCCGACAAAGCCGATCACCATGGTAGGCATGGTGTGGGAGAGCCCCTCACTGAAGTTGCGCAGCACCTGGAACATCACGAAGGCAGGCAGGCCCCACAGGATGGCGTGCAGATAACCAGTGGTCTTGGCAGCCATCACCGATTCCACATCCATAAACTGCAACGCCAGCGGGCTGTAATAGAGGGCGATCATCGCCAGCGGGGTGACGATCAGTGCCAGCCAGAAACCCTGATGGACGGCCGGGCGAATGGCTTCGCGTTTACGGGCGCCATTGAGCTGGGAGACGATGGGGGTGAGCGCCATGATGATCCCCTGCACCAGCAGGATCACCGGTAGCCAGAAGCTGGACGCCACCGACACGGCTGCCAGATCGACTGCACTCACCTGACCCGCCATCACGGTATCGACGAAGTTCATGGCGACCTGGGCCACCTGGGCGACCAGAATGGGGCTGGCTAGACGGACGAGCTGCTTCGCCTCGGACCAATAACGTTGCACTGACACCTCCGAGTGGATCAGATAAGAGTAAAAAAGAGCGGAAATCGGGAAGAGCCTTTGCACTTTCGGACGAAAGTGCAAAGGGTGGGGGAGGCATTCTAGCCTGAAATTCAGCCAGGACGAAATAGTTGCCACCCCGGGGGGCAGGATCAGGCGTCTTCGTGATCGCTGATCAGCAGGTTGGCAGCGGCATAGGCAGCCTGCTCGCGCAGTTCGGCGGGTACCCGCTCATCGGCGGCGACCGCGTTGAGGGCTCGGATGGTGGCGGCGATGGCGTTTGGCACATAGCCCTGCTCGCCGGAGCCAATCTGGTTATAGGCGATACGGATCGCTTCACAACATTGATATACCTGCATTTCTTTTTCCTTGTTTACCCGGATGTGAACGGCGTCACTATAGCGATCGGGCGCAAGCTTGTCAGCCTGTACCCTTGTCTCACCCTCTGCCCGAGGTTAACCTGCCCTTTTTGCAGTAGCAGGAGACGAGAGATGTTCACTGGCATAGTGCAGGGGACCGCCGAACTGGTGGCCATCGAAGAGCAACCCAACTTCCGTACCCATGTGATCCGCATGCCCAGCCGGGAGTGGGGGGAAGGGTTGGCCCTCGGTGCCTCGGTCGCCCACAACGGCTGCTGTTTGACCGTCACCCGGGTCGAGGGTGAGCTCGTCAGCTTTGATCTGATGCAGGAGACCCTGCGTCTCACCAATCTCGGCTTGTTGCAGGTGGGGGACAAGGTCAATGTGGAGCGGGCCGCCCGCTTTGGTGACGAGATCGGCGGTCATGTCATGTCTGGCCACATCATTGGCATGGCAGAGGTTACCTCGGTGATCGACACACCCAACAACCGTCAGGTGTGGTATCGCCTTGCTCCCGAGCTGATGAAATATGTGCTGACCAAGGGATACATCGGCATCGACGGCATCAGCCTGACCATAGGTGAGGTGCGCGAGCGGGAGTTTTGCGTTCACTTGATCCCCGAGACCCTGGCCCGCACCAACCTGGGTTGGGTCAAGGCTGGCTGGCAGACCAATATCGAGATCGATCCCCAGACTCAGGCCATCGTCGATACGGTGGAGCGGGTACTGGCGGCGCGCGCGGGTAACTGAAGGCACTGTCCCAGTTATATGTTGAAAGGGAGCATTGTTGCCCAAATTGATGCAGCTTGAATGAAACTAACTGAGGACTCGGTGATCTGATCACCACTACCCTCTATCGAGTCTGCATCATGGGAGCGTCCCTGCCCCCCCATCACCAACGGGTTTGTAGTGGTCTAATCATCTTGGCCACCATCGTAGGGGGAGCAGTTATCACCATGGTCTGCTTAATGACCTGATGAGATCAGGTCGCTATCTCTATAACCTCCATCTACATAATTTCGATTCTATTAATGAAGCTGCTTTAATTTTCCATATTTTATTATTTTTATAATCAGAAATTTATTATTTGATTGTGCTAGTGGGGTCTCTTTTTTATATACTTCCATATGGTGCTGGTGTAATCGTTTACATCGATGTGTGTTACGTCACAATATCCATCGTAATTAGTTCGTAATCTTGTCATGAGGCGAGGGCAGTCTGAGGACATTCTCTCAAGTCAATGGTTTATTATGGACAATGGATGGATATTTGATGAGTATAGAAAGATTGTTTGGATTGAATAGGAATATGGTAATGTTCGGTGCCATATTTTTTCTTTACTTTTTTATAATGGGAGCTTATTTTCCATTTTTCCCGATTTGGCTGCATGATGTCAATGATATCAGCAAGGCTGAAACTGGAATTGTCTTCGGCACTATTTCTTTATTTGCACTTCTATTTCAGCCAGTATTTGGGCTGATTTCTGACAAGTTAGGGCTGAAAAAGCATTTGCTCTGGATAATCATTGGACTACTGGTATTCTTCGCGCCCTTCTTTCTTTATGTATTGGCACCATTGCTGAAATTGAACATCTATCTCGGTTCTATCGTAGGGGGCATGTACATCGGTTTTGTATTTGCAGGCGGGGCTCCAGCCATAGAGGCTTATGTTGAGAAGGTGAGTCGCTCCAGTCAGTTCGAGTTTGGCCGAGCAAGGATGTTTGGCGCAATAGGCTGGGCCCTTTGTGCCTCTATTGTAGGGATCATGTTTACCATCAACAATGAGTTCGTGTTCTGGGTGGGGTCTGCTTTTGCTGTTGTAATGGCGGTTTTATTCTATTTTATCAACCCTGGTCGTGGTAGCACCAGTGAAGTGCTAGATAGTATTGGCGCCAATCAGAAAGGGTTTAGCGTAAAACTGGCAATGGGATTGTTAAAACAACCAAAATTCTGGTTCTTCACCCTCTATGTCGTCGGGGTGGCATGTACCTATGACGTATTTGATCAGCAATTCGCGAATTTTTTTACCGCATTATTTGATACAAAAGAAGAAGGTACTCGTTACTTTGGTTATGTCACTACGATGGGGGAGTTACTGAACGCCAGCATCATGTTTTTTGCCCCACTGATTGTGAATCGAATTGGCGGAAAAAATGCCCTGCTAATCGCTGGGGCCATCATGTCTATTCGAATCATCGGCTCCTCATTCGCCGAGACAGTTAGCCATGTCATTTTGCTGAAAACTCTACATATGTTGGAAGTTCCATTCCTGTTGGTCGGTACATTCAAGTACATCACTAGTGAATTTGATGTTCGCTTTAGTGCGACTATCTGGTTGATTGGCTATCAGTTCTTCAAGCAGCTAGCAACCATGTTTATGTCTGTGTGGGCTGGATCTATGTATGAGGTGATGGGCTTTCGTGAAACCTACTTGGTATTGGGCATTATTGCCGCAACTTTCACCTTTATTTCTGTCTTTACCCTCTCGGGAATGGGAACACTTGGGCTGTTAAAGGGTAGAACGATGGTTTTAAAAAAAGCCGCTAGTTACTAACCGACCATTTTGTAATCAGAGATTTGAAAAAGGTTATAAAAGATGAATAACAGTATGGCGTTACACCAAATCATTTGTCGTGCCGATTGGCAAACACAGGCTGTGACCAGTGTTAATCGTTTACCCACTCATACCCCCATGTTCAGCTGGCGCAGCGAAGCGGATGCCAGGGGGGATCTGGCCTCTTCCTCCCGTCTCTTGCTCGATGGCGAGTGGCGCTTCTCCTTCTTTGCCGCTCCCGAATTGGTGCCCGAGAGCTGGCTGTCGCAGGATCTGGTGGATGCTTGCCCCATTACAGTGCCGGGCAACTGGCAGCTGGATGCCGCCTATCCAGCTGCGCGGCCGCTCACCGATGGCCCCATCTACACCAATATCAAGTACCCCTTTCCCTGCGATCCGCCCCGAGTGCCAGCAGAGAATCCTACTGGCTGCTACTCCCGCGAGTTCGAACTGCCCGCCAACTGGCTGGCAAGCGGACAGAGCCGGATCATCTTCGACGGGGTGAGCAGTGCCTTCCACCTCTTCTGCAACGGTCGCTGGGTCGGTTACTCCCAGGACAGCCGGCTGCCCGCCGAATTCGATCTGACCCCATATCTGCAGAGCGGTCGCAACCGGCTGGCGGTGCTGGTGCTGCGCTGGTCCGACGGATCCTATCTGGAAGATCAGGATATGTGGTGGCTGTCGGGGATCTTCCGCTCCGTCAGCCTGTTGCACAAACCGTCCCGCCATCTGATGGATATGCGGGTGACCCCCGAGCTGGATGCCTGCTATCGGGATGGTCGTCTCAAGATTGCCCTGCAAGTGGCTAATGGGGCCGGTCTGTCGGTGGAGGCCAATCTCTATGACGGTGGCGAGCGGGTCGCGACCCTGCGCCAGCCGATCGGCACCCAAGCCATTGATGAAAAAGGGGCGTATGACGATCGCGCCGAGTTCTGGCTCGATGTGGCTGCGCCGCGCAAGTGGAGCGCCGAGACGCCCCATCTCTATCGTCTGACCCTGACCCTGCTGGACGAACAGGGTCAGGCCATCGAGAGCGAGGCGTGCGATGTGGGCTTTAGGGTGGTGGAGATCTGTGGCGGCCTGCTGCGGGTCAACGGTCAGCCGCTGCTGATCCGTGGTGCCAACCGCCATGAACACCACCCCGCCAGGGGTTATGCCATCGATCGTGCCACCATGGAGCGGGATCTGCTGCTGATGAAGCGGCACAACTTCAATGCGGTGCGCTGCTCCCACTATCCCAACCACCCCGACTTCTATCGCCTCTGCGATCGGCTCGGTCTCTATGTGGTGGACGAGGCGAATCTGGAGACTCACGGCATGACCCCCATGGGGCGGCTGGCGCGGGATCCTGCCTGGAGCAACGCCTTTCTGGAGCGGGCGACCCGCATGGTGGCGCGGGATTTCAACCACCCCTCCATCATCATCTGGTCGCTGGGCAACGAGTCGGGTTACGGCCCGGCCCACGATGCCATGTATGGCTGGATCAAGCGCAGCGACCCGAGCCGTCCGGTGCAGTACGAGGGGGGCGGGGCCGATACCCCGGCCACCGACATCATCTGCCCCATGTATGCCAGAACCCATCAGGATCAACCCTTCCCGGCGGTGCCAAAGTGGGCGCTGGCCAAGTGGATCGGCCTGCCCGGCGAGCACCGGCCGTTGATCCTCTGCGAATATGCCCACGCCATGGGCAACAGTCTGGGGGGTTATGCCCACTATTGGCAGGCGTTTCGCGATCATCCACGTCTGCAAGGCGGGTTTGTCTGGGATTGGGTCGATCAGGGGCTCGACAAATACACCGCAGATGGCCGCCACTACTGGGGCTATGGCGGCGATTTTGGTGATGTGCAAAACGATCGCCAGTTCTGCTGCAACGGTCTGCTGTTCCCGGATCGCACCCCCCATCCCGCCCCGTGCGAGGCTAAGCGCGCCCAACAGCCGTTCCGCTTTGCCCTGCTCGAGCACACCCCGCTGCGGGTGCGGATCGAGAGCGAATACCTGTTTCGGGAAACCGACAACGAGCGGCTTTGCTGGCTGTTGTGTGAGAACGGCCATGTGCAGCAGCAGGGGGAGTTCTCCCTTGATCTGGCGCCACAGGGGGTGGTCGAGTTGACCCTGAGCGAGACACTGCCCGCCTTTGCGGCAGGCTCACTGGCCTGGCTCGATCTGGCCATCGTTCAGCCGCAGGCTACCCCCTGGTCGCAGGCGGATCACAAGGTCGCCCGTCAGCAGTTCACCCTGCCGACCCCCCTTGCTCTGCCTGCTCCCGCCGCTGCCGCCACCCTGAGCGAGCAGCCGGATAGCTGGCGGGTCACCACCGCAAACAGTCAGTGGCGGCTCGACAAGCAGAGCGGCCGCATCACCAGTTGGCAAAAATCGGGGCAGGAGCAGTTGCTGGCGCCGATCATGGATCATTTCTACCGGGCTCCGCTCGACAACGACATCGGCACCAGCGAAGCGGATCACGCTGACCCCAACTCCTGGATTGCCCGCTGGCAGGGCTGTGGTCTCGGTCAGTGGCAACATCGCTGTTTGGGGATTGCGGTCGCTGGAGGGGATATCCGGGTCAGCCATGGCTACTTCCACCGCGATGAGCTGCTGCTGGTGAGTCACTGGCATCACCGCTTTACCGACGATGGCGCCATGAGCCTGGAGATAGAGACCGAGCTGGCACAGGTGCTGCCGTCGCTGCCGCGGATTGGCCTGCTGCTTCATCTGGCCGAGGTGCCAGCGCGAGCCGAATGGCTGGGGCGTGGCCCGCACGAAAACTATCCGGATCGCCTGCTGGGCGCCGATCTGGGGCGCTGGAGTTTGCCGCTGGAGGCCATGCATACCCCTTACATCTTCCCGAGCGACAACGGCTTGCGCTGCGATACCCGCCAGTTGCAGCTGGGTAGCACGACAGTAAACGGCTGCTTCCATTTCAGTGCCAGCCGCTTCAGTCAGCAACAGCTGGCCGCTGCTCGTCACCAGAGCGATCTGGTGGCCGAAGAGGGGTTGTGGGTCTGTCTCGATGGCGCCCACATGGGGGTGGGCGGGGATGACTCCTGGAGCCAGAGCGTGCGTCCCGAGTATCAACTGCTTGAGCGTAGTTACCGTTGGGGCTGCACCCTTTATTAAGTGAAGCCTGCCAGACCATCATGATGAAGCGCCGGGTATCATCCGGCGCTTCTATTTTATGGCGTGTTATAAACATACTTTCTACACCAGGTTAGATTCATGGAGAAGATTCGAGTTCACCAAGCTGGATATCTCATCTGATGGAGATAACAAACTCGTTATTTTCTGGTGTAGAAGCTATCTCATAAAAATCAAGTTTGTAAAAAATGAGCCATGATGTTTCCCTTAGGGAAGTGTTGATTACTTAACCTCATCAGAACGGTTTTGCTATATTTTTATCGGAGGTTACCAAAAAATATTGCAGGCTTCCTCACAGAGAAATATTTATCACGCTCTTTATTAAAGATATTTATATAGAACTGTCACTATCGTGCAACCATGCCTATCAATAACATCAGTATGAGATATAGCCTAGAGGCACAGAGTTTTCGTAATGAATCATTGTAAACACGACTCAGGTATATGTCGTGTCACATACAGCCAACTAATAACAATGCCAGTCATATATAACTGACTGGCATTGTGCATAGATAACGCAATACTAGTATTTAGTATGGCGACATTTTTTAGTCAATATATTTACCACCATACTTCGATATTAAAGCCGAAAGTCGCTTCGTTTTGACTACCGGCTTTATCGCCAGTCAACTTAACAGGTTTGCCATACACATCGCCTTGACGACTCCACTCATTATCCAGTTCGGTGTAGGTGGCAAATAAACGCAGGGTTGGTCGAGCCCAGACAGAGCGGCCAGCTTGGAACATTTGTGCCAACGTTACCTTGGAGAAGTTGTTCACACCTGAACCATTTTGAGCCTTGACGCGCTCGTAACCAATTTCAAGAGCCGTTGCTGTAAAGTCATTCCAACTATATTGCGGACGCATACCAGCACTGAACCAGTCACTGCCGTACTCATTATCAAGCTCCAGGCTTTGATAAGCTATTGAATAAAGAGCACTCCACTTGTCATTAAAAAAGAGATCGCCATGGTTTATAACGCGGAAACTACTGCCATCATGGTCGACTCCAATCGCATATTTTACTGCTGAGGCTCCCTCGGCACTCATCAAACCGCCAGCCAATCCATCGATACCATACTGCATAGCGAGCGTATTACTACCTAGAGCCCACTTCTGCTGGTATAGCATGCTCAGCATTGCACCGCTATCCGTGATATCCTGATTTGGATAACCTTTGTTATCAAACTGTTCGAAATGATCATTCTGGGCGAATACATAGTTCAAACCGAGCGTTATATGAGCACCACTACTTATATTTATATCGGATAGTCGAACATCAAAATGGTGTAACGAACGGATCTCGTCATGGTAGGCCCCATTTTCACCAAGGGCATTATAACTGCTCTCCGGGGTGAAATAGGCGAGATGAAGCTTGGTGCCGCTAACGTCAATATTTTCAATACCAAAGCCCTTGTTAGAGACATCCCAATACTTGACATCGATCATGTGAACTTCATGGCGCTGATAGAATCGCTCCCCGGCCCAGACTACCGCGCCAGGCAAACTTGGCAATATATTATGAGCAGAAGACCAGACCTGTAATGTACCGACATCGCTCCACTTGTCGCCACTGCCAATATAATATGTGAAATCGAAGTAAGCCTCCTCTTGCCGCCACAAGTCAGCCTTGAAACCCAACTCCCACCAGTTCATCTCATTACCAAGACGATAGTTGCCATACCCCTCCTGGGCTCGTAGTACAGCATCCAGTTCTCCTTTACCCCCATTACGTTCATCGTTATTCGTGTTTATATTGCCCCACTTGGCATATCCAATAGTTGTGAAATTTTCAAATGCAGCCTGAGAAGACAAAGGCAGCATCGCTAATAAAAGCAGACTGAAGCAGTTTGATTTTTTTAGTTTCATGTATTTTCCTTACTTGTCAATATTAAATGGATTTTCTTTGCATCGTTAAGAGAATAAAAGGCACGACCTATTTCACCAGGTAACCTAGAGCTATTAATGTGAAAATGATGCGACTATCAGTGAGAACCTAAATGACGAACTCACTTATTTCTTGCAACTTGTTTTTCTCTATATTCAAACTCGACCCAGTGCGGCCAGTATCTCATCGTGAAATTTACCATTGAGCTTATAACTTGATTTATAAATCAGATAGCTCAGAAAAATTAGCAGACTCGGAATGCCTAACATCAAGACCTGCATTCCCAGCACAGTGCCTTCGCTTTGCAAAGTATTTGGGACATAGCCAACTATTGTTAGCCCAATACCAGTCAGGAAGCCGGCAAATGCACTGGCAGCTTTCACCAGCATGGTTTGCACCGAGAAGACGACACTTTCACTGCGCATGCCCATCTTGTATTCACCGTAATCAACCACATCTGCCAGCATAAGAGTTGACATCGCCAAGGCAAAGCCTGAGCCCAACTTCATTGCGGCTCCTGCCATTCCGATCAGTAGTGTATTCTCTGGCATAAAATGACCGGTAAGCAGCAAGATGACATAACTCATCAGTGGGAAAACACAAGCAAGGCGCCAAATCATGGGGCGAGATAGTTTGCTGACGATCAGTGGGAATAACACCAGTCCGATGATCTCGGCAGAGCCCGCAAATCCCATGAAGACGGCGAACATATCTTTATCGCCCATCGCATAAGTGAAGTAGTAGATAGCAAAACTACCGGCTAACTGCATTGCCAAGTTAAAGCACAACACAATACCTATCAAAGCCTTTAGTTGATCATTTTGGAAGATAATCGCTTTTACATCTTTAAAGTTGATCTTCTCAGACACCTTGGTCGCAATAGCGCTATCTTCTTTTACTTTCCATACGGTCAGCAAAGCACTCAAAATGAATATTAGCGCAATAATCATCGATACCTTGGCGAAGCCGGCACCACTATCGCCATCACCCAAAATATCGATAGCTTTCATGCCAAAGGCTCCCATAACAAACCAGGCAAAGCTTGCAAACAGGCGAGGGATCACCACAATCTGCTCTCGCTCTTTCTTATTGCTGGTTAGCGCGGGAATGAACGACCAGTAGGGAATATCCATGATTGTATATGTCATTCCCCAGAGGATATAACTGATAGCTGTATAAATGTATAGTGCGGTTCCTTCAAACTCATGGGTGAAGAAAACAGCTACCATCACGACTGAATTTATCAGGGTACCAATAACGATCCATGGTCTGAACTTACCATAGCGACTGCGAGTATTATCAACAATCATACCCATGATGGGGTCGTTGAACGTATCCCAAATTCTGGCGACTAAAAATAAAGTGCCTACGAATGCAGCTTCAAGGCCAACGACATCGGTATAGTAATACATTAAATAAATGTAAATTATCGAACATGCCAAATCTTTACCAAGGGCTCCTATACCATAGGAAAGTTTGGCGACATTGCTTATACTCATAAAGTTTCATCCTTATTGTGAGTGTCATGTGTGATTTTTCTTGATTAATACAATAACGTGAAATAATGAAGATTTAGTCTAAATATAATGAAAACCCAAAGGGTTATCTTGGCCGGTTTTTAATCATGTCGATGACATCGAGGACGGCCATAATTCAATGGCCGTTTCGCTCTGATTATTTGTGAATCGAGATAATTAAACTGTCAATTTATAACGCTGATATATCGATCAAGATGGCCGTAGTTGGATCAAGAATTGGCATTGCCAGACCTACTTGGCGCAGCCATTCGCCGCTTGATACGATACCAGCAAGGCTCCAGACGGGTTGCTTGTTAACCAGGCCATTATGAAAGTTATTCGGATGCGCGATGACGTTGACGCGATATTGTGTTTGCGCGATTAATCCCGGTATCCGTAAAGTGCCGCTGTGGGCATATGTAGGCATATCTAGCTGTGCAACCATCACTAATGCATGCTTGGCATCAGGAGTTATGACGGCATGGATTTTTTGAGCTTGTTGATCGTCGCTTTCAATACGGTAGGTGATTCCGCTATGAAGCAGGTTTCTATACTGCTTATGCAATGCGATGTATTTTGCAAAGCCAGCTTTCTCTTCGTCCGACTCTTTGACCGGATCGAGCTCTATTCCCATATGTCCAAACAAGGCTGTGATCCCGCGGAAGTCGATGTCGGATACTCTGCGAGTGGCATGGCAATGTCGAGCGCCAATATGAGAGCCCATCACTTCAGGCGGGAAAAAATAGCTAAACCCGCTCTGGATCTCCTGACGTTTGAGTGCGTCATTGTTATCAGATGGCCAGAAACGTTGCACTCGCTTTAGGATCTCATAATCGATACGGCCACCACCGGCAGCACATGATTCAATCTCGATATGTGGATGCCTTGTTTTAAGCTCGTCCATCAGTCGATAGACATTTTGTACCTGGCGTGTTTGGCAAGCTTGTCCGTGGTGAGCAGGCTGGACCGTTTCACGGTTCATGTCCCACTTGAGATAGGCAATATCATAGCGGCTCAGCAGGTCATCAAGACGTTCCAACAAGTAGGCAAAGGCATCAGGATTCTGCAGGTCGATCAGATATTGGTTGCGACCTGTTGGTTGCTCATAGCCATCGAGTTCCATCAGCCAGTCGGGGTGTTGGCGATATAGATCAGAATCTTTGCTGATCATTTCTGGTTCAACCCAGATGCCAAATTCCATGCCCATGGCTTTGACATGTTCGATAACCGGCTGCAAACCATCAGGATATTTCTGCTTATCCAGGTACCAGTCACCCAGTGCCGCCCTATCATTGCAGCGGCCCTTGAACCAGCCATCATCAATGATGAAGCGCTCCACCCCCATCTTGGCTGCCTCAGTGGCCATACACATGATGTAGTCTGGATCATGCTCAAAGTAGATACCTTCCCATGTGTTGAGATGTACCGGTCGGCATGTCTGATAGTTGCGTCGCTGCGGAAAGGTCAGGATGTGCTCACGCACAAACTGGTGAAATTGATGGCTCATGCCATTCAGGCCATCAGCACAATAGGTTGCATAGAGCCAGGGGGTCGTGATGCGTTCATCTTTTTGCAGGCAAATTTCCCCCGGGTAGTAGAGTGCTTCGGCCTGCAAGAAACGACGACCATCAGCCTTTACATCAACTCGCATTCGATGATTACCGCTCCAGGCCAGATGAGCTCCCCATACTTCTCCGTGCTGTTCATCAAATCCTTTGGTGCCGATGATGAGCGCCGGGTAGTGTTCGTGAGACGTACGACCACGGCGGTTCTCTTGCTGGAATCCACCGTGCATCAGGATATGTCGATGCTGTTGGAACTCATTAACCCAACGCCCGTAGAATGACAAACACTCAATGGCGCGCATGGGTAATGGCAATGTTGTCGCGAGCCTGTTTACCGTGAAGGGCTCCTCGCTTTCATTGTTCAGGGTATGGCGCACGGCGACAATGTCAGAAAGAGGATCTATGGTGAGTTCAGTCAAGAGACACAGGCGAGCGACAGGATCATGACTGACAAGGCGTAGGGAATGTTCGTCGTGCTCGACAGACTGAATAGTGAAGACCGGAGACCAATCCTGACCATTTCTATGCCCTTCCAATGCAGGGGAGCTAAAGACGCCCGAACCGGAGTCCGGAAACAAAGTTAACGGGACATCGCAATCCAGTCGGCCAAAAGGCACTGGCCGATCAAGGGATAGGCAGCGCTCCGGGGGCGTCAATGTTAACTTGTTGCCCCAATAGATAATTTCAGCTCCTTGCGTCAGGTTAACGAGCATTTCCGTGCGTCGACCACTTATCTTGCAGATCTTTTCCATTTCTCTACCTTTGGCCTCTGAAAGAGGGGAGTAATTAATGCTGACGGCAGACAGAACAATAAAATGCCGATTAATTAATGTGGTTGGCGCAACAGTAGTGTAAACGATTCCACTGGTGTGACTAAAAAAAATCAATAGCGCTACCTGACTCACAAAAATGGCTTTTTTTTAGCCTTAATTGAATTTTATGGAGGAGTGGTACTGTTTTTTTTAGCACTGATGTCGTAAATGAAGAAAGAAAATAACCAATTGGCATAACATTAATTTATTATTTTAATATGAAGAGGTGTCGACCTCTTTTCTATTTATGGCGATGCACTCTCTTTTCATAGGAGGCACGAAAATTATTCGTGCTTTGCTTATGAAGTTTCTGTTCCGCGAGTAAATCACAGCTGATGTACTGTTTAATCGGAAACGTTTGCCAGAGTGGAACAATGTTCGAGCGGTGGTGACACAGAAATATACCAAGGTGAAGTAGGATGCTGATAAAAATTAAGATTCTTTGTTGGTGGATGTTTTTTGAACTTTAAAATGTATTAGGGGAACAGGGGTGCTCATGGACTGACATCGCAGCAAACCTGAACTCAAGCTGTATTATAAATAGATTTAATTGTGATGCTTGTCACGTTTTCTGAATTCCAGTTAAATGAGCATGCCTGATGCAATAGAGCTCAATGAGGTCTGTTTTGTTTGTGTTTATGGCTGATATAAAGAGAAATGCTATATGTATCAAGCTGATACCAAGGTGGGTTATTTAAATTAATTACATTTATTATTTATTTATTGTGACTTTAAAATTTAATATATAGATCTCAAATGCAGCCCCTCATATATAGTCCTGCCGCTAAAGATATACTCAAGGGTCTATTTATGAGTTTCACACCAAGTAAAGTCCATCAAAGCGTCTGGACTTATCTCTTTTTAGGACAGCAGGCATTATTTCCTGTGGCTTATGCGGCTGGGCAACTCTCCATGCCCGCAGCCAAGCAACCTGAACTTATCCGCTATCAGATCGCAAAGGGAGATACGCTTGGTTCTGTCTCACGCCAGTTTGGCACAACACCTCACCAACTGTTGGCATTAAATGGCAACCTGGCGCTAAACGCCCCTCATTTGCCGGTAGGTGACACTATCAATTTACCGCGTGCGTCCGTTTTACCTGCGCTGTCAGGTGCCAATCCACTGCATTTGACGGCGCCTACGCCAACCCCTGTGGATGTCGAGCAGAAGGTTGCCGAGCAGGCTGCCCGCTTGGGGCAGCTGTTTTCACCTGCCGAGTCAGAGATGCCGGCAGATCAGGAAAACCACAGTGAATTGGTTAAGGGGTTTAAACGAAGTCTGCGGCATCTACCACCTTCCGCGCAGAGCGTTACACAGGATGCGACTGCACCGCATCATGGGTCAGAACAAGAGAAGCAGTATTGGCGTCAGCAACTGGTCACCCATTTTGAAGAGGAGGCCAATGCCTATGCAGCATCCTTGCTGGGGACGATGGGCACAGCCAGAACCCGGGTGACACTGGATGACGATTTCAATATGGTCACTGCCGAGGCGGATCTCTTGTTGCCGCTTGCGGAAGAGCAGCAGACCCTGCTGTTTACCCAGTTTGGTCTACGCCGAAATGGGCAGGCGCGCACCATTGCCAACCTGGGGGTGGGCCAGCGTCATTTCCTAGACCGCTGGATGCTGGGCTACAACCTGTTTGCTGATTATGACCTGACCAACCGGCACTGGCGTGCGGGAGTCGGGGCTGAGGCGTGGCGTGACTATCTCAAGTTGGGTGCCAACTTTTATACACCACTGAGCAGTTGGCGTGACTCCCCACGGTTTGAGGGTATGGAAGAGCGCGCAGCACGCGGTATGGATGTGCGTCTTGAGGCCTATCTGCCGGCCTATCCGCAATGGAGCGCATCGCTCACTGCCGAGCAGTATTTGGGGGAGCGGGTTGACTTGCTGGGCGCAGATCAGCTTGAGCGCGATCCGCATGCCATCACTGCCGGTCTGCACTATAACCCCTTCCCGTTACTCAAGATGGATGTCGAGCAAGTTGAAGCGAGCGGCAGGCAACATGACACCCGTTTTACGCTGGGGCTGGAGTGGAAGCTGGGGGCTACGCTCTCGGACATGCTGAATCCGTCCCGTGTCGACAAGTCGCTGGCAGGTATGCGCCACGATCTGGTTGAGCGTAACAATGACATGGTGCTCGAGTATCGCGACAAGGTACTCCTCAAGGCCTCTCTCAACGACCAGTATTCTGCGGGAGAGGGGCAAGCCCTGACCTTGACGCTCAACATTCAGCATTCCCGCCAGATAGCCTCCATCCAGTGGTTTGGCGAGATCCTGGGGCTCAGTGGACTTGGCCCTGCCGATACGGTTGGGCAGGACAAACGTTCCCTTACACTTCCGGTCTTGCCCATCTATCGCATTGGCCAATCCAATCAATATCCGATCGTTGCCATCGTCACCGACATTGATGGCCATGAAGCCATCGCGGAAGGGGTTGTTGTCGTCTCGGAAGACTCTGGGCTGCAACCCGCTATTCAGTTGGCAGAACACTTTGTTCAACTTCGCCCCGGTGCTCACTACCACGTTGACTGGGGGGTGGTTGACCCCCGTCAGAAGCCTGCCAAAGCGCGAAATGGGATCCCGATTGAGAGTATTGAGGGGGATGTAGAAGCGGACCGCGATGGTTACCAGTACCGCTATCGCCTGACATTTCAGGGGCCTGCACAGGTACTGACGGGGCGTGAGCTGGTTGCGCCTGGGCAACCCAACCCCGGCACTCGGTATCGCCTGGATGTAGAGGTCACCTTCCCGAGTGGGCATGTGGCGAATGACAGCATGGAGTTTGAGTTTATTGATGATGCAACTGTGCCGGGGGCCCCGACGTTGACAGTGACCGACAGCAATGGTGACGACAAGCCAGAGGCCACTGGTAAAGCGGAACCGGAATGTACGGTGACCATTACCTGGCCGGATGGCACGACCAGCACCACAACTGCAGATGAGGATGGCAACTACAGCCTGGAAGCCCCGACGGCGCAGGGTAGTGGCACCATCACCGCCACGGCTACAGACAAGCACGGCAACACGGGGCCGGCTACCAGCGTGAACTACACCGACTCAACGGCACCTGGCGCTCCGACCTTGGTTGCGACGGATCGCAATAGTGACAACAAGCCGGAGGTCAGTGGCAAGGCTGAACCGGGCAGCACGGTGACCATTACCTGGCCGGATGGCACGACCAGCACCACGACTGCAGATGAGGATGGCAACTACAGCCTGGAAGCCCCGACGGCGCAGGGGAGTGGCACCATCACCGCCACGGCTACAGACAAGCGCGGCAACACGGGGCCGGCTACCAGCGTGAACTACACCGACTCAACGGCACCTGGGGCTCCGACCTTGGTTGTGACGGATCGCAATAGCGACAACAAGCCGGAGGTCAGTGGCAAGGCTGAACCGGACAGCACGGTGACCATTACCTGGCCGGATGGCACGACCAGCACCACGACCGCGGACGTGGATGGCAACTACAGCCTGGAAGCCCCGACGGTGCAGGGGAGTGGCACCATTACTGCCACGGCTACCGACAAGAGCGGCAACACGGGGCCGGCTAGCAGTGTGAATTACCTCGCGAGCTTGATGGGAGTGACGATTACCGGGCTGGTTAACGGCTTTCCTGAGGTGGGGTCTGTACTGACGGCCGTGCCTGACTGCGGCTCGAGCGCGTGCCGCACAGGACTGACCTGGCAGTGGCAGATCGAGGAGGAGGTCGGTACTGGACGTTTTGTGGATATCGCTGGGGCGACCAGTGTGACCTATTTACCCGTGCGAGAGGATCAGAAGAAACGGGTGCGCGTCATTGTTGCGGCGCTGTGAGCATCTGGAGTGGCGTTTATCGACGCCATGTAAGTCATTTTTTGTAGCCAAAAGGAAGAGAGCAAGTGATGAGAAAGCAAAAAATCGCGGTATCGATCGCAATGGTAATGTGGGGCGTAGCCAGTGGCGCCAGCGCGCTGACATCGGCTCCAACCGATACTGTGAAGGGGCGACCCCCAACGTTGACTGGAGTGTCATTCAACTATGTCGATGTCAACAACAACGGTCGAGTGGATGTAGGTGACAGCCTCAAAATTGAAGAACAAGGTTTTGATGATCCGGATATGGATGCTCAAGCACCGAGTGAGTACAAGTGGTATCGCGATGGCATTGATATGGGGGTAACCGGTGATAGTTATTCCCTGACTTTGGCAGATCTTGGTACCCAAATCACAGCAGGAGTTATTCCGCAAACCGATGCAACCACGACAGACCCTTATCAGGGGAATGAAGTTGCGGCGGCGGGGGGTTCTCCTGATGGCGATGGTTCTGTTGATGTGGTTGATCCCAATGAGGTGGATGCCGTCGAGATCGTCATTGCGGCCACTGACGCTGCGCTTGCTGGCAATCCGATTGTCTCGACCGAACTCAGGGCCAAGGTCACTACCAGTGCCGGTGGGGTTGGGGTGGCGAGTGATTACAACTACACATGGCAAATTGAGGATGGTGCAGGTGGCAACTACATCAACATTCCTGGGGCTGTCAGTGAAACCTACACCCCAAGCAAGGATGATCAGAAGCGCAAGCTGCGGGTTGATGTCACCAAGAAGTAAAGCCATCACCAGCCCCGGCTGGATGGGCATGATATCCGGACCATCGCCCGCAGCAAGAGGTTGATGGTTATCGGATGGATAACGGGTTCTCCTGCCTTGCCAGGGAAGGTGAGGTGGGCACATCAATCAGTAATACAGGGCGCCCGCGGGCGCCCACCATTTTAATCAGCTTGGCCTGTAAAAATGGCGAGGCTGGCTAGTTACAGCAGGTGATGGTGCTGTCGTAAACCGGAGAGTGTTTGAATGAAGGTGATATCTCGTTATTTGTCATATCTGGCACTGTGGATGGTGCTGTGGCAAACGACAGGAGCAATGGCCGAAAGTGCCAACACCCTGTCGGTGCAGGGGCGTGCGCCAGTGGCATCTGGCGTGACACTGACTGGCCCGGCGGCGCCCTTGGTGGGGGATACCCTGCTGGGAACATATACCTTTAATGACCTAGATACCGACGAGGAACAGGGCAGTGTATTGCGCTGGCTGAATAATAGTGACATCGAACTCGCCAGAGGTGATCGCTATCTGTTGACCGATGCCGAGCGTGGCAAACAGCTTCGCTTTGCGGTCATCCCGGCCACCAATCCGGCGGTGACCGATCCGTCCGAGGGGGTCGAGACAAGCAGTTCGCTCTCTGCGGTGGTGCAGGGGCGGCCAGACCCCGCCAAATCCACCTTCAGTGTCGACAAGTCCACCATAGTGGCGGATGGGGTTGATAACGCAGTTTTGACGCTGACCCTCAAAGACGACAATCAAACACCGGTAATCGGCATCAGTGATCGGGTGGAGCTAGGTTATAGCGGTGTGGATACAGATGTTATCTCCCTGATGGAAAACGACCGGGGCAATGGCATCTATGAGTACATCCTGACGGGGACCAAGTCTGGCGTTGTCACCCTGACGCCACAGCTGGATGGCGCTCCCTTGACCACTCTTCCTCCATCACTGCAGGTGACTCTGGCCGCCAACCCTGCCACCGCGAGAGTGGCCCAGCTGGTGACCACCACTGACAATCAGCCTGCGGATAACGTCAGCGCTGACCTGCTGACTGCGACTGTGCATGATATCGAGGGGAACCCCATGCAGGGCGCTAGCGTGGTATGGTCGCATGGCAGCACCACGGCAACCTTGGGCGCAGCGACAAGTGTGACCGACAGTAATGGTCTGGCAACAGTGACCCTCATCAACACCCGGGCTGAGACGGTCGCCGTGACGGCAAGGGCTGAAGCCAATTCTGGTGACACGGGCATGACCAGTGATGCCAACTTCGCACTCTTTCCGGTGCTAGATACATTAGCCGTGGGGACCAATAATCAGCCCGCCAATAATAAGGCCTTGAACACAATAGTGGCCAAATTCAAAGACCTTGCTGGGTCGGTTCTGGCAAATGTGCCGATCACTGTGCAGTTCAGTGCTGACAAGGGCACCGCCACGTTCGATAACGAGTCGCCATGGACGACCACTACCAATGACGTTGGTGAGGTGATCGTGTCACTGCGCAACAGCGTGGTTGAGGATGTGGAGGTGACGCTATATGCGAAAAATAGCGATACCGTGCAAAAAGCGGCAACGGTCAGCTTTACAGAATTGATGATAACGAGATTCCTCAAGCCGGATCCGGCCACCATGAATTGGCTGGATGCCGACAACTACTGCAATAGCATCGGACGCCGTCTACCGACGGTAGCTGAATTGCAGGCATTGTTTGTCGAGATATCTCCTTCTTCTGGTGAGAATTATGCCTTGTGTCATGTTCATGGATGGCCACTGGCTAACAAGTGTGGTGGCTCTTTCGATGACTATTGGACGAGTGAGACGTACGACCCTCTTGCTGTTAGTGCACATGCCGCCGTCTATATGCACACAGGTCTCGTTGGTGGATTCGGTGACACACAGCCTAGCCAGGTAGCGTGCATACGTCGTTGAGGAGGCCTTGTTTCCCGGAACGATACCGATTGAATGGAACTAACTGGGGATAGTGGTGATGTGATCACCATTATCCCCTCAATTTTGCACTGTCGGTTATTCACGCCATCACTACTGAACAACAAGAGTAATATCCATATACTACAGCTCGTTGAGCTTGGAATGGTTATAAAACCACCCCCGTGCAGAAGTGCAAATATGAAAGCTATCAGAGGCTGGTTGCCGAGTTGTAATATATGTGGCTCTAAAAATAGAGCCTGACGAATTAAACTTCACGTTGTAAAAAGATCATTTTTGGAGATTTGGTCATTTGTAATGTTTATCCATAAAATCAAATTAAATCAATATGTTATGTTACCATCACCTGTCTTGATGAGTGGTTTTTTATTATTTTATTAATCATCATCTTTTTGATGGTTCAACTTAAAATCTCAATCTGCCAAATTTGAAACATCATAGACCGGTCAGATTGGGGATGAAATGGAACAGGATAACAGTTGGAACATCGGTGAGGATGATATTGAGTGGTGGAATAGCTATACTCGATTATTTGTACAAGATATTTATAGCAAAGACCCTAAAAAAAGAATGGCTGGTTTCTATTTTAGACCACTCAGTATGGAGGCAGCTTCATTCTATCATTCCTGTGATCACGATTTGCTTTTGATGATCACCTGTGTACAAATGTCACTTCTTGAAGAGTGTTGCAAGGCATATCATCAAGCTGGACGTCGGCCATGTCAGTTATTTTTTAAGGCTGAACCACGAGTATTACCAAAAATATCTAGCCAGCTAATAGCATTAATGGATAGTCTGCGCTCTCAAAAGATAGAGTTGATTCTTGACTTGAATTTACCATATCATAAAAATGATAAGGAGTGGCAAAAGTCACTATTTAAAATAGTCGATAGTGGCCATATGGTTTGTCTGGGTGGGTATAACTGGAAAGATAACGAACCCAGAGATTTTCAGGTGGTTAAAGAACTATTTAAATATGTCAGGTTAGGACCACCTCCATCTAATTTGGCGGAAGTTAATCACTTTATTGATACCTGCTTCTATGTTAAAGAAAAACTGGCAATGCAACTCATATTAGATAGAGTGCAAAGTCAGACAGATCTGGATATAGCTTGTCGGACACCATTTTTTGCATTGATGGGCGATTATATTTCAACTGCTCATTTAGCAAAAAATCTGGATGATGTCTCCTATAAGGTCATGTTATGAGTGCCATCAAGAATACTACACTTGTTATTGCATTGTGTACATTAACACTCTGTAATATGATTTATCAAGATGTATTCCATACATTGAAAAATGATGGGCATCATCATTCTGAATATAGCATTATCTGGGCACCTAATGCTTATCTGGTTTTTTTTCTATGGGCATTTGGTCGCTGCATAGATAAGACAATCTCACTAATATCAATTTTCATGACAGTAATAGGGTTCAACTTACTCTATTTTAGTAGCCAAAATTATCCTATGGGAATGGGGTCTTATTGGTCATCATTGATAATGTATGCCGTCAATAACACTGTATTTATCATTGGCTTTCTATTTGTGTTGAATTTTTGGCAATCATCAATATCTCTGTTTTCAAAAGACAATGAAGTGCTATCATTTTTATGGCTCCATTTTGGTGGAGCCTTATGTACTCTTATTGCAAGTGTATCTGTCCTGGTTTTCCCTAGTTCCTCAGAAAAATTGGTATATCAGCTGTTTTCCGCAAACCTAATGGCGTTTACCTTTTTTACATCATATCTTTTTTTGTCAGAGCAATTCATTCCTGACAACAAAAACCTGAAGATGATGAACTTTTGTTTATTGGTGTCACTGTCATCAATTGTTTTTTTTATAGTAAATGAGTTTTTTCATACCTTATCAAAGGAAACGTTCGCATTAATCTTGATGGCATCATTTATTTGTCTTTTTATTAAATCCAGACCCTATGTGAGAATTGTTATTGCGGCGTTGGTCTCAGCTTTTTGCGCTGCTGTAAATGTAGCTTTGGATTTATCTCTTTATGACTTCATTTTATTTTACAGTATATGCATTAGTACCAGCATTATCTTGATAATGCGGAAGAAAGAAACACACATTATACATGCGCTGCAGAAAACGGTAGATGAGCTTAGAAAAAGTAAGCTAATAGACCCTTTGACTGGCTTGCTTAACAGAGAGGGATTCAGGAGCGTATTAAGTGAAAAATGTAACACCAATGAAGAGTTTCTGGTCGCATATGCAGACCTTGATAAATTTAAAGAAATTAATGATTTTATGGGACACGCTGCCGGTGACCTTGTATTAAAGATATCTTCAGCAAGAATGTCATCAATCTTAGGTATGAATAGCCCTGTCGCACGCCTTGGTGGTGATGAGTTTGCTTTTGTTATTCCTGGTGAGAAAAGTGTAGCCCTGCCGCGTTGTCAGGAACTAATCGAAAAAATAACGCAGCCCATCGCACTAGGCGAGCGCACATTTTCAATTGGTATTTCTATTGGAGTTAGCGCTTATCCCCATCAAGCAGTTGCAGTAGAAGAGTTGCTTGATAAAGCGGATATGGCCATGTATGCAGCCAAATGCTCCCATGATCGTGCGCCAGTGTATTTTGAAGAAAAGATGGACTACCGAAAAAATCATGAGACATTTTATTTGCAAAGAAGATTTAATATAGAGTTAATGTTGGGGGAATGCTATGCGGTATTCCAGCCGCTACACGATATTGAGCAGGGGAGAATAAAGTCATTTGAAGCATTACTGCGACATCCTAATTTTAGCACGGTTGATATAATTCAGTGGGCTGAAGATTATGGCCATATGAATGCACTGTTTGAACTTATGGTACAATGCGCAGCAAATTTTATTCTAAAGTCAGGTTATCCCGTTACAGTCAACATATCTCCCTCTCAGATCATCTTCAATTGTGGGATAATTAGAAACTTAATGGAAAAGGTGCTCATAGAATGTAAATTGCCACGAGGTTCATTAAATTTAGAAGTTACTGAGTCGGTACCAATCGTTGAGCAGTCAGTGTTCATTAATGCGGTTGGCCAAATAAAAGAACTCGGAGTAGAAGTTTACCTTGATGACTTTGGTACTGGCTATGCCTTTTTTTCTACACTAAGTATGGGGGCTTTTGATGCAATCAAGATTGATAAGAATCTAGTGTCTGGCATTAATAACTCACTATCCATGCAGCGCCTTTTGAACTCCATATTAACTTATGCGAACGAAGCGGGTATGTACGTTATCGCTGAGGGTGTTGAAGAAGAAGACGAGCTTTGGGTGTTGAAAAACTTGGGGGTAAAATATGTGCAAGGGTACTATTTCTCAAAACCAATGAAAGAAGAGGCCATGTTAAGCTACATAAAAAATTGGCTCTAAGCCGATAAAGAAGGCGTCAATCGATATAAAATTAAAAACTATGCTACTTAATATTATTGGCTAGCAAGAATAGCATTACCAAAATCCCAACTTGCCAGCCATATTTACCTTGTAAACACGATACGATGGGTTTCTTAGAAGAACCCAATCGTATTGCCCCGCATGAATTTGCTTCGCCGAGTATATATGAGCATCGGTAAACCTTACATTTAGACCATCATCAAAATCGAATATAGGTTCGGATAGTTCTTTTGAATAAACTACAAAAAAAAACAAATCGTCTTTCTTTTTTGCCAAGATTCCTTTAAAAAGTTTTTTCTCTCCACTAATCTTGTTCCATGCGATTGTTTCTACAATGCCGAATCGACATGTGCTTATATATTTCATCTTTACATCATTTGCCTCTGAGTTATAATTGCACCCCATACCATTGATAACCGGAATAATAATATAAGTATGGAGGGCTATGAAACTAGTCAACGCTATGAACTTTAATGTCTTGATCATTGTTGTCATATCCATAAAGATAAAGACCAGATTTCTTTTGTATATTGTCAGATATTGACTTTTGCTTGCTTTTATTTAGCTCAAAAACGCCACATATCTTTGTTTTTTCACTTAACTGATAGCAGTAAAGCTCACCTGAAGAAAAGAAATACATGATACCTAATGACAGGATCGCTACGCAATACAGCGAGAATAGTGTTTTGAAAAATATTTTTTTAAAATAACTGGCATGATTTTCTTGCGCTATGATCTTTGCGTTAATTTTGGCCATATCAATAATGGCCTCATCTACTTCATCTGAACTTGATTCGGTTGCTTTATTCTCTGTATTTATCTCATTTTTATTTTTTGACGAGTCACAAGGAAGTTGCAGAGCAATCATGCTAGATTGGATCTTGTCTGCTGCGCCATGAAGTATATAACCTCTCCGGTGAACGGTTTCTATCGTAAAAGCCCCATCAGTTTCTTGTAGTACTTTTCTGATGTTTTTTATAGCAACTGCCAATGAATTGGGAGAGACAAACTTGTTAGGCCACCCTTCTTCAATCAGTTCCTCTTTACTGGAAAACTGATTTAATTTTTTTAGTAAAGCGGAAAAAATCAGTATCTCGCTTTTGCTTAATCGAGCAATCACTTCTGAGTTCCATGTGACGTCACCTGAGACGGGGTTGTAGTCCAGCATGCAAAACCACCAATGATTAAATTTTACGTTATAAACAAGGCTCTCATCCAGTGAAAGATAATCCTTAGACCTCTATCTACGGTAGCCGTACTTTTAGTGATTCTATAAGTAACATTACTATAGTTGCAATACTCTTATTCAAGCACCCTGTATATTATTTGTTCTCAATAGTGAGGCATCGCTCATCACAGCTTCAGCATTAATTAGTTTATCTAATCCATTAATTATAGAAAATTTTAAGTGAGGTGTCTCACTATAAACCTTGACACAAATCTTAACCGTTTATTAGTTGCGTAGTTTTAAAACAGATGGAGATGTTTATAAAGCAAAATAAGCAGGATGTAAGAAGTTGCTTTGATTGTCATCTGAATATTTATTGTTGTGGAATATTTCTTGGTTTTATATTCACTTGTTAGTGGTTGTTGATAATGCTGTTAAATATATGCCAGCTTGACAATAAATATCAAGTTATGTCTAGTTTAAATCTGGCTTGATACGTTATGGTAAATAAAGCTATCAAGTGACTGGTAGACATATCTAATGTCGGTTCCTGAGATAATCAGAGGCGGTAACGTAAAAATACAGTTATTAAAGTTGGTGACAACTCTCTGCGATGATCTGGCAAATAGCTACATAGCTATCGGATAATAGATTGATCTAAATTAACCCCCTATTAAATCATATCTTTTCATGTAAATTTGCGTCGAACCAGCATTATATTTAACCAGCATTGTATTCTTTATGTCATGTGAGGATACTCATGAACTCTTTTTATATAGCAGTGATATAAGATTAATTAAGTCGTTATTGCATGGTTTTGAGAATTGAATAATACAGGAGGTGGCCTTTGAAAAGGTTGCCTATTACTGAGCATTCGGAGTGATGAATGAACAATGAAATTACTATGACAGATGAGAGAGGGATGGTGCAACCGACTGAAAAGAAAGGCTTTTTTATTTTTATAAATTTATTATTTTAGCATCACTACATTTTGATTAAAACATAGGATTATTGCTGCTTAGTTATCAGGCATATGTGAATCTGTATTAGTCGAGGTGAAATGATATGTATATAAAAATGGTAAATAGAGATAAGGGAGTTACCTTTGATCTTCAAAATGGCATTGTCGAATACAAAGCATTGGGGGGATTGTTGGTACAGTCTAGACTGGGTAAAAAAGACAGGGATGTATTGATTTATTTGATAAATAACGTAGGGCGATTGATCTCAAAAGATGAAATTTTACATAGTGTATGGACTAATCGTATTGTCTGCGATAATACCGTTTCGGTTTCATTGTCAAATATTAGAAAGTTCTTGAGGAAAGCAGATGAAGATTGCTCATGCCTGACAAATGTCTCTGGGTCTGGTTATATATTCAATCCAGCCAAATCGGGATTTAGATTAGAAAAACAACTGAAAGTAAATGAGTTTGCTGTTTGATTATTGATATTTATTGTCAGTGCTGGTTATTAATTATATTGGTGAGGCCATTGCTGTAAGGGTTACTGTTAGTATGAAATAGTCGTGGCAAGCTACAGTAGCCCAACGCCATTTCACGAAAAATACTGAAGCATGATAAAGTTCAGGTATGAATACGCTGTCATGCCTTATTTTAACTATCTTGCCAATCAGGAATTATATTTTTCGGTTTGTGGAACGTGGAATATTATTGTTTTTATCTATGGATAACTGCAGAAAATTAATGCCTGGTTGTACAGCTCAAAGATGTGATATCAACATGCACGATCTCTATTTGTTCTCGCTGGTCACCAAGACAGAAAACCAGATTGATGAAGACAGCATAACCTCTCGCCTGCTTTTCATATCTGAAACCTCTTCAGCCATCCGAAGCACCGCGTGACTGCATTTAGCTGCAATAACGAGCTTTGTTTAACACCAGTGTGCGGAACCTTATGGTGTCGCGACTGCTCGCACATGCTGTGCGATGACCGCTTTTATCCTTCTACGCCGGTTGGGTGTATCCCGGCAATCCCATCGAGCAGCAGGTCTTGTTCGCGTGAAAGAGGCCCGGTTGAGCGGTAGTAGGGATACAAGGGCTCTATAAGCCTCTTTGCACTGCTTTTTGCAAAACCGTGATGAGGTAAACCATGGGATTAATGACTAGATTTATCAGTAGCAAGGAGTAAAACGACACCCTTGCATAATCACAAAAAAGCATGGGACAGGGATCATGAACAGAGCGCAGGAAGCCGGTTCGTGCTCGCTTCAGGTGGATCTCAGACAGGTCGTTTATGCCTTGTCTGCGTCACTGGATCTGGTAGGAATTGGCGATGTGGCCCATGGTAAACGGGTCGGGATCATGGCGGCCGAGTGTGGTCGGGTATTGGGGCTGGATACAGCTGAATGTTGTTTGTTGTTTGAGCTCGGCGTGCTGCACGATATTGGTGTCTCCTCGACCATCACCCATCACCATCTGGTTAGTGAGTTCGATTGGGAGTCCTCCCAGCGTCACTGCGAGGTAGGATATCAGCTGCTCAAGGATTTCCGCTTGCTGGCCCCGTTGGCACTGCCTATCCGTTATCATCATACCCACTGGCATCTCTTGCGCGAGATGGCCGATGTGGACCCCCGGGTTGCTCGTCAGGCCAACCTTATCTTTCTGGTGGATCGTTGCGATGCGCTGGCTGCCCCATTCTATGGTGATGGCTCATTGTTAATGCATACACACGAGATCCGTGCACGCCTGCAGGATTGCCGTGACGAGTTTTTTGCCACCGATCTGTTGGATGGTTTTCTCCAAGCCTCCCGCTCGGAGGCGTTCTGGTTGCAACTGGAGGTGCGAGCCATCAATGATTACATGCACGAGATGCTGAGGCAGCGGGAGTCCTGCATCACCGATAATGGTGAGCTAAAAGCGTTGGCCAGGATCTTCTCGGGTATCGTTGATGCCAAAAGTCCATTCACTATGACACACTCCCTCGGAGTTAGCCGTCTTTCGCGTGCCCTGGCTGAGCGGCTGGGGGTTAGTAGTGTCCATTGTGACATGCTCGAAATTGCAGGGCTGTTGCATGATCTCGGCAAGTTGAGGGTTCCTGATGAAATATTGGACAAACCTGCCGGCTTGACGCCGGAGGAGCGGGCAATCATCAATACCCACAGTTTCGAAACCTACCAGATCCTGCGTCATATCGAAGGGTTTGAGGAGATTGCCTGCTGGGCTGCCTATCACCATGAGGAGCCTGACGGGGAGGGCTATCCGTTCCATCTGCCGGCATCGGCGATGGCGCTCGAAGCGCGCATCCTGCGGGTAGCCGATATTTTCCAGGCCATGGTGCAGGACAGACCTTATCGACGTGGGCTGCCTGCTCGTGATGCTCTGGCCTTTATGCAACAACTGGCGGCTCAGGGTCGGGTAGATCCTGTCGTGGTGGCGACGTTAGCGGATCATCTGCCACAGATGATGGCTGCGGCCATGCCGGCCAATGAAAACAGATATGCAATCGGTTGATGGGGGAGGAGAGGCTGACCCATCCAGCAGTGAGCCAGCTATGCTTGGAGCAAGCCGTGCGTGGTGCCGGTACTGACGCGCAAGACGCCAGCCTGATTGGACTATGGATAGGGGAATTGATATGGAATCGCTAAAAGCCAGGGATTATATGCAGAGCAGACCTATAACCTTCACTGCAGACATGATGGTGCAGGCTGCGGTCGAGAAATTTTTGAACAGTCATCAGTTGGGAGGGCCAGTGGTGGATGGGCAGGGACACTTGATCGGCTGGATCTCCGAGCAGGATTGCATTGCAGTGATGCTCAAGGAAGCTTATCACTGTGAGCAGGTCGCTCAGGTCAAGGATGTGATGCGCAAGGAGGTACTGACTGTTGAGCCAGATACCAGCATCCTCACCCTGGCGGAGATGATGATGGGACAGAAACCCAAGATCTATCCGGTGGTGGAGGAGGGCAGGCTGCTCGGGGTAATCAATCGCCATAATGTGATGCAGGCTATCCATGCCCAGCTCACCACCTGTTTTGTACACAATCACGGCTAAGGGCTGACCGGATGCAACATGCAACAGAAGCAGGCCAATGGCCTGCTTCATTGTTTTGGGAGATGGTGCGTTCACCCATCCGTAGCCTGGTATGGAGGCTAATTTGCCTCTCCAGTGTCTCATGTTAAGGCTTGCACCTGCTGTCTGTGCTCTTTAGGATCTCCCCCAGCTATCGATATGGCCCCCTTGTCGGGCACTCTTTTAAGGAATTCGTACCTTGTCTCTCTCTATCGAGGCGCTGCGCCGCCGTCTCTCTGCCTGCATGAACCTCGACGCCCGCCGTCTCTCCAGCCGTCTGCACGGTGCCAAGAAGTTGCCCGAGGGCAAACAGGCTGCGGTACTCGAGACCATTGCCGCCGATCTGGATGCGGCGCAGGCGCGTTACCAGTCCCGTTTGGCGGGTGTACCCAAGGTCACCTATCCGGACAACTTGCCGGTCAGTCAGAAGCAGGCGGAGATCGCCAAAGCCATTGAAGAGCATCAAGTGGTGATCATCGCCGGCGAAACCGGCTCGGGCAAAACCACCCAGATCCCCAAGATCTGTCTGGCGCTGGGGCGCGGGGTGAAGGGCTTCATCGGCCACACCCAGCCGCGTCGTCTGGCGGCCCGCACTGTGGCGGCCCGTATTGCCGAGGAGATGGAGTCCGAACTCGGTCACTACGTGGGTTACAAGGTGCGCTTTACCGATCAGGTTAGCGAGCAGACCCATATCAAGCTGATGACCGATGGTATCCTGCTGGCCGAGATCCAGAACGACCGGATGCTCACCCAGTACGACACCATCATCATCGATGAGGCCCACGAGCGCAGCCTCAATATCGACTTCATCCTGGGCTATCTCAAGCAACTGCTGCCCAAGCGCCCGGATCTCAAGGTGATCATCACCTCGGCCACTATCGACCCGCAACGCTTCTCCCGCCATTTCAACAAGGCGCCGGTGATAGAGGTCTCTGGCCGCACCTATCCGGTAGAGGTGCGCTACCGCCCGCTCACCAGTGATAAAAGTGAAGGGCTGGAGGAGCGCGACGAACTGCAGGGGATCTTCGATGCAGTGGAAGAGCTGGCACGCGAGGGGCTCGGGGACATCCTTATCTTCATGAACGGCGAGCGGGAGATCCGCGATACCGCCGATGCCCTGCGCAAACTCAACCTGCGCGATACCGAGGTGCTGCCGCTCTACGCCCGCCTCTCCAACGCCGAGCAGAACAAGGTGTTCCAGCAACATGCCGGACGGCGCATCGTGCTCGCCACCAACGTGGCGGAGACCTCGCTGACGGTGCCGGGCATTCGCTACGTCATCGATCCGGGCACCGCCCGCATCAGCCGCTACTCCTGGCGCACCAAGGTGCAGCGCCTGCCCATAGAGCCGGTCTCCCAGGCCAGTGCCAACCAGCGTAAAGGGCGCTGCGGCCGGGTGGCAGATGGTATCTGTATCCGCCTCTACTCGGAGGAGGATTTTAACAGCCGTCCCGCCTTTACCGACCCCGAGATCCTGCGCACCAACCTGGCCTCCGTCATCCTGCAGATGCTGGCGCTCGGCCTTGGCAACATGGAGGCGTTTCCCTTCGTCGAGCCACCAGAGTCCCGCCATATCAAGGATGGCCTGACTCTCTTGAAAGAGCTGGAGGCGGTGCGCGAGCTGCCCGCCACCGGCGAGCGCGAAGCCAAGTTGCAGCTGACCGAGACCGGTCGCCAGCTCTCGCGCATCCCCCTTGATCCGCGTTTGGCGAAGATGGTGATCAGCGCGGCGCAAACTGGCTGCCTGAGCGAGGTGATGGTGATCACCGCGGCCCTCAGCATTCAGGATCCCCGCGAGCGGCCCATGGAGAAGAAGCAGGCCGCCGACGAGCAGCACAGACGCTTTGAAGACAAGGATTCCGACTTCCTCGCCTTCGTCAATCTGTGGAATTACCTGAAAGAGCAGCAGGATACCCTTGGCAGCAATCCGTTCCGCCGCATGTGCCAGAAGGAGTTTCTCTCCTACCTGCGGGTGCGCGAATGGCAGGATATCCATTTCCAGCTGCGTCAGACGGTGAAAGAGCTTGGTTTTAAAGCCAACCATGAACCGGCAGATTTCAAGACGGTGCATTGCGCGCTGTTGACCGGCCTCTTGAGTCATATCGGCAACAAGGATTTGGAAAAGCCCGAGTTCCTCGGTGCTCGCAATGGCCGTTTCCACCTCTTCCCGGCCTCGGGTCTGTTCAAGAAGCCGCCCAAGTGGGTGATGGCCGCAGAATTGGTGGAAACCTCGCGCCTCTACGCCCGTATCAACGCCAAGATTGAGCCCGAGTGGGTGGAGCCGCTGGCGGGCCATCTCATCAAGTTGCACCACAGCGACCCCCACTGGTCGAAGAAAAATGGCGCCGTGATGGCCAAGGAGAAGGTGACCCTCTATGGTCTGACTCTGGCCAATGAGCGCACCATCAACTTCAGCCGCATCGATCCGGCGCTGTGTCGTGAGCTGTTTATCCGCCGCGCGCTGGTGGAGGGAGATTTCGAGACCCGTCACCGTTTCTTCAGCGATAACCGCAAGCTCTTGGCCGAGGTGGAGGCGCTGGAGCACAAATCCCGTCGGCGCGACATCCTGGTGGATGACGAGGACTTGTTCCGCTTCTACGATGCCCGTTTGCCGGAGGAGGTGATCTCCGCTCGCCACTTCGACAAGTGGTGGAAAGAGGCGCAAAAGCAGGACCCCGAGCTGCTCAACTTCGAAAAAGAGATGCTGATGAAGGGGGATGCGGCCCACATCAGCGATCTCGACTACCCCAACTTCTGGCAACAGGGGCGCCTCAAGCTCAAGCTGACCTATCAGTTCGAGCCGGGGGAGGCCGCCGATGGCGTGACCCTGCATATTCCGCTGCCGCTCCTGAATCAGGTGGAGGTGAAGGGGTTCGAGTGGCTGATCCCCGGGCTGCGCCATGAGCTGTTGGTGGCCCTCATCAAGTCGATGCCCAAGCCGATGCGCAAGAACTTTGTGCCGGCGCCGAACTATGCCGATGCGCTGCTTGCCAGCATCAACCCCGAGCAGGGGCCGCTCTTGGACGAGATGGAGCGTCAACTGCGCCGCATGACCGGCGTCACCGTACCTCGCGAATCCTGGGACTGGGCTGCGGTGCCCGATCACCTGAAACTCACCTTCCGGGTGGTGGACGACAAGCACAAGAAGGTGGCTGAAGGGAAAGATCTGGAAGCCTTGAAAGAGTCGCTGCGTGGCAAGGTGCAGGAGACCCTGTCGCAAGTGGCGGATGATGACATCGAGCAGTCCGGCCTCACCCTGTGGAGCTTTGGCGAGTTGCCCCAGGAGTACAGCCAGAAGCGGGGCGGCTTCGAAGTGAAAGCCTATCCGGCGTTGGTGGACGAGAAGGATTCGGTCGCCATCCAGCTGGTGGAGAGCCCGGTGGTGCAGCAGCAGCTGATGTGGGCCGGTCAGCGCCGGCTGGTGCTGCTCAACGTGCCATCTCCCATCAAGTATCTGCAGGAGAAGCTGCCCAACAAGGCCAAGCTCGGGCTCTATTTCAACCCGTTTGGCAAGGTGGCGGAACTGATTGACGACTGCATCGCCTGCGGATGTGACAAGCTGATCGAGCAGCATGGCGGGTTGGCCTGGGATGAGGCCGGTTTCGAGGCGCTCAAGGAGTATGTTCGCGCCGAGCTCAACGATTCGGTGGTGGAGGTGGCCAAGCAGGTGGAAGCCGTGCTGACGCTGTCCCATGAGATCAAGAAGCGGCTCAAGGGCAAGATGCAGCTCGATACCGCCTTTGCCATGTCGGATATCCAGCAGCAGCTCGGCAACCTTATCCACAAGGGCTTTGTCACCGAGACCGGCTGGCAGCGGTTGCCTGATTTGCTGCGTTACCTGCGGGCCATCGAGCGTCGCCTGGAGAAGCTTGCCATCGATCCCAACCGGGATCGGGTCTACATGCTCAAGGTGCACAGTGTGGAGTCGGAGTACAAGGCGCTGCTGGCCAAGATCCCCAAATCCCAGCTTGTTCCCTCCGAGGTGGCCAATATCCGCTGGATGATCGAGGAGCTGCGGGTGTCGTTCTTTGCCCAGAATCTGGGGACCCCTTATCCGGTCTCCGATAAACGGGTGCTTAACGCCATCGCTCAGTGCTAAGCTGCTATCTAACTGTTTTAACAGCATGATAGCGCGTGATAAGAAGGGGTTGCCGGTCAGGTAGCCCCTTCAAACCGCAAGTCAGGGAGGCAAGGATGCTGGGGGTCTGGTTGAGTGTGGCGCAGGTGGTGATCAGCGGTTATCAACCCATTGCGGAACAAACCTGGGTGCAGTTGAACCCGGAATATTACCCGCTGGCGCGCACGCCACCAGCGATGTTTGTGGCCTGGCGTGGCAATCAGTTTCCGCCGCTGGCCCAAAAGCAGAAGCATGGTCGCTGGCAGATCCTCTTTCCCGCTCGGCTGGTCCCCCCTTTCGATCTGTTCGAGGGGGAGGCGCAGCTCTCCAAAACCTATCTGGCAAGACTGCGGCGCATCGACGAGATGGCTTACGGGGTCGCCCCCGGCCAGGTCGCTGCAACCGTGCAGCATGGCAGTGTTTCACCTTTTGAGCCATCGCAACCCATAGCGCCCTTTATCGCCGAGTTCAACGTTCCTCGTGCCATGCCGGTTCAGTTGGCGGTCGCCCCCCGCTACGAAGCAGAGCCATTGCTGGCGTTGCTTGGTGCCGCAGTTGGCGAGAGGGGGAGTCGCAGTGATGGTCTGCTGGCGGCCAGCGTGTCATCTGATAGCACCACACTGACACTCTCTGCGCCGGCGGTTGGCGAGGGGCGCTCAGTGTGCCATCGGGTCGCGGCGGGTGAGACGCTGTGGCGCATCGCCAATCAGCTATCCAGCAGGGTGGGGGCAGATACTTACAGCTATCTGCTGGCCTTGGCCGCAGAAAACAGGGCGGGCCTCGGTAACAGTATCCGGGTCAAAACCGGGGAGGGGCTCTACTGTCCTCGCGCCGAGACGCTTGCGCAGTTTGATGCGTTGAGTCCGGCCCAGCGGCAACAGCAATTTGCTCGTCTTGAGCAGGGGCATTAAAGCGCGGGATGAGCCTTGTATCCGCTATTGGCCCATGGTAGTATTCGCGCTCGTTTTGCGAGGTGCTGACCGGTCGCAGTTTGCACCATACATTCCTTTAAAAGAGATACATACTATGTCTTTCGTATTCCAAGCTGAAGTCCGTTCTGACCTGGGGAAAGGTGCGAGCCGCCGCCTGCGTCAAGCTGACCAAGTTCCTGCCATCGTTTACGGTGCAGGCAAAGAAGCCCAGTCCATCACTGTTGACCACAAGAAATTCATCCTGGCCCAAGAAAAGCCGGAATTCTATGAGTCCGTACTGACTCTGGTTATCAACGGCGAAGAAGTTAACGTGAAAGTGAAAGCTATCCAGCGTCACCCGGTACGTTACAAGCTGGTTCACCTGGACTTCGTTCGCGTTTAATCACGAACCGTCAGGTAGCAGAAAAGCCACTCTCAGGAGTGGCTTTTTGTTATCTGAAGCATGAGAAGGGGATCTCACGGCCCCCTTCTTTAACGACCCAGTTGCTGCAATGCCTGTTGACAGCGCCGCTCCGCGGCATCCAGCTCCAGCAGCACCATCCTGATATCTTCCATCTGCTGCTGCAGCGTCTCCCGCTTTTCGGTAACCAGCCCGAGCATGGTTTGCAGCTGGGTGCGGCTGCTCTTGTCGGCATCATAAAGATCAAACAACTCCCGGATCTCGGCCAGACTGAAACCGAGCCGCTTACCACGCAGGGTCAACTTGAGACGAACCCGATCCTGCTTGCTGTAGATGCGGGTCTGCCCTTCTCTGGCGGGATTGAGTAACCCTTGATCCTCATAGAAACGGATGCTACGCGTCGTAATATCAAATTCCCGAGCCAGTTCACTGATGCTGTAGCTCCGGGCTTCATCCTTGTTTTTGTTCATATAAACTTCTTGGCGAGCTAAATCCTGCTGGCACCTTACCTAAACGTAAACTGCACTGCAACTCTTGTTCCCATGGCATAGAAAACCTATGTTATGACCATGTAACTAAAAGAGGCGGGCAAATGGATATTGCAATTGTGGCGGCAAAACGTACGCCAATGGGGGCGTTTCAAGGGGCACTGGCAGAGGTGGCGGCCCCGGAGCTGGGGGCCTGTGCCATTGCCGCTGCGTTGGCACAGGGCGGGCTTGTTCCCGAGCAGATCGATGAAGTGTTTATGGGCAATGTGCTCTCGGCAGGTGTGGGACAAGCGCCGGCAAGGCAGGCGATGTTAAAAGCGGGATTGCCAGAGAGTGTGCCTGCTACCACGGTCAACAAGGTGTGTGGCTCCGGCATGAAGGCGGTGATGCTGGCGGCAGATTCCCTTCGTCTGGGCGATAACAAGGTTGTGGTGGCTGGGGGGATGGAGAGCATGAGCAGGGCCCCCTATCTGCTGGATAATGCCCGCAATGGTTTTCGGATGGGCCATCAACAGCTGTTTGATCACCTTTTCCTCGACGGATTGCAGGATGCCTATGATGGCCAGTTGATGGGAATACACGCCCAGCGCAGCGCTGATCATGCCAGTTTGACCCGCAGTGCCATGGATGAGTTTGCCCTTGCGTCGTTGCAGCGTGCCCGCGCTGCGCAGCAAGACGGCGCGTTTGCATCCGAGCTGGCAAGTGTCTATCGCGGTGATCGCTTGTTGCTGGCCGAAGACGAACAACCGGGCAAAGGGAGGCCGGAGAAGATCCCGACCCTGAAGCCTGCATTTGGTAAAGATGGCACCATTACGGCGGCCAATTCGAGCTCCATCTCGGACGGCGCGGCGGCGCTGATATTGATGGATGGTGCCACTGCGCAAGCTTGGCAGGTACCTGTACTGGCGCGGATCGTCGGTTATCAGAGCCATGCGGCATTGCCGGCCGAGTTCACTTCCGCTCCCGTTGGCGCAATATCCAGACTGCTGGCTCGTCTCGACTGGTCAGTGGATGAGGTTGACCTGTTCGAAGTCAACGAAGCCTTTGCCATGGTCACCATGCTGGCCATGAGCGGGTGCGGGATCCCCCATCACAAGGTGAATGTTCATGGTGGCGCCTGCGCATTGGGTCACCCGCTTGGCGCGAGTGGAGCACGTATTCTGGTGACGCTGATCTCGGCATTGAGGTTGCGGAGAGGGAGACGAGGCATTGCGTCTCTTTGTATCGGTGGCGGAGAGGCGACCGCTATTGCGGTAGAGATCCCTTAATCGCCGGTATCCATCGCTTGCAGTTGCTCGTTCACCCAGGTCGTTGCCGCGAGATAAAGGTGGCTTACCTTATCTTCATTCAACCCCAGGCGGGCTGTTCGGGCCGTGACTTTGGGCCAGTTGGCATTCTCGTAGTCTTCACAAAATGCGAGATAGAAACCGAGAGTGCCTTTGCGCTCGAGCAGCGCCAGCCGGATATCCTCGATCAGGGGGATAGTCCCCAGCAGCTTGTCCATCGGCTGCTCCATAAGCACATCCAGTAGCGAAAAGAGACCGGTGATAAACGCTTGCTGAGCCTGCAGGGTCGGCGCATGGGTATGCGCCAGCAACTCGCAGAAACGGGCACGGATCATCGACATCTGGTAGAGCTCGGCACTTTTCCCCTTGCCTGCACTGGTCGCAGCCACCAGTGAAACAAAACGCTTTAGCTGGGTATTGCCCAAGTATATCGCAGCCTGGCGAAACGAGGAGATGGGGTTGGCATGGCCTTTGAGATGATTGACATAGCGCAGCAACTTGAGTGACAGAGAGATATCCTGGCTGAGCAGTTGCTCGATCTTGTTGATATCGGGTTCTGTCTCGTTGACCACATTGAGCAACTGCATGACCACGACCTGGGCGGGCTCCATAGTGGCTTGTTTGACCATCTCGGGGCGGCTGAAGAAAAAGCCCTGAAACAGCTGGATCCCCAGCTTTTTGGCTCGTTCGAACTCAGCCTTGTCCTCAACTTTTTCTGCCAGATAGGTGAGTCCCAGCGCCTGATGGCGCTTGATGAACACCCTGATCTGCAACAGGGGCGTGTCACGCAGATCAAACTTGATGATGTGGATAAACGGGAGGAAGCGCTCCCAATCCGGC
This sequence comes from Aeromonas sp. 602658, assembly GCF_049173005.1. Taxonomy (NCBI): domain Bacteria; kingdom Pseudomonadati; phylum Pseudomonadota; class Gammaproteobacteria; order Aeromonadales; family Aeromonadaceae; genus Aeromonas; species Aeromonas sp. 602658. The sequence continues at coordinate 11,017 of NZ_JAAKRF010000029.1, read as the reverse complement.
GACATGGTGAAGTCATCGAGTGCCAGCTGATAGCCCAGTTTGTGCAACTGCTTCACCTTTTCCAGCAGGGCATCATCCGGAGGGGCATCCTCCAGAATTTCGATCACCACCTTTTCGGGTGGCAGGCACTCGGCCAGTCCTTCCAGTAACAGTGAGTGGGGAAAATTGATAAAGCAGGGGCGGCCACCCAACAGCTGATCGATATTCTGTTGCAGAAACTGCTCGACCACCAACCGGGAGGTGGCTTGTTGTGAGGAGATGCTCGGGAAGACATTATTCAGGCTATCGCGAAAGAGCAGCTCATAGGCATGGGTATTGAGGTCTCTGTCGAGGATCGGCTGTCTGGCTACGTAGGAATACATGCCTTGCTCCAGTATGGGTACTGGGTTGATTTTATGGTGTTGCAGAACACTATGCCAGTTTTGACCCTGTTCGGTAAGGCAATAATTGGCATAGTGTTTTTCTGCAGGGAGGGAACTTAGAAGAGATAACTCATTTGGGCGCCAGCCAGCCAGGCATCTCCCTCGGAGGTGCCCTGGAAGGTGGAGGTGCTCTGCGGGTTGCCCGGTTGCAACTCCATTTTTTCAGTAACATCAACCTTCTTGCCATCGATCAGGGTTAACCCCAGATCCATGGTCAGGTTGGGGGTGAACTGATAACCCATCCCCAGGCTATACCAGATCCGGTCGGCATCAGGAATGGAGATAGTACGGCGATCCGCTGGTACCGGGCTCGCATCGTAAGCAACTCCCGAGCGCAGCTGCCACTGGGGAGTCAGTTGATAGGTCATCCCGATCGCATAGCGCCAGCTATCTTCCCAGTGTTCATCCTTGATATGCATGTTGGGCAGTGTATCCAGATCGGCTTCCAGCTGGACAAATTTGCTCCAGTTGGTCCAGTTCAGGCTGCCATGGATCGCCAGTTTTTCGGTCAGCTGGTGAAATGCAGCAAGCTCTGCCGTTGCGGGTAGCGGAAGATCCAGAGAACCTGTGTCTTTTAGCTCCTTGCCGTTGGGCAGGCCAAGAATGGCATCACCCGAGAGTGTCAAATTGACATCGTGGCGGTATGAGAGCCCAATCCGGGTTTGCTCCGACAACTCCAGCAAGGTGCCGACATTCCAGCCCCATGCCCAGCCATCCCCTTGCAGATGTTTTGCTATCAGATTGCGAGAGGGGAAGGTGCCACCGACTTCGCCCTCGCCCTGAATAGCAGAGATCCCTGCGCCAATTGACCACATCTCATTGATGCGATAGGCAAGAGAGGTTCCCAGATCCATGGTCTTGATATCGGAAACATTGCCAAAGTGGCCGGCACTGTAGTTATCCGGCATCTTGATGCCAAGACCATAGTAAGAGGTGGCCGAGAAGCCGAGGCGCCACTGCTCATTCAGCGGGATGATGAGATAGGCGTTGGGCACCCAGGCCGAGGCCGCGATATCGTGTGCACTCGCATCGGAGGTGACGATGCCGGCTTGCGTCGGCAAACGTGTGTGGCCTTCGATATTGACGTCAGGGCTGACATAGATGACTCCGCCAGAGAGCGCCATCTGATCGAAACGGGTCATGGCTGCGGCATTGCGGGAGAGTACGCTGGCGTTATCTGCAATGGCGGCTTCACCGGCAAAAGCGCGTCCCAGGCCCGTGGCGGATTGTTCAGCCAGCTGGAACCCGGCGGCATGGGTTTGACCCGCGATCACCAGCAGGGCGATGGCGGACGGTTTGATGATGGAATGCATGGGAAAATCCTTGCTGTTACCCGAGGTTTCAATAGGTCATATGGATGGAGGCAGGATTTTATATGGTATGACCAGTAAGGCAACGCTCATGGTGGTTATCCGGAGAAAACAAGATTTAATGCTGGGATGATGTAGTCTAATAGCTTGATTGAAAAAGAAAAATAAACACGTGTGTGCTACAGCTGTGCGCTGAAACTGTTTTTTCGGATAAAAAAAGAGCGCCTGTCGGCGCTCTTTTCGGTGGCGTTCTAATCAGAACTTCATATTGAACTGGGCAGAGGCCAGGAAGGCATTGCCGTGGGAGGAGCCTTTCCAACGCAGAGGGTCTGAGTGGTTACGCAGACCTTCGTTGACATCAACCTCTTTACCGTCCAGATAGGCCATACCAAAGTCAATGCTCATATCAGTATTGATATGGTAGGTCGCGCCAGCGCTATACCAGACACGGTCAGAATCCGGGATGCTCAGGCTGCGGTATTCGGGCTCGATTGGGCTGTTGTCATAAGCAAAGCCAATACGCGCTTCCCAAGCCGGGTTGATATACCAGGTACCGCCGATTGAGTAACGAGTAGAGTCTTTAAACTTCTCATCCTTTTGCAGACATACGCCGCCAGCGCATTGGCCGCTGGTTGCTTTCAGCTCCTGGAAGGCACTCCAGTCAGTCCAGTTGACAGAGTAGTGAACGGCGAATTGCTGATTCAAACGGTGATAACCGGCAAACTCGGCCTGAGCAGGGAGATCCAGTTTCAGATTGCCATCAACAGTGCGGTTCCCTGAAGTGAGCCCCTGGAAGTCACCATCAAAGCTCATATCGACCTGTGAACGGTAGGTCAGAGCAAAGCGATGGTTCTCATTGACTTCGTACAGAGTGCCAACGTTCCAGCCAAAGCCCCAGGTATCGCCTTTCAGGTGAGCCAAGCGAGTATCTGTTGCCAGCGGGCCACCCTGGCTCGGTGGGTTCAGCGGACCCAGCAGACCAGCATAGCGGTTGAGTTCGGCAGCACCGTAAACGGCGTTGATACCGGCACCCACACTGAAGTGCTCATTGATGCGATAGGCGATGTTCGGGTTGATATTGAGAGTCATCAGTTCAGTATCACCGGCACCGGCACCAGCCGGGAAGGTTTTGGAGTACTCGGTAGATAGCCCGTAATTTGAGAAGAGGCCGATACCCCAAGCCCACTGGTCATTCAGCGGCTGAATAAAATAAGCGGCAGGAACGAATGCTGACGGAGCAATACCTGATTCGCTGGCAGGAACTGTACCCAGAGGCGTAGCAACGCTGCCATTCACATCGACATCCGGCTTGATGTAGGTGCCGGAGACAGAAACCGCCATCTTGTCGAAGGTGGTCATGGCAGCCGGGTTACGGGCCAGCACGGAGGCGTTGTCGGCGATAGCCGCTTCACCGGCATAGGCGCGACCCAGACCGGAGGCCGAGTGCTCGTTCAACTGGAATGCCGCGGCATGGACTTGACCGGTGGCCAGCGCGATGGTGGCGGCAATCAGGCTCTTCTTGAAAATAGTTGTCGTCATGGTGTTCTCTCTTGTAGGCAGATTTTTTTGCCGATATTGGCTGCACGTTCAATGCAAACCTCGACAAAATCCGTTTTTATTTCAGCTTCTTCCCAATCAATTCTGGCGTGATTCTATGGATCTGGTAGGAGGTAAGAAATCAGACCAGTGACAGCAGAATACATAAAAGTGATCGATGTGTTAATCATTTGTTTTAACTTGCTGTTTAATTCATCATTTTCAGGGTCTAAAGGCGGAATATTGACCTGGATTGCCGATCTCCGTCACAAAAATAATTTTGTCAATTTTTCGAAATCTTGAGGCAAATGAGTGACAAAGGGGAGTAAACAGGGAGGGAACAGGCAGCGTCTCGTGACCGCCGCCTGCTATTGAGGATGGCTCTGAGGTTGTTAACCAGCGATGTTAAATGTCCCACTGCAGACGTGACTGCAGGGCGTTGGCAACAGGGGCAAGTGGCTCTTTCATCTCGCCAATCAGTACCATATTGGCGCCTTTGAGCTGGACTATCTCCCCTTTGAGGGTGCCATCATCAAAGGTGTCCTGTTGCAGGGTTAATGGCACATGTTTGGGCACTAAAAAGAGAGTGACTGGCCCCATCTTTCCCTGGATCACCATGTGCAAGGCCGGTCCCTGATAAAACGAGCAGTGATTGACATAGGTCACCTTAAGCCCATCCATCCCGCTTAAGGTGGCGCCATACTTCTCCATCTTGGCATTGATGCTATGCAGATTGACCTGCTCATCGACACCTTCAATAAAGGGTTCTTCGCCATAGACATGAGCCATCGCTACCTGTGCGAGGGAGAGGGCCGCAGGAGCCGTTTCTGGCAGCGTGATCCAGCGGGTGCTCATTCCCAGCAGGAAGGCGACCGAGGCAGCCAAGGCGATCTGGCGCCAGGATGTCGATGTCCGGAGCTTGACTGGCGCCGTGCCAAGGGGTCGGGATGGCGGCATCTCATCTGGCGCATCACTGTCTTGCAGCATGGCTTGCCTGAGCAGGATCCGCTCGGCCAGTCCGGCGGGAACCTCTACCTGCATGGCACGCTTGAGGCTTCTGTCGAACTGCTTCATCTCGTCGAGGTAGTTCCGATTAGCCTGGCTTGCTTCAGCGGTTTTGAGAAAGTCCGGTTGTTGATCGTTGGGCTGGATCATGGCGTTGCGGCGAAATTCGAGTTCATCCATGTCCGTGTCCTCTTGCTTGGTTCTTCTGCTCCATCGCCTCCTTGATCTGGTTGCGGGCGCGAAACAGTCGGGTCATGACGGTGTTTTTGTTGAGGCCGAGCATCTCGGCAATCTCCTCACCACTGAATCCTCCCACGACTTGCAGCAGCAGTGGCTCCTGATACTCCTCGGGCAACCGGGCGATGTGACGGTGCAACCACTCGTTCTCCATCTCCTGTTCGCTGTGCAGTGCATCGTGCTGGGGTTGAGGGTGATCGTCGAGATCAACCAGCTCCAGCTGTTTGCGTTCAAAGCGGCGGGCGTTTTCCCGTCTGAGGATGGTGATCAGCCACCCTTTGGCCGCCTTGTCATCCTGCAGGGTGTCGATAGCCTTCCAGGCACGCAGGAAGGTCTCTTGCACCAGATCTTCCGCTACGTTGGGATCCCGGGTCAGCCAGTAGGCATACCGGTAGAGATCGCCATGCAGCGCATGAACCAGTGCTTCAAATTTGGTTTGTTTGTCAGCCATGGGATCAGAGACCGGCGAAGTGGCCGGATCATTTCCACCAATATGCTGCTGAGCACGTTTTTTTCTAAAAAACAGCAGTGCCATTGGGCAATCCTTGTCAGGGGGCGTGGTGGCGGGAGCGGGAACTCCCGTGCGCCAGCAGGTAAATCAGGTACGCAATACCGGCCGTTTCATCAGCCCTGAGGGTACGCGCCAGAGCGCGCCACTCGATGGGCGGGCCAGAAGAGGGCCGTGCAAAACAGGCTCGCTCGAGTGCGGCTAGCCCGTTGCCGAGCCGATTATGCCCAGCGTCAGGCAACTGGCCTAATTGATAATAGGAGACCTGCCAGCGCATGGTCGCCCACTTGATCAGCGCCTTGCGACTGGCATCCGGCTGTTGTTGGGCAAGGGCACGTTGCAGTTGATAGAAGGCGCGCCAGCGGGGCCAGTGGCGCCATAGCGTACGCAGCGCCACGGCCAGCACGACCCACCAAAGGCTCTCTCGCAGTGCCATCTGCGATGTCTGCTGATCAGGTTGCCGATTTGTCGTTGCCTGAAACGTCAGCGTGATGGCAGGCAGGGTGGCCTGCTCAATCCGGCCACTTTGGGTATTAAACCAGGGCAGATCAATGGGGGGCAGCTGGTAGTCGCCGCTCTGCTCCGCGACCAGAGTCTGGCGCCACTGTCGCTCAAACAGCAGCTTGCCATCTCGGTAACGCTCCTGCTGTTGCTCGCCATCGGGATGTGCCTGTATGCCGCTTGGCAGTTGATGGGCCATCAGGGGGGCAAGCTGTATCTGGGCACTGTCACCATTTTCCATGGTCAGGGTGAGGATCCGGATCAGCGGTTCACCCACTTCCCCCTTGGTGGCTGGTTCAAACCGTTGACTCAGGGTCAGCCGGGTGGCCACCGGCGTGGCGGGGGCCTTGTCGACCCTTACCTCGAGCGGTGCCGCGCGGGCCGAGAGTTTTTGCGGCTTGCTCCCCTGCTGCGTGAGCTGCCCCTGCAAGCGGGGCGAGTCGAGGTGCCAGAGCCCAGGCGCTTTTGCCTGAACGAGCCAGCTGCGGGTGAGCCTGCCGGGCAGACCAGCCTGAGCGGGGGCGATCCACTCGTCGCTACCGAGGCGACGGATAGTGAAGTGGGCAGAGCTAAGCTCGCTCAGGGCCGGGTTTTGCATACTGGTGGGCAGCCACAGTGTCAGCCGGTAGATCACCGGCTGGCCGGGATAGAGCGGGCCCTGATGCTCAAGGCTGGCCTGCATCTCGAGGGGCGAGGGGGCTGCGGGTTGCGGCAGCGAGGCAGTTTTCGCCTCTCTCAATGGCAGGGTGAGCGAGGGGGTAAACTCATTTCCCAGCTTGAGCGGGGCAATCACCACCTCGGTATTTGCAGGTGAACCGCTCTGGTGCAGCGGGATCTGCCAGCGAGTCAGTTGTTGTACCGGGGTGGTGACCCGGCTCATGGTCACTCTGCCCACTGCAAACTGGCGCAGTAGGGGGGTGATCTCCAGTTCGCTGCTCTGGCGCTCGCCATCCGCTTCGATGATCAGCAGCCAATCGCTGGGGTCAGCCCCCGGTAGCAGCTCTGCCCGGGGGGGTAAGGCCCAGCAAAGTGGACTCGCCAGTGCGAGCAACAACCCCCATCCTGCCCGCGTCACCAGGGCTCCTCCACCTTGATAAGATCCCGGCGCAGCGCCTCTTTACGCAGTCGCTGCTCCAGTAGCAACACCGGGGGAGAGGAGGGCAAGGGCATTGCCGTCGCCTGCTGAGCTGCCGATGGTTCGGGCTGCTTACTGTTGCTGGTATCGGGAGCGGCTGCCGCAGCGCTCTGTAACAGAGAGAGGTTATAGAGCGCATCTTCATGGCCGGGTTCAAGCGCCAGAGCGGCCAGATAGGCCTCTTTGGCTGCGGCAAACTCCCCCAGTTGCAGCAGGGCATTGCCGCGGTTGTAGTGGGCAGTGGCGCTCGCCGCTTCCTGATAGGCTGAGATGGCTTGCCGGTAGGCACCAGCTCGATACCAGGCGTTGCCGCGCCAGACTGGATCGTTGAAGGTGCGGGCTGCCCGCTGAAAATCCCCCTCTTGATAAGCCTGCATCGCTTGCAGGTCTCCCCTCTCTGTTGCTTGCAGGTCTTGTGGCGCAAGCAGCTGAGCACCCACCATCAGCGCCATCATCAACCGGGCGCCGACTCTGGCCAGCAAGGCCAGTGGTAACAAGGGGATCAGCAGCCAGGGGCCAAGATCCAGTGGTGCCGGGGTGAGGGCCGAGGTCGTGGTGGGGAGGGAAGCAAAGCGGGGTGTGTTGCTGCCAAGCCACTGCAGCTCACCGCCGAGGCGATTGGCCAGTGCGGCAATGGCCTGACTATCGGGGGCGGGCAACTGCGCGGGCATGCGGGCGGCAAACCCCAACTCATTGGCCGGAATGGCGGGCATGGGGGCCGGTTGACCACTGCTGGCAAGCAGAATATCGAGGCGTGCCGACTGGGTGTCGCGGCAAAGAAGGCGTTGCTGGCAGGGCCACAGGGCGGCGATTTGGGTCATCTGATTCCGGGTGAGGTCGTCGGTGATCAGCAGCAGACGCGCTTGTTCTCCAGGGGCCAGCTGCTTCATGGCAAGTTCCACCGCCCGTGCCGGGTTGCTGCCCTGCAGCGGCATGATATCGGGGCGCAAGTCGGGCAGCAGCAGCGAAAGGGCTTGATGATCCCGGGTGGGCGGCATGGCGAGGTAGGCATCGCCTGCGTAGAGGATCAGCGCGATGCGCTCGCCCTGAGCACGGCTCAGCAGTTGCTGCAACTGCCACCTGACCCGGGTCGCCCGATCCGGTTTGAGGTCGGTGGCGGTCATCGAGCGTGACAAGTCCAGCAGCCAGATATCGAGCGGCGCTGCAGGCTGCTGTTGCAGCTCGCCGCGCAGTGCCGGTCCGCTCAGAGCCAAAATGACGGGCAGTGTCGCCAACCAAAGCCAGGGGCGTTGAGGGTGGGATGCTGGCAGCAGATAAGCCTGCATCGCAGGTGCGAGCAGCGTGGGCTTGCGACGACGGCGCCACCCTTGCCAGAGCCAGGGGATGAGTGCGATCAGCCACAGGGGGCGGAGCAAGATCAACTCCATCTGCGTGCGCCTCGTGTCAGCCAGCTACGCACCATGCGAAACTCCAGCCTGCCGTGCCCTGACGGCAGAAGCAACAAGCCACAAAGCAGTGCCAACGGCCAGGGGTATAGCTCGATCACCGGCTGGTACTGGGCAATCGGCATGGGGGCAGGTTCAAGGGCATTGATGGTCACGTTGATGGCATCGAGATCGCTCTGGGTGCGTGCCCGAAAGTAACGCCCCTGGCCTGTCTGTGCCAGCTCTTTCAGGAGCGGCTCGTCCAGTTCGCTGCTGGGATCGGCCTGACCGCTGCCCGCCTCATCGTAGGGTTGAATAAAGGTATCGGGATCGGCCCCGACCCCCAGCGTGTAGATCCGTATTCCCTGCGCTGCGGCGAGTTTTGCCTCCTGCAGCGGGTCGGCATTGCCTGCGGTATTGCGGCCATCAGTGACCAGCAGCAGGGCGGTGGGGCGACCCGGATCTCCATGCTGACGTGCCAGCTGGATGGCTTCGCCAAGGGCGGTGGTTCGGCCGACAAGATCAAAATCGAGCTCGTCGCTCAAGGTCAACAGCGCCGGGATCTCCTGAGTGAGGGGAGAGAGCAGGTAGGCGTGATCGGCAAAGACAATGAGGCCCACCCTGTCTCCGGCCCGTTTGGCGATCAGCGTCTTGATCTGCTGGCGCACCGCCGTTAGCCGTGCTTGCTGCTCGCCGTTATCGAGCATATCAGGGGTGCGCATGCTGTCTGACAGATCCACCGCCAGCAGCAGATCCCGACTCCCTTCATATTGAATAACCGGTTCTCCCCACCACTGGGGGCGGCAGAGGGCGAGGATAAGGGCGCACCAGAGCAGCATGGCGCGCCAGAGCGGTAATCCGGCCTGAGGACGCAGCAGCGCAAACCCGGGGTGAGCCAGATAGCCGCGGCGCAGGGGCGGCAAGCCGAAGCGCACCAGCAAGGGCAGTACCAGCGCCAGCGCAAACCAGGGCCAGGCCAGGATCATGAATGCCTCCGTGCGGTTTTACGCCCCGAGCGGGGAGAGCGTTGCAAGAAGAGGGTCTGACCCCAGCGGCGATAATGTTGCCGCAGTTGTTCGCTCTGCTCGCGAGTCGGGTTCTGGCTGCCATAGAGCCAACTGCTCCAGTGAGACGAAAACTGGCTAAAATTGCTGCCGCCGTGACGATCGACGAAGGCGAGCCACGCCTCTCCCTGCAATCGGCGCGCCTCGGGCCAGCGTTGCAGTGCTTCATGACGCAGGGCCTCCTGTATGCGTGCCACCAGCAGCGCCGGATCTCCCTCCAGCTGATGACACCAGCGGCGGTAACGTATCACTCTCCGGGCAATCAAGACGATCAGCAGCAGCAATAACGCTGTGATCAATAGCCACAGTAGCGCCTGCACTCTGGGATCAAAACTCTGTTCAATCAGATCAGGTCCCGGGTGGATGTCGCGCATCAGGGCGGCCAGCGGCGGAGTGATGGCGTCGGAGGCTGGACTGGCGCTGTCGAGTTCGGCGGGCGAGATCATCCCTGATGACATAGCCCCTCCTGCCACTGCTGTTGCAGCGTCTGGCTGTTATCGAGCAGATAGAGGCGCGGCACCAATGGCAACAGCAACTGCTTGCCGTGGGCCAGCTGCTGCTCGGCGGCATGCCGGTAGCGCTGGGAGAAACCGGCATGGCTCCCATCCAGCCAGCCCTGATAGTGCTGCCCTGGCCGATCGATAGCCACTGGCAGCTGGCCGTCAGGGGGAAGGGCTGCCTCGAGGGGGTCACGGATCTGCCAATAGTGAATATCGTGGCGGCGGGAGAGCAGTTGCAATTGCTGACAGAGCGCCGACTCGCAGGATCTGTGATCGGTGATGATCGTCAGCTTGGCACCGTGAGGCAGCTTCACGCCGGACAAGGTGTCGCCCAGTGAGTGAGAAAGCGCCCGGCGGGCCAGCCCTTGCTGATAGTGATGGCAGAGGGATTCGAGCAGGGGCAGCACGCTGCCGCGCTGGCTCTGGTGATTTGGGATAAGCCCGTGGCAAATCAGGGTGTTGTGCAGCTTCTCCCCTTGCCAGATCAGGGCTGCAGCCAGCTCGCACCCCAGTCGCGCCTTGAGCTGCAGTGTGGAGCCGAAATACATGGCGGGAGAGAGATCGAGCAGCAGCCAGTGCGCCTGATCCAGCTCCTCGCTATAGAGGCGGGTATAGGGACGACCGAGGCGTGCGGTCACTCGCCAGTCGATATGGCGTACCTCGTCACCAGCCTGATAGGCGCGCAGCTCCCGAAACGTGAGTCCGGGAGAGCGGCCCGGTTTGCCGCGTTCGCTGCTGCTTCTGCCTGCGTGAGGTGGCTTCCTGGCCTTGGCCCATAGCCGGATATTGAGCAGCCGTGGCAGCGACAGGGCGATATCGGGATGCAGACCGGGTTCTAGGGGCATGGCACCTGATCCAGCAGTTGAGCGATCAGGATATCGTTATCCAGATTGTCGGCCAGTGCCTGATAGCTGGGAATAAGGCGGTGGCGCATCACCGGATAGGCTTGCAGCTGGATATCTTCCGGTAGCACATAATCTCGTCCGGCAAGCCAGGCTCGGGCGCGGGCGGAGCGAGCCAGCCCCAGCGTAGCCCGAGGGCTGGCCCCCACGGCAATCAATGGCTCAAGGGCAGGGCAAAGGCCGCTGCCCGGGCGAGTGGCGCAGACCAGCTCCACCAGATAGTGCTCCAGTCGGCTTTGCATGGTTACCGCCAGCACTTCGCTGCGGGCACGCTGCAAGCTGGTCTGACTCAGGGTCACTGGTGCCGCGCCAAGCTGTTCGCCGCTGGCGTTGAGCTGCAAGATGGCGAGCTCCATGGTGGGGCTCGGGTAATCCACCATCAACTTGAGCAGAAAGCGGTCGAGCTGCGCCTCCGGCAGGGGATAGGTTCCCTCCTGCTCGATGGGGTTCTGGGTGGCGGCGACCATAAAGAGAGGTGGCAGCCGCCAGCTCTTTTTGCCCACGGTGATCTG